>NZ_JABDWI010000004.1:0-457505 GCF_019685235.1 Rhizobium sp. NLR8a
TGTCGTGGAAGTCGTAATCCATCTCGAAGGGCGCGGCGACGGCGGCAAAATCGGCGCTGATGGCGGAGCCCGACAGTCCCTCTTCCGAAATGAAGCTGACGCGCATGAAGAACCTGCCGGTATCGAGGTCGTCGAACTGGCTGGAGTCGATGATGTTGCAGCCTTTGTCGGCCAGATAGCTCGAAATCGCCGCAACGATGCCGCGCGTCGATTTGCAGGATACCGTCAATACATAGCTTCTCATGTCTCTCCCTCTTCCCTCTTGGAGGCCGCAGCCCGTGCTTAAATCAAAGCCCGTGCCGCGAATAGGCCGGCGCACTTTCATTCATGCGACAAATTGCAAGATAAACCATCACGTTCCAGCAAGTTCTCTCATGGCCGTATCGGCTTAGGAGAAGTCGCTCAACGCCGCACCGCCAGCGCCGTCCGGATGTGTATTCTCGCCTTCAGTGGATGAAATTAAAGCATGTCGCTGAAAGCTGATGAGCAATATGCGACATCGAGAGGCGGGAAACCAAGCATGTGAAGGGCGGAAATTGAATCCGAAGGTTCACATCTAGGCCGGCGGCCTGCCTGCCACGGCCACCTTCCGGCGCGGCGTGGTGATTTCATGGACGATTGCGCCGCCGATTGACGAAAGCACCAGCGCCAGGATCACGAAGAGCACCGGTTGCTGCAGGATGCCGATCGGCAGGCGGTCCGAAGCCACCCTCAGGAAAGCGAGGGTGAAGGCGTGGGTGATATAGATGCTGTAGGAGCAGTCGCCGAGATAGTTCAGCCATCCCAGAACCGGCAGACGGGAAAAGTCGATGGAAACAGCGCCGTAGAGGATGAAGATCGCCGGGATGCCCCAGGCGTAGAACCGGCTCTCCGGCGGCATCAGCGCTTCGTTGACGACGAGGAACACAAAACCCGTGGCCAGTGCCGCCCATGCCCAGCGGTTCGGCAGAAGCACCTTCTGCCGGTAAAGCCAGCCGAGCACGACGCCGGCAAGAAATTCCAGCATGATCGGCTCGCCGTAGAACCGGGTGGCCGTTGATTCCGGAAGCAGCCGGCAGGCAATCAGGATGACGGCAAAGACGGCAAACATCACCGGAATCCGGCGGGTTTCCGAGAGCGGCAGCAGCAGTGCAAACACGAAATAGAAGAACATTTCGTAATTCAGCGTCCAGCCCGGCACGACAACGGGGGTGATCGTGCCGGGATCGGCGGCATTGGCCCATGGCAGGAACAGCAGCGAGGCAATGAGATGCGGAAGGTCGAACACCGTGGATTTGAGCAGTGAGGGGGCAGCAAGCGCCACGACAGCCGAAAACAAGGTTGCCAGCCAGTAGAGCGGGACGATCCTCCTGATGCGGCGGCGGGCGAAATCGATGGGGCGGATCGCCCGCCCGCTCGTCGTCAGCCACATCACGAAGCCGCTGAGCACGAAGAAGATGTCGACGCCGGTTTCGCCATAAAGAAAAGCCGTGGCGTCGACGGCGGGATTGACCTTGGCCAGCTGCAATATTGCATGGAAATAAACGACCATCAGCGCCGCAACCGCGCGCAGATATTGAAGCTGGACAAGCATCTGATGTCTTGCTCCTCGAGCTCGCGGACGCCGGTTTCCACCGTGCCGCTGCGGTCAACTCAGTACATCTGCCGCACGACCCTGCCGGATGCGCGGGCTGTCGTGGAAGCGCATATATCCGACGACGAACCACAAGAGGCCGGCAATCTTCATCGAGAAAACGGCGGTGCCCCCGATCATCATATTCAGAAAAATGAAAAGAGAAAGTGAATGGGCGCAACGCCGCTGCGCCGCCGTACGGCCGGCAGGGAACAGGCAGACGAACAGCCAGAGGGCGACGACGCCGAAGATCGTCGCCGCGTAGATCAGATAGACGTAGCCGCTGTCGGCGAACTCGGCGACCCTGTCGACCGAAAGCCCGAGAACGGCGAGCGGATCGAGCTCCATGATCTTCTTCATCGTCAGGTTGATGCGGCCGGTGAAATTGTCACCCGTCGCATTCGGTTTGAGGGTATAGACGATGAAGCCCGCGGCGACGATCAGCGGCATCAGCGCCAGATTGAGATTCCGCGGGATCTTCGGAAAGACGAAATAGCCGACGATGCAGGCAAAACAGAAGATCAGCATTGTGCGCGTGTCGTTCGTCACCAGGATCAGCACCGCCGTGCTGATGAAGAGCAGCCGGTCCCAGCGCCCCAGTCTTTCCCACATGGAAATCAGGTAGATCGCGATCACGCCGCAAAAATTGGCAAGCGACACCTGTTCGAGGAAGATCGACGACGAGCGATGGTCGATGATGCCGAAGGAAAATCGCTCGGGAAAGCCCAGCGCGTTCTGGAACAGGCCTGTCGTGTTGTAGCTCAGCGGCAGCAGCCCGCGCGTATTGGCGAAATAATCGGACGGATGCACGATGCTGACATAGAAGGGCACGCTGACGATCTCGAAGATCAGGAAGATCAGCACCGTAAGGCTTGCCCAGCGGAAGGCCAGCTTCATCGTTCTCTCGTTGCTCCAGCCGCCGAGGCCGGTAAAGCAGAAGATGATCAGCACGTTGCGGAAATGATCGACGAACGGCATGCGATTGAGCACGCTGATATAGATGGTCACGACAAGCGTGAACAGCAGGAACAGGAAGGCCGGCAGATCCGTCTCGTAGATCCCCTTATGAAGGATGTAGATGATTGCGCTTGCCAGAATCAGGCCTTCGCTGGCGGCGACATGCGTCATCGACAGCGGCATGATGTTGTGGTTGATGAAGGCGAGAATGCCGTTATAGAGCATCGAAAGCAGGCCGAGCCAGAGCACTGGATGGTCGATGCGCGACGTCCCCCCGGCCGCCTCGATGCGGTTGCCCGCCACGGTGAAAGTCGCTGCCTTCTGATCGACTGTCGCCACGGTCAGTTCCCCGCAGGCTTGACGGCGGTGCAGGCGCCGGCGTCCGCTTTCGCCGACGCGGCGAGAAGCCGCATCTGCGGTCGCTCGGGGCCCTTGCCCGGCTGAACGTTGAAAGGTTCGTCCGCCGGCCACCATTCGCCCGCCGCCCAATAGGACCAGCCGAGCCAGACATCGCTATTGTCGGACATGGTCGCGTAGATCTTGGTCAGGCCGCTCATGCAGTCCTTATCGGCGGAGCCGCCGAATTCGCCGAGAAAGCCGCGTTTATGGTTCCGCTTCAGCCAGGCGGTGACGCCGGCGATGGCCTCGACCGCGGTGGCGGCGCCTTCGCAGGTGGCATGGGTTCCCGACGAATCGACGTCGAGATATTGGTGGACCTCGTAAGCGTAGAAATCGAGCGGATCGCGCACGCCGAGCATCACCGTAGCGTTGGCGCCGCCGATCACATCCTCCTCCCAGCTGTGAGCGCCGCTCCAGGCGGTGCCTGGCACGAGGATAAGGTTGCGAGCGCCGACGGCGCGGATGGCGCGGATCGCCGCGTTGGCGGCATCGAGCCAGTCGGTGGCCTTGATGTCGTGCGGCTCGTTCATCAGGCCGAAGAGAACGCCGTCCTGATTGGCGAATTCGACCGCGAGCCTTGCCCAGAAGTCGGCGAATGCGGCGTCCGTCGCCGGCGGGTTGCCGATCTGCGCCTTATCGTAATAGCCGAAATTATGCGGGTCGAGCAGAACGGCCATGCCCTGCTTTCGGATCAGGCCGACCGTATCCTTGATCCGCTTGAATTCGTCCTCGTCCAGCCGCCCGCCTAGCGCCGGCTGCAGCCGCTCCCAGCGGAAGGGCAGCCGAATGATCGTCATGCCCTTCTCGGCGAAATAGCGGATCGTCTGCTCGCTCGGATAGATGTAGTTCGTGCCGTAGATGGCGCCGCGCTCGCTATATTCGCCGCCGGAAAGATTGATGCCGCGATAACACGGCGCGCCGGCCGCAAAGACCGGCGACGGCATGAGGGCGGCCGCAAGCAGCAGCGCCACCAGATGGCGTGTCGTCCTCATGGCTATCCTCGCAATCACGGCAAATCGCAACATCGACTTCGCTGCGCCTATCTTAACGGTCCGTTAGCTAAGAATTTCTAAAGTCTCGGCACCTCGGCTTCAGTTTTTCACGCTGGGCGGGACACGAGTGCGCGTATGAGCCAGTATGACAGGAACAGGGTAAGCCGGCTGCCCGGCTGGCGGAGTTACGAGCCGTCTCCGACTGCGTCCGAAGGCGTGCGCCCGCGCAGTCCCGTCGTTCGTCCGGATGATTTCGCCCGTCCCGAGCCCGAGCCAGCCCCTCCGCCTTTCGTGCCGCCGTCGGCACGGGTTGCAGAAATCCGTCGATCCGAGCAGCCGCCGGCCGCTGCAGTCGAACCGCCTGCGGCCATAGAAACGCCTGCGGCCCCAGAGAGGCCTGCGGCCAATGTGCCGCTGCAGAGCACAGCCGCCCCGCTTCTCGATCTCCGCTCCAGCATCGCGGCGATCTGGAGCCGCCGGCTGGTGGTATTTGTGCTGGCCCTTGTCGGAGCCGTTGGGGGTGGCGCGGTGGCGCCGCTGATCGGCCAGAAATTCACCGCCGCCAGCAGCCTTTATTTCGATCCGCGCCAGATCGGCCTGGCCGAGGCCGGCGCGCAATCTTCAGGCCCGTCGCCGGAAATGATCTCGGCGCTGATCGACAGCCAAGTGCAGATTCTGACCTCGGGCAATGTGCTGCGCCGCGTCGTCGAGGCGATGAAGCTCGACCAGGATCCGGAATTCAACGGCGGCAGGACGGATGGCGCGGCCGTGATCGGCGCCCTGCAGAAGGCGCTTGTTATTACCCGCCAGACCGGCACCTATGTCGTTTCGCTCGCCGTGACGACCAACGATCCGGAAAAATCGGCACGGCTTGCCAACCAGGTGGTCACCTCCTTTACCGAGGAGGAAAACAGCGCCTCGAACGGCCTCTACGAAAACACTTCCTCGACGCTTGACGGACGCCTTGCCGACCTGCGCCAGAAGGTGCTGGAGGCCGAGCAGGCGGTCGAAACCTTCCGGGCCGACAACGACATGGCCGCGACCGAAGGCAACCTGATCTCCGACCAGCGCCTCGTCTCGCTGAACACGCTCTTGGTGACGGCGCAGGAAAAGACCATCCAGGCGAAGGCCCGCGCCGATGCCGTCGCCAATCTGCGCGTCGAAGATATCGTTGCCGGCAACCAGGCGGAGGGCGGCGGCACCTCGCCGCTCGTCAGCCTGCGTCAGCAATATGCTGCCCAGGCCGCCGCCGTCGGCAGCCTCGAAAGCCAGATGGGCACGCGTCATCCGCGCCTGCAGGCGGCGCGCTCCTCGCTGCAGAGCATAGCAGGCGAAATCAGGGGCGAATTGCAGCGCCTCGCCACCTCGGCAAAGGGCGAATATGAGCAGGCCAAGGCCGCTGAGGACAGCATTGCCAAGGAGCTTGGCGTTCAGAAGGCGCTGCAGGCAACCGTCTCCGACAAGCAGGTGGAACTGAACGAATTGCAGCGCAAGGCGACGGCGGCGCGCGATATCTACGAAACGGTGCTCAAGCGCTCGAGCCAGACGAGCGAGGAACAGAACCTCAGCCAGAGCAACATCCGCGTCATCTCGCCTGCCGAGCCGCCGGTCAAGGCCGACGGCCCGGGAAAGAAGATCCTGATGGTCGCCGGCGTCATCGGCGGCTTCCTCGCCGGGTTCTTCCTGGGTGCCGCCTTTGCCATCCTCGCCGGTCTCTTCGGCCACCCCGTCATCAGAGGCTATTTCAGGAAATCGCCCGCCGCGGCGGCTTGATGCGCGCCGTCGATTTTCCTACATGGAGCAGAAGCGCTTTGTCGCCGGCAGGAGAATTCCCATGCGGCTGTTGATGATGCTTCTGATATCGCTCGGCGTCCTGTCCAGCCTCGCCCCGGCGTCAGCCCTCGCTGTCGATTGGACGAAATCCGTGGATTCGGCTGTTCAACCCCTCTACCCTTACAAGGGCCTTCCCGGCGTCAAGGCGCAGCCGGACAAGAAGGACGAGGAATCCTATAATTGCCGCACCGAGACCGTCCAGCTCCGCCGCCGTTATGACGATATCTTCCGCTCAGGCGGCATGCCGACGCTGATGTATGTCTGCGAGCGCGACGGCTTCGTCACCATGGGCGGAAAGGTTCCGCTCCGCGGCCATTACCAGCCGGTGCGGTAAGGCCAATCGCCTTTCTCGGAGAAGACATGCAGCTCGGCCGGTTTGTCCCCGAGCCCCGAAAGATTTCATCTCTTGCCGAGATCATTCACGAACCGCTGCTCGATCGGGCAACGAACGTGCCTCCGCTCCCCGGCACGCTTCTTGCATCATTACTAATATTCTAACCTTTTGGGAGAAAGTGTCATGCAATGGAACGCATCGGCGAATTTTGCGCCTCTTGTCCTCTTTCTTGGCGGCCGGCGAAGGGTCGTCAAGACGCTCCGAGACGCAGCCGAAGTTCTGATAATAGATTGGCCGTTCGACGATGGAGAGGAATATGTCGCGGCCGTAAAGGCTTGCGACGATGCCATCGCCGGGGAGGCCGGCTTGGAGGAATTGAGGGAATTGCTTCTTCGCGCCGCCAGGGAAGCCGGCATTACGGCTTTGTCGGTCATATCGGATAGCGGGAAGACGACCCCCCATATGGCGGCGTGACAGGGCTTCAACCTGCACCGCTCCTCGAACCGGTATCCAGACAAGCACGTGGATGGCCTCTGTCAACAGAGCCAAACGCGTAATTTTGGAAAGATTTGATATTTGATCTTGGCAGCGATCAAAAGGAAATGGTGCCCAGAAGAGGACTCGAACCTCCACGCCTCGCGGCACAGGTACCTGAAACCTGCGCGTCTACCAATTCCGCCATCTGGGCGACGGAGAGCGATGTAAGGGGGCGGCTCATGACTGTCAACTGGGTTTTTGAAGTTTTCCTGACAGTTGGCAAAAAACTGCGTCTCGCATCGGGAGGAGTGCGGGCCGGGCCGGCATAGCGCTGTCGCCGGCGCGCCCTATATAAAGAGAATATCGAAAGGAAATGCGTCATGCCCGCTCCTCGCACGCTTCTGCTCGCCAGCCTCTTGGCCGTTCTGTCGCCCGCAATGGCAGCCGCCGATTCGCTGAATGTGGGTAGGCCTGGCCTCGGCTCGGTCAACACGGGATCGACGCTCTGCGATTTTCGTGGCTGCTTCGGCTTCGGGCCGCAGCAATGGCATCGCCCCGCGTATGTTCAGCCAAATTACCGTCCGAGGGGCGCGGGGCCGACCTATTACCTGCCGGGCGCGGCGGGGCGGCCGCAGCTCACCTATGATCCGCCGCCGGTGCCCCGTGTGCAGCCGAAGCAGGTGAATAAGCACATCGCCTGGTGCACCAATGAATACCGTTCTTATAATCCGCGGACGGATCACTTCCTCACCTATGAAGGCGTCTACAGGGTCTGCCGCTCGCCCTATCGCTGAGCGAGCTTGATCAGCTTTCGTGCGACACGCGGTCGACATGGCCGAGATCGCGGCCGGGCTCGATGATGTCGCGGACGCGTTGCTTGAGCTCCTTCGGCCCGGGAAAGCCGCCGTCGCGCTTACGCTCCCAGAGGAGATCCCCATTGATGCGGATTTCGAAATTGCCGCCGGTGCCCGGGATCAGCGCCACCTCGCCGAGACTGTCGGAAAAGGTGCTCAACAGCTCCTGCGCCATCCAGGCGGCGCGCAGCAGCCAGTTGCACTGGGTGCAGTAGAGGATCGAGACGCGGGCTTTTTCGGTCATGGCGTTTTCCTTTCGTTTGGCGTGATTTAAGCCCTTGCGGCGTGCGGACGCAATCGCACATGCGCAAGCATCTTGCGCGCCGTTCTTCGGCATGGTCTCTTCCTGCCGACCACCGGGGAGAACCTATGCGAGTCGCAGTCGTCGAAAATATGCGCAACACCGGCCTCGGCGCGCTTGCCACGGCGCTCGACGAGGCGGGTGCTGAGATCGAGTGGTTCCGGGTCTGGCGGGATGGCATCCTGCCGAAAGACATATCCGGTCATGACGCGCTGGTCGTTCTCGGCGGCGAGCAAAGCGCGCTGGATGACGAGACGCATCCCTATCTGCCGGAGCTCGCCCGGCTCGCGCGCCGTTTCGGCGATGCCGGCAAGGCCGTGCTCGGCATCTGCCTCGGCAGCCAGATTCTTGCGCGCGCCTATGGCGCCGACAACCATCTCGGAACCGCCCGCGAATTCGGCTGGCACAGTATCGGCGTCACCGATGAAGGCCGGGCCGATCCGCTGCTCTCGGCGCTTGGCGGCGAATTCACCATCTTCGAGTGGCATGCCGACACCTTTTCCCTGCCTGCAGGCGCCGTTCGTCTCGCGACAAGCGCTGTCGCCGAAAATCAGGCCTTCCGCATCGGCCGCGCCGTCTACGGCACCCAATTTCATTTCGAGGCCGATAGAAGGGTTGTCGAGCAGTGGAAGGCGGAATTCCCTGACACGATAGAACGCATCGCGCCCGGCTGGCTGGAAAGCTATGCCGAGCTGACTGCGCGGCATGCTGGTGACGCCGATGCCGCTGGCCTTGCCATCGCCCGTGCCTGGGTCGGGCAGATCGAACAGCAAGAGGTCGAGATGCTGTCGCAGGTCCCGGCTTGAAGGGCAATGCGATGACACTAAGCGAACGCGAGAAGATGGCGGCGGGTGAGTGGTATTGCTGCCTTGACGATGAGCTCGATCACCTGCGCCGGCAGGCGCGGCTCGCCGTCCACGCCCACAATACGCTGCCGCCGGACGAGCGCGGCCCCGCTGCCCCCGCCCTCAGCGCGCTTTTTGCACGGGCCGCCTCCGATATCTTTATCGAAGCGCCGTTTCACTGCTCCTATGGCATCAATATCGTTCTCGGCGAGCGCGTCTATGTCAATGCCGGCTGCACCATCCTCGATTCCGGCAGCGTGACGATCGGCGATCGCACCATGTTCGGCCCCGGCGTGCAGATCTATTGCGCCGAGCATCACAATGACCCTGCGCTTCGCGGCGCGGGGATCGAGATCGCCCGGCCGGTCGCAATCGGCAGCGACGTCTGGATCGGCGGCGGCGCCATCATTCTCGGTGGCGTGACGATTGGCGATGGCTCGATCGTCGGTGCTGGTGCCGTGGTGACGAAGGATGTGCCGACGGGCGCAACGGTGGTTGGCAATCCCGCGCGTCCGATAAACCGCGTTTGAGATACGCGTCTAGGACTCTCGACAATGACGCCGCCTCCGCTAGATCAGGGGACGGAAGGGGAGAGATATCATGACATCACCGAATTTGCCCATGGAAGGCGGCTGCCGCTGCGGCCGGGTGCGCTTGAAGATCAGCGCTCCGCCGCTGCTCACCATGGCCTGCCATTGCACGGGCTGCCAGAAGATGACGGCGAGCGCCTACTCGCTGAGTGCTGCCATCCCCAGCGAGGGCTTCGAGGTTACCAAGGGCGCGCCTGTTATCGGCGGGCTGCACGGCGCCACCAAGCATTATTTCTGCCCGCATTGCATGAGCTGGATGTTCACCCGGCCGGAAGGCATGGACTGGTTCGTCAATCTGCGCATCACCATGCTCGACGACCCGAGCTGGTTCACGCCCTTCATCGAGACATGGACGAGCGAGAAGCTGTCGTTTGCCGAGACAGGAGCGGTGTATAGTTACGAAGCGCTACCCGAGATGGACGCCTATGAGGGGTTGGTGAAGGAGTATATGAGCAGGGGATAAGGCTCAGAAGCCTTGGAAGAGAAAGTCCATGGCGCCGATGATGGCATCGCTTTTGCCCGATAGATCTGTGACGGCTTCTCCAATTTCCGATGTCGGGACAGACGCCATGCGCTGGGTGGCCATCACGTATGGTTCATTCTCAATGAGAAAGCGTGGGTTCAGTCGCGAGATCGTCCAAGCCAATTCCTGGACTGGATGCAAAGGAACCATGACTCTTGAAGGCAGATCGTCAAGCAGATTGGCTTGAAGGTCGACGGCAAGGACATTCCCACTTTTCAGGCGATAGACGTGAAAGCGTGCCATGGAGCAATTCCAGGAAAAGTGTGAAGCGGGTTTTCCGTCAGGAATTGCGTAATACAAGACTGCGCTTCAATGAAAAACTGAACCGCTCTAAAACTGACGGTACTTGGCGAGCGGCAGGCCGTGTTTTTCGACATATTCGTTTTCGAGCCGGATCGCCTCGGCGTTCTCGATCCGCCACAGCCGCTCGCGTTCCGCCTTTATCGCTTTCGCGATACCTTCTTCCGCCGCCCTGGATATGTTGATCTTGAGCTCGCGGGCCTGGGAAACGAGGCCTTCATCAAGTGAAAGATTCGCTGCTTTTCTCGCCTGATGACCCATAACGATCTCCTCGTCTTATGCGCAAATCATATGCGCATAAGACGTCATTGAGAAGCGTTATTCATCGCCCATCTTGAGCGCGGCGATGAAGGCTTCCTGCGGAATCTCCACCTTGCCGAACTGGCGCATGCGCTTCTTGCCTTCCTTCTGCTTGTCGAGCAGCTTGCGCTTGCGGGTGGCGTCGCCGCCGTAGCACTTGGCCGTCACATCCTTGCGCAGGGCCGAGATGGTCTCGCGGGCAATGACGTTGCCGCCGATCGCCGCCTGGATCGGGATCTTGAACATGTGCTTCGGGATCAGCTCCTTCAGCCGCTCGCACATGTCGCGGCCGCGCTTTTCGGCTGCCATGCGATGCACGAGCATCGAGAGCGCATCGACCGGCTCGCCATTGACAAGGATCGACATCTTCACGAGGTTGCCTGCGCGGTAGCCTTCGAGGTGATAGTCGAAGGATGCGTAGCCCTTGGAGATCGATTTCAGCCGGTCGTAGAAGTCGAAGACCACCTCGTTGAGCGGCAGTTCGTAGGTCACCATCGCCCGGGTGCCGACATAGGTCAGCTCGGTCTGGATGCCGCGGCGGTCCTGGCAGAGCTTCAGGATGCCGCCGAGATAATCGTCCGGCGTCATGATCGTCGCCTTGATCCAGGGCTCGCGGATTTCGGCAATCTTGACGACATCGGGCATATCGGCCGGATTGTGCAGTTCGCGCTCGCTGCCGTCGGTCATCGTCAGCTGATAGACTACGGAAGGCGCGGTGGCGATGAGGTCGAGGTCGAACTCACGCTCCAGGCGCTCCTGGATGATTTCGAGATGCAGCAGGCCGAGGAAGCCGCAGCGGAAGCCGAAGCCGAGGGCTGCCGACGATTCCATCTCGAAGGAGAAGGAGGCGTCGTTGAGGCGAAGCTTGCCCATGGCGGCGCGCAGGTCTTCGAAATCGGCGGCATCGACAGGGAAGAGGCCGCAGAAGACGACCGGCTGCGCCGGCTTGAAGCCCGGCAGGGCTTCCGCGGTCGGGCGCTTGTCTTCGGTAATCGTATCGCCGACACGCGTATCGGCCACTTCCTTGATCGAGGCGGTGATGAAGCCGATCTCGCCGGGGCCGAGGCTGTCGACATTGACCATCTTCGGCGTCAGCACGCCGACGCGCTCCACCTGGTATTTCGCATCGGTGCCCATCATGCGGATCGTCTGGCCCTTGGTCAGCACGCCGTCGATGACGCGCACGAGAACCATGACGCCGAGATAGGTGTCGTACCAGCTGTCGACGAGCAGCGCCTTCAGCGGCGCCTTCTCGCCGCCCGGGCTCTTCGGCGCCGGCAGCTTATGGACGATCGCTTCCAGCACGTCGGGAATGCCGAGGCCGGTCTTGGCCGAGATCAGCACGGCCTCGGAAGCGTCGATACCGATCACTTCCTCGATCTGTTCCTTGATGCGGTCGGGTTCGGCGGCCGGCAGGTCGATCTTGTTGAGGACGGTGACGAGTTCGTGGTTGTTGTCGATCGCCTGGTAGACGTTGGCGAGCGTCTGCGCTTCGACGCCTTGGCTGGCGTCGACGACGAGCAGCGAGCCTTCGCATGCTGACAGCGACCGCGAGACTTCATAGGCAAAGTCGACGTGGCCGGGCGTGTCGATCAGGTTGAGAATGTATTTCTCGCCGTTGTTTGCCTGGTAGTGCAGGCGCACGGTCTGGGCCTTGATGGTGATGCCGCGCTCACGCTCGATCTCCATATTGTCGAGCACCTGCTCGGACATTTCGCGCTCGGCAAGTCCGCCCGTCGTCTGGATCAGGCGGTCGGCCAGCGTCGATTTGCCGTGGTCGATATGGGCCACGATCGAGAAGTTGCGGATATGGGACAGCGGAGTGGTCGAATTGGTGCTCATGCGCGCCATATAGCAGCGCCGCCCCCTGCCGCAAAGCGGTAATTATCCCCGAATTTACGCTATTTTGCGGGTCCGCGGCCAGCATGTCAGATCGGCCAGGTCTCCAGCCGCCAGGCCGAATCCCAGAACATCCATTCATATTGCGAGGCGCGCACGAAAACGTCCATCATCGCGGCACGTTCCGTCTCCGATGCGGCGCGTGCGGCGATATCGGTCAGCGCGATCACCTCGCGGGCGCCGGCTGCAAATTGCGGATCGCCATAGGTGTTGATCCAGGCCTGGAAGACATTGCCATCGATTGCCGGCCTGCCTTTGATGCCTTCGCCGACATGCATGTAGATCCAGAAGCAGGGCAGGATGGCCGAAAGCGCAACGGCATAGGAGCTGTGATAGGCGGTCGCCAGAAGGAAATTCGTATAGGCGAAGCACGAAGGCGAGGGCTCGGCGGCCGTCACGTCCGCGCTCGAAATGCCGAATTGCGAGAGGAAGCCCGCATGCAGGCCCTGCTCGACGGTGATGGCCTTCTGCGCCGAACCGAGGAAGCGCAGCACCTGTGCATTGTCGGGCGCCTTTGCCGCGACGATGGCGAGGCACCGGGCATAATGCTTCAGATAGATTGCGTCCTGCAGGATATAGTGACGGAAAACCTCCGGCGGCAGCGTGCCGTCCGAAAGCCGTTCCAGGAGCGGCAGTTGCTCGATCTCGGCCATAAGAGGCTTGATCCGCTCCCAGGCGGCGGCCGTGAAGCTTCCCGTGATTTCGATGTTCTGCAAGCTGCCGTCCATGATGTCCTCCGCTCTCCAAGCGCCGCTGCCATATATCGGCGGCACGGCGGTGAAGGCAAGCGCGACGACGCATCAAAAAGACGCTTGATTCCATGATGAGATAAGATATTTCTCTTATAGTAGAATCTTGGATCGGCGATGGAACAGGAACTCGAACAGGCGATCGGCAGCCGCATTCGCACCTTGCGGCTGGAAAAGGGCCTGACGCTGGATGAGCTTGCCGGGGCGTCGGGCGTCAGCCGCGCGATGATCTCGCGCATCGAGCGGGCGGAGGCGAGCCCGACCGCCTCGCTGCTGGCAAGGGTCTGTGCCGCGCTCGGACTGTCGCTGTCAGCCTTCTTTGCAGAGGAGGGGCAGCAGGCCTCGCCGCTGGCACGCGGGCATGAGCAGCAGGTCTGGCGTGATCCGGAGACCGGTTATCTCAGGCGCGCGGTATCGGCGCCCGGCACCGGCTCCGCCGTCGATATCGTCGAAGTCGAATTCCCACCCGGCGCCCGCGTCAGCTTCCCACCGCATGCGGCATCCCATGACATGACGCAACATGTCTGGCTCTTCGACGGCGAGTTGGAGATGACGGCGGGTGAGGCGGTCTACCGGCTGCGTCCAGGCGATTGCCTTTTCATGCCCGTCGGCGAGGGCCATTCCTTTCATAACCCGGGTCATGCGCCGGCGCGCTATTGCGTCGTGCTCGATCGCGGCGGCCGATGACGACCTTCATTTCAGGAGAAGACCATGCCTGACATTCGCATCCTTTCTGCTGAGGAGGCCCACGCTGCAATTCCGGCCCTCTCGGAGGTACTGGCCGATTGCGTCACGGGCGGCGCTTCCGTCGGCTTCATGCAGCCCTATGGACCGGAAGATGCCGAGCCCTATTGGCTGGACGTTGCAGATGCAGTCGCCGCCGGCAGCAGTCTACTGCTGGTCGCCAAACTCGATGGCCGGATCGTCGGCACGGTGCAGGTGGGTGCCGCGCAGATGCCGAACCAGCCGCATCGCGGCGACCTGAAAAAGCTCCTGGTGCATCGCTCCGCTCGCGGCAAGGGTCTCGCACGCCTGTTGATGGAAGCTGCCGAACGCGAAGCGGCCGCCCGCGGTAAAACCCTGCTCGTGCTCGACACGGCAACCGGCAGCGATGCCGAAGCCATCTACCCGCGCCTCGGCTGGCAGCGCGTCGGCGTCATCCCGGATTATGCGCTGTGGCCGGAAGGCGGCTTCTGCGACACCACGCTGTTCTACAAGCGGCTCGCCTGATTGCGCCCGCGTGGCCCATGCTCACCTTGCGAATATTGGAAACGCGCCGGTAAGCGTCACGCCCGCCGTCCAATGCGTCGCGTTCCAGCCGAACTGCCGCGCTGCTTCGATGTTGGCCGCCATATCGTCGACAAAGGCGATCTCCTCAGGCAGGACCCCCGCGCGTTCGGTCGCCAGCCGGAAGAAATCAGGCGACGGTTTGCTGTGTCCGAGTGCTGCCGAATAGATGATGTCGTCGAAGTGGGCGCAAAGGCCCAGCTGTTCCATCAGATAATGCGCCCGCCTGTGCTCCTGGTTCGTCGCCAGGAAGAGAGTGATACCGCTTCGCCTGAGAGCGGCGAGATCCGCCAGCAGATTGCGGTCGAGCCGGGAATCGTTTTCGAACCAGTAGTCGATCAGCGCCGCGGCGCTGAGATGGGGCGCGATCTTTGCGAGCACGCCGGCGAGCGTTGGCTCCAGTGCTTCGCGGCCGATGATGATGGCGCCCCAGTGAACCTGGAAAAACTCCTGCTGCAGCAGATCGGGTCGCAGGCCGAGATCGCGCTCGAGATAGGTGAAGTGGGGCAGCCCGTCGGCCGGGCGGCCATGGATGAGCACGCCGTCGACATCGACCATCAGCACTTTCATGCGGCAGTTTCCTTCGGACTCAAAACATCGCGAAGGGTGAAGTCATTCACTTTGGCGATCAAGGGCGCCGCGCCGGCTTTTTTGTCGCGGCCGACCCATGTAAATCTCGAATTCCAATCAAGGACGGATCCGAAATGCGCGTCATCTATTCCGAAGACCATAAGCTGCGTGACGCCAGGACCGAGCTCTATGCCGGCCAGCTGGTGACGCCCTTCGAGGCGCCGTTTCGGGCCGAGTGGATCCTGGCGGCGGTCAAGGAAGCGGGTTTTGCCGATGTCGCAGCGCCGGACGCGCATGGGCTGGAAGCGGCCCGAAAGGTGCATGACCCCGCCTATCTCGATTTTCTCGCCACCGTCTGGGATCGCTGGGTGGCGGCCGGTTTCGAAGGCGAAGCGATCGCCAATTCCTTCCCGGTCCGCCGCACCAGCCAGCGCGTGCCCGACAATATCGTCGGCGCGATCGGCCATTACGCCAATGCCGCCGACACCTCCATAACCAAGGGCTCTTATGAAGCGGCGATCGCCTCCATGCGTTGCGCCATCACCGGCGCGGATTGGCTGAATGCCGGCAACCGTTTCGCCTTTGCGCTTTGCCGGCCGCCTGGCCATCATGCCGGCATCGATCTCTTCGGCGGCTATTGTTTCATCAACAATGCGGGCGTCGCGGCCCAGCGGCTCATCGATGACGGTGCGAAGAAGGTCGCCGTGCTCGATGTCGATTTCCATCACGGCAACGGCACGCAGGACCTCTTCTATCACAGAGGTGATGTCTTCACCGCTTCGCTGCATGGCGACCCCATGTTTGCCTTTCCCTATTTCCTCGGCCATGCCGACGAAGAGGGCGAAGGAGAGGGCACGGGTAGCAACCGCAATTATCCGATGCCGCCCCACACGCCCTGGCAGGTCTGGTCTTCGGCCCTTGCCGATGCGCTCGCCCGCATCAAGGCCTTCGGTGCCGAGGCGATCGTTGTGGCGCTCGGCGTCGATACCTTCGAGCGAGACCCGATTTCCTTCTTCCAGCTGAAATCGGAAGATTTCATTCGCATGGGAGAGATGATCTCCGCCGCCGGCCTGCCCGTCGTCATCTGCATGGAGGGCGGTTACGGCGTGCCGGAAATCGGCCTCAACGTCGCCAATGTCCTCAAGGGCCTGGAAGCCTGATCGCTTGATATGACCGACGACACCATTCCATCCGATATACCGACGCCGCGCATGCTGAGCTGGGCGCGCAATTCCGCCATCTACAGGCTGGAGCGGCGGATGATGACGGAAAAACAGCTGTTTGACGCCATCACCCGTAAGGCGAAGGAGAAGTTCGAGGATATCGGCGCGGCGCAACTCAAGGCCCTTGCCGATTTTGCCGTCAGGTTCGCTTATGACAACAAGGCGCTCGATGATCGCGCCTATGCCGAGATCAGCACGCGCTCCCAGCTGCGCGGCGGCAAATCGAAGCGCGCCATCGCCCGGAAACTTGCGGCCAAGGGTGTTGCTGGCGATAAGGTCGAGGCCGCCCTTGCGGAGGCTGACGATCTCTATGCTGCTGCGATATTTGCCCGCAAACGCGCCTTCGGTCCCTTCCGCCGCGTCCAGCTTGACGAAAAGCGAAAGGCCAAAGAGCTTTCGGCCTTCGCCCGCAACGGCTTCAGCTTCGATATCGGCAGGAAAGTGTTCGACATGAGTTTGGAGGATGCCGAAGACGTCATCCTGGCCCGCCGTCTTTGATATCGCATAAGGCCTTTTGCTGGCCGGATCAGAAGTTTGAATTTGTCGCTCGCAGGCCGTCTTCGTAAGAAGAGCGCACAATCGGGGGCGAGCATGGAAGAAAGAGCAAATGCTGGCGCGGGCACGCTGACCGCAGAGGCGTCAACAGCATTTGGCGGGGTAGCGACCGGTGGGCTGATGTGCCTCCTGTCCATGTCGTCGATCCAATTCGGCGCCGCACTCTCATCCTCGGCCATCTCAACCTATGGGCCGGCCGGCGCCAGCTGGCTGCGCCTGGCTTTTGCGGCCATCATTCTCGCCCTTGTCGTGCGGCCGCGCATCGTCAGCTACAACAGGGCGCAATGGACGAGCGCACTGGTTCTCGGCGCGACGACAGCGCTGATGACCATGAGCTTCTTCGCGGCGATCGCGCGCATTCCGCTCGGTCTCGCCGTAGCGATCGATTTTCTCGGTCCGCTGTCCGTTGCGACCATCGGCTATGGCCTCAGCCGGCGTCTCGTCTGGCCGCTCATTGCAGCACTTGGCGTTCTGGCCCTCGCCCATGACGGTAAAGGCTGGGTCGGCGATACCGGGGGCATTCTTTTTGCGCTCGGCGCGGGAACCGGGTGGGCGATCTATATCGTCCTGACAAAAAAGATCGGCGCGAGCTTCAAGGGGCTGGAAGGACTGTCCATGTCGCTGATGGTCGCCGCTCTTGTCGCCACACCCTTTGGCTTCGCCGGCGCCGTGCCGAAGCTCGATGCTTACGGCCTGGTTGAAATGGCGGGCCTTGCCATCCTTGTGCCGCTGCTGCCCTACACTCTGGAACTGATCGCCCTGCGGCGCATGCCGACAGCCTCCTTCGGCATTCTCATGAGCCTCGAGCCGGCCATTGCGGCACTCGCGGGTTTCGTCATTCTGGCGCAGCCGATGACGCTGCTGCAGATGGCCGGAACTGCCCTGGTCGTGGCCGCAAGCGCCGGCGCGACCTTTTCCGCACGGCAGTGATCAGCCTGCCTTTTTCGCCGGGTCGTCGAGAGCGGGATTGTAGAACAGCGACAGCGTCAGGCTTTTGGCGATCCGCTCTGCGGTCGCCATGAACCAGTCCTTGGCTTCCGGCGAAGGGGCGACATCGTCAAGTGTTGCGGCAAATAGCGACAGCCACTTCGGAAAAAGATCGGGCGTCAGGTTCTGAACGGTGGTATGCGCCTGCACTGGCTTGCCGCCATAGGCGCCGCTGCGGAAGGCGACGGCCGACCAGAAGCTCTTCATCTTCTCCAGATGCTCCGGCCAGCGGCCGGAAAGCCGCGCATCGAATACCGGGCCGAGATCGGGATGCTCCAGCACGCGCCCGTAGAAAGTCTCGACCAGCCTGCCGATAAAGGCCTCGTCGACCCCCATCGCCCGCATCTCGGCCTCCGCCTTTTCGCGGATCGCCGCGACATGGGCAGGGCGGCCCTGAATGTCATTGTTCATCATAAACCCCGGCGCCGCATGATGCGGCAGCCTCCATATAGGCCTTTACCCCAGCGAACCAAAGCCGCTCGTGCGGATTGCGGCAATCTGTCAGCTAGTCCGCCCCGGCCACTTGACCGCCATCGCTTCCTTGCTTAGATTTAGAATTATTCTAAATTATTGGAGAGATTTATGCTGGCGCGTTTTTTCAGATCGCCGAAACGATCCTTCGAGTCCCTCTCCGAGCAGGAGATTCTCGCCCTTGCGATTGCCTCCGAGGAAGACGACGCCCGCATCTATCTGGCCTATGCCGATAGGCTGCGCCCTGAGTTTCCGGCTTCGGCCAAGGTCTTCGAGGATATGGCCGAGGTCGAGGACACGCACCGCAAATCGCTGTTCGAAATCCACCGCCAGCGTTTCGGCGAGCGTATCCCGCTGATCCGGCGCGAGCATGTGCAGGGCTTTTACGAGCGCAAGCCGGACTGGCTGAGAGCCAACCTGTCACTCGATGCGATGCGGCAGGAGACTGAGGCGATGGAGGAGCAGGCCTATCGTTTTTATGTCGAGGCGGCAAAGCGCACCACCGACGCCTCGACGCGTGAGCTTCTCGGCGACCTCGCACTCGCCGAACAAGGGCACGAAGACATCGCCCGCATGCTTGGCGACAAACATACGCCTGAGGATATCAGGCACGACGAGGACGAGACCGCGCACCGGCAATTCGTGCTGACCTATGTGCAGCCGGGCCTTGCCGGCTTGATGGACGGCTCTGTCTCGACGCTGGCGCCGATCTTTGCCGCCGCCTTCGCAACCCAGGACACATGGCAGACCTTCCTCGTCGGTCTTTCCGCCTCCGTCGGCGCCGGCATCTCGATGGGCTTCACCGAGGCCGCCCATGACGACGGCAAGATCTCCGGCCGGGGCTCGCCGATCAAACGTGGCCTTGCCTGCGGCATCATGACGGCGCTCGGCGGCCTCGGCCACGCGCTGCCCTATCTGATCCCGCATTTCTGGACGGCGACGATCACCGCCGCCATCATCGTCTTCTTCGAACTCTGGGCAATCGCCTTCATCCAGAACCGCTACATGGAAACCCCCTTCCTGCGCGCCGCCTTCCAGGTGGTGCTCGGCGGCGGCCTGGTCCTCGGCGCCGGCATCTTGATCGGGAATGGGTGAGGAGCGGTCGGCGAAGCCGAGCAATCGATCCAGTGAATCGATTGCAGCGACGAACGCCCTGAGCCAAAGCGAAGGGCCGGGAGACGGTGCGGCATATCAACACCTCATCTCCGGCGGCACGCACGATCAACGCTCAATGAGGTGCACAGCACGGACCTCGAAGGAAGAGGACTGCGAAAGCTAACGACGACGCGTCTCCAATCTCCAAAAAGCAAAAGGCCGGCTTTCGCCGGCCTTTTCCCCCGCATCCCCTTGAGATCCCTATCGAAGAGCGCCGACCAGAAGGTCGCGGCCGTTCTCGATGGTGACCCAGCGGCCAGCATTGTAGCTCGACTGGCGCTTGACGAAAGTATAGGCCGTCGCGAACCAGGGCTTCACGTCGGCAGCGAGATTATCGAGCACGAAATCGCCCTCGGCGGTGCGCAGCGTCAAGACAGCATGGCCTTCACCGTCAGGCTTGCGCACGACGGTCATCAGCAGGTCGGCGGCCGAAAAGCCGCGCTGGATCAGCATGCGGCGCTTCAGCAGCGCGAAATCTTCGCAGTCGCCGGCGGTCGTCGGATAGGCCCAGACCTCGTCCTTGCCGTAGATTTCCTTGTCGGTCATCGGCTTGATCGTGCTGTTGACCGTGGTGTTGAGCGAACGGACGAGCGACCACTTCGCCGGCGTCATCTCGATCGGGCCCGCATTGCGGTTCGCGCCGCATTCACTGCTGTGGATCTGACAGAAATCGTAATGGCCGATCGGCTGCGAAGTGGCATTGCCTGTTACCATGGAAGCATTTCTGCTTGGAGCTGGGATGGCGGCAGTCGCCATCGCAAACACGGCCATCATGGCCACAAAGACACCCTTGATCCGCACGCCCGCTCTTTCCTTGATCGCCCCTTAATTATTAACAAATTGTTAATGGAGAGGGCGGAGAAGAGTCAATCGTTACTTCTTGGGAGAGCGTTGCAACGCGCCAACATGGTTAAAATGCAACGGGTTGGCGGCTTGCGTTAGGGGAATTTCTCGGGCGGTGCTGTTCGAATGGGCATCTGCATATTTGTTGATGAACGAATGATGCCTTTGACGGCGCTGAGGAGAAGGGCGATATCGCCCGGGCGGGAAAGGCGGTGGTCGCCATCGCGGATGAAGGTCAGCACCACGTCGTCGGCGGGAAGGTGCTCCAGAAGCTTCATCGCGTGCGCATGCGGCACGTCCGGATCTTTCATGCCCTGCAGGATATGGACCGGGCAGCCCGTCTCGATCATGCCGTCGAGCACCCGGTTTTTGCGCCCGTCCTCGATCAGCGCCTGCGTATAGATGTTCGGTTCCGGGCTGTATTGCGAGCGCTCTTCGAAATAGCCGCGCTCCGCCAGCGACTTGCGTTCCTTGGCCTTAAGGTTCGGCTCGATCAGTTCGGAGGTGAAATCGGGCGCCGGCGCGATCAGCACCATGCCGGCGAGCTTCGGACCTCCCTGTCGGGCGAGTTCCTGCGCCAGCCGGAGCGCGATCCAGCCTCCCATCGAGGAACCGACGAGAATGATGCGCTCGGGCGCAACATGGCGGATGACGGCAAGCGCTTCCTCCAGCCAGCGCGAGATCGTGCCGTCGCGAAAGCTGCCGCCGGAAAGCCCATGGCCTGAATAGTCGAGGCGGATGCAGGCCGCACCGAGTTCGGCCGCCAGCCCATCGATCTCCGCCGCCTTGGTGCCGCTCATGTCGGAACGGTAGCCGGATAGCCAAACGAGCGATGGGGCAGCATTGCCGGCCTGCGCCGGACGCAGGAGCATGGCGATCTCCCGTGCCGCCTCGCCTTCGCCGACGGTCAGGAACTGCGGTTGGGCATTGCTGATCTGATCGGACATCGGCGAAACCTCCTGTTGTTTCGGCCTATAAAACAGATTCTTGGCAGGCTGACAGCTGGTGATTTTTCCGCTAAAGGATGATATTGACTCCGTTGCAGCGATGACGAGATACGTTTGTGCACCCAAGATTGAGCGTGCGCGGCTGCAACGTTCCGAAACAACGCGAGGAGAATACGACCATTCGCAGACCTTTTAAGACCGATGCGCCCGTGAAGGACGGACCGCGCTCGAATCGTGAAATCCGCATTCCCAAAGTTCAGCTGATCGCGGCTGACGGACAGAATATGGGCGTCGTGCCCACCGACCAGGCCTTGAGAATGGCGGAAGAAGCCGGCCTCGATCTTGTCGAAATTTCCCCGAATGCCGAACCGCCGGTGTGCAAGATCCTCGATCTGGGCAAGCTGAAATATGCCAACCAGAAGAAGGCTGCCGAAGCGCGCAAGAAGCAGAAGATCGTCGAAGTCAAAGAAATCAAGATGCGCCCGAACATCGACACCCATGATTATGAGGTAAAGATGAAGGCGATGGGCCGCTTCTTCGACGAAGGCGACAAGGTCAAGGTGACGCTGAAATTCCGCGGCCGTGAAATGGCCCACCAGGAACTCGGCATGAAGCTTCTGCAGCAGGTCAAGGCGGATACGACCGAGATTGCCAAGGTCGAGGCCGAGCCCAAGCTCGAAGGCCGTCAGATGATGATGGTGCTGGCGCCGAAGTAAGCGCCAGTCACTTCTTGCCCAAGGCCGTCCGCAAGGGCGGCTTTTGTGCGTTTGGCTACCCTGTCTTCAGCCTTTGTTTTATGCATGTCGTTATCCCGGAACCGCCGCACACTTCCGGGCGACATGCGTAGCCGAAGATTCCTCCGGGGCCCCGTTGCACTTTCGTGACGCTGCGGTTATAAGCGCGCGTCCGAACTGACCGGCAGGGCATGCCGTGGCAGTTTCGAATGCTTGCGGAACGGTTCGTCGCCGATGCCGCAGATCAACAACAAACGCTCCCGCACCTTGTTGCGACGGCCGGAGAACCGGACTTCGCAAGGAGGGCTTTTTGATGAAGCGCGCAAGGAGGACAGAAGGAGTAGCAAAATGCCCAAGATGAAGACGAAGTCCGCTGCCAAGAAGCGGTTCAAGATCACCGCATCCGGCAAGGTCAAGGCGGCTGCCGCTGGCAAGCGCCATGGCATGATCAAGCGCACGAACAAGTTCATTCGCGATGCACGCGGCACGATGGTTCTCGCAGAACCCGATGGCCGCAAGGTCGTGAAGAACTATCTGCCGAACGGTCTCTGAGACTATTCCGGTAACGCGTTAGATTAAGGAGATCATGATATGGCACGTGTAAAAAGAGGCGTCGCAGCTCACGCCAAGCATAAGAAGGTTCTGAAGGCCGCGAAGGGCTTTTACGGCCGCCGCAAGAACACCATCCGTACCGCCAAGGCTGCCGTCGATCGCGCCAAGCAGTACGCCTACCGCGACCGCAAGGTCAACAAGCGCAACTTCCGCGCCCTCTGGATCCAGCGCATCAACGCTGCCGTCCGTGAATTCGGCCTGACCTATGGCCGCTTCATCGACGGCCTGAACAAGGCTGGCATCGAAGTCGACCGCAAGGTTCTGTCCGACATGGCGATCCACGAGCCGGAAGCATTCGGCGCCCTGGTTGCTGCCGCTAAGAAGGCCCTTGAATATCTCAAGGAAACCGGCACGGCTAACGAGTTTGAAGGCGCGGTTCGGTAACCAGCGCTTCCCAAGCTTGACGCTTTTTGAATTTTGGGAAACCCGCGCTGGTTTGGGCTGGCGCGGGTTTTTCTTTCTTTATATTCCTTGCGCCGGCCTCTCCGGCCTGCCTTTCGAACGCCGCCTGATCTGGACGGAAAGAAGACGATGTCAGATATCGACCAGCTTAAATCTACCTTGCTTGCCGAAATTTCCGCTGCTGGTGATGAGCCCGCGCTTGAAGCCGTGCGCGTGTCCGCGCTTGGCAAGAAGGGCTCCGTCTCCGAACTGCTGAAGACGCTCGGCGCCATGACGCCGGAGGAACGCCAGACCCGGGGGGCTGCGATCAACGCCCTGAAGAATGCGGTGACGGACGCCATTGCCGAACGCAAGTCAGTGCTGAAGGTTGCGGCTGTCAATGCGCGGCTGAAGGCCGAGACGGTCGATATCAGCCTGCCGGTGCGCTCCTCGCCCGCCGAGCGCGGCCGCATCCACCCGATCAGCCAGATCGTCGACGAGATCACCGCGATCTTCGCCGACATGGGCTTCTCGATCGCCGAAGGTCCCGATATCGAAACCGACTACTACAATTTCACGGCGCTGAACTTCCCCGAAGGCCATCCGGCCCGCGAGATGCATGACACTTTCTTCTTCAATCCGGATGAGAATGGTGAGCGCAAAGTGCTGCGCACCCATACCTCGCCGGTGCAGGTGCGCACTATGGAGACGCAAAAACCGCCGATCCGCATCATCATTCCCGGCAAGACCTATCGCCAGGACTCTGACGCCACACATTCGCCGATGTTCCATCAGGTCGAGGGCCTGGTCGTCGACAAGAAGGCCAATGTCGCCAACATGCGCTGGGTGCTGGAAGAATTCTGCAAGACCTTCTTTGAGGTCGACAGCGTGACGATGCGTTTCCGCCCGTCCTTCTTCCCCTTCACCGAGCCCTCCTTCGAGGTCGATATTCAGTGCGACCGCTCCGGTCCGATCGTCAAGTTCGGCGAAGGCACCGACTGGATGGAGATCCTCGGCTGCGGCATGGTCCACCCGAACGTGTTGCGCTATGGCGGGCTCGATCCGGACGAATATCAGGGTTTTGCCTGGGGCATGGGCCTCGATCGCATCGCCATGCTGAAATACGGCATGCCCGACCTGCGCGACTTCTTCAATGCCGACGTCCGCTGGATGACGCATTACGGCTTCCGCCCGCTCGACATGCCGACGCTGTTCGGCGGTCTGAGCGCTTGAACGGAGATTTGGGACGATGAAATTCACGCTCTCCTGGCTGAAAGAGCATCTCGAAACGGATGCCACGCTGGATGAAATCTGCGCCCGCCTCACCGAGATCGGGTTGGAAGTCGAGGATGTCGATGACAAGGCGGCGTTCAAGCCCTTCGTCATCGCCAAGGTCCTGTCGGCGGAAAAACATCCCCAGGCCGATCGCCTGAAGGTGTTGATGGTGGATACCGGATCCGGCGCGCCGGTGCAGGTCGTGTGCGGTGCCCCGAATGCACGCGCCGGCCTGGTCGGCGCCTTTGCCGCACCTGGAACCTATGTTCCCGGCATCGAGGTGACGCTGGCCGTCGGCAATATCCGCGGCGTCGAAAGCCGCGGCATGATGTGCTCCGAAAAGGAGCTTGAGATTTCCGACAATCATGACGGCATCATCGATCTGCCGGAGGATGCGCCGGTCGGCCGGAGTTATGCTTCCTATGCCCATCTCGACGATCCCGTCATCGAGATCAACCTGACGCCGAACCGGCCGGACTGCACCTCGATCCACGGCATCGCCCGTGATCTCGCCGCCTCCGGTCTCGGCACGCTGAAGACGCGGTCTGCGCCGTCCTTCGCTATCGAAGGCGAAACGCCGGTGAAGCTGACGCTCGATCTCGATGATCCCAGGCTCTGCCCAGGCTTTGCGCTGCGTCTCGTGCGCGGCGTCACGAACGGCCCGAGCCCGCGCTGGATGCAGCAGCGGCTCACCGCCATTGGCCTGCGCCCGATCAATGCGCTCGTTGATATCACCAATTACATGACCTTCGATCAGGGCCGCCCGATCCACGTCTTCGATGCCGCCAAGATAAAGGGCAATCTCACTGTCCGCCGGGCAAGGGAAGGTGAGACTGTGCTGGCGCTCGACCAGCGCGAATACAAGCTCGGCCCGAACAATGTCGTCATATCAGATGAAGAAGGCATCGAATCGATCGGCGGCATCATGGGCGGCGAACATTCCGGCTGCGACGACAACACCGTCGACGTCCTGATCGAATCCGCTCTGTGGGATCCGATGAACATCGCCAAATCCGGCCGCAGTCTCGGCATCATCACCGATGCCCGCTATCGCTTCGAACGCGGCGTCGATCCGGAATACATGGTTCCCGGTCTCGAACGCACGACGGAACTGGTGCTGGAACTCTGCGGCGGCACCGCCGCCAGGGCCGAGATTGTCGGCTATCACGGCTACGAACCGAAGGTCGTCGATTTCCCCTATTCGGAGGTCAAGCGCCTGACCGGCCTCGACGTCTCGAATGAGGAAAGCAACACGATCCTGACGCGTCTCGGCTTCACGGTCTCCGGTTCCGGCGAGCGCGTCTCCGTCGCCGTTCCCTCCTGGCGCCCGGATGTTGACGGCAAGGCGGATCTCGTCGAGGAGGTCATGCGCATCCATGGCGTCGACAATATCAAGCCGGCGCCGCTCGAAAGCCATGCCGCCGTCAACGGCAAGATTCTGACGACTCTGCAGATCCGCACCCGTGCGGCCAAGCGGGCGCTGGCCGCGCGCGGCATGCTCGAAGCCGTCACCTGGTCCTTCATTGCGGAGGAACATGCGAAGCTGTTCGGCGGCGGTTCGCCAGCCCTCAAGCTTGCCAATCCGATCGCTGTCGAAATGTCGGACATGCGCCCGTCGTTGCTGCCGGGTCTGCTGACCGCAGCTCAGCGCAATGCCGACAAGGGTTATGCCGACGTCGCCATCTTCGAGGTCTCGGGCACCTATGAAAACGACCGGCCGGAAGGCCAGCGCCGCGTCGCCGGCGGCATCCGCCGCGGCACGGCCTCGCTCGCCGGCGCCGGCCGCATGTGGTCGAATGCAGCCAAGGGCGGCGGCAAGCCGGTCGACGCCTTCGACGCCAAGGCCGATGCGCTCGCCGTCATCGAAGCCTGCGGCCTGCCGATGGGCAACATCCAGATCGAGCGGGGCGGGCCCGAATGGTATCACCCCGGCCGCTCCGGTACGATCAAGATGGGGCCGAAGATCGTGCTCGGCTATTTCGGCGAATTCCACCCGCTGATGCTGGAAGCGCTCGATGTCTCCGGCGCTCTCTGCGGCTTCGAAGTCTATCTCGATGCTATGGCGGAGCCGAAGAAGAAGGCGACCCGTACCAAGCCGGCGCTCGATCTGTCGCCGTTCCAGGCCGTCAAGCGCGACTTCGCCTTCGTCGTCGACAAGACGGTGGAATCAGGCGCGATCGTCAAGGCTGCGACCGGCGCTGACCGCAAGCTTATCACCGGCGTTAACGTCTTCGACATCTTCGAGGGCGCATCGGTCGGCGAGGGCAAGAAGTCGGTGGCGATCGAGGTTCAGATCCAGCCGGTCGAGCGCACGCTGACGGATGAGGATTTCGAGGCGCTGACGCAGAAGATCGTGGCGAGCGTGACGAAATTCACCGGCGGTGTGCTCAGAAGTTGAGCTTCATCTTCCGAAAACTGAAAAGACCGGTCGCGTAAGCGGCCGGTCTTTTCACGTATGAAGATGGTAGAGCTTGCTGACGATCACCCAGCGTCCTTCGATCTTCAGCAGCGAGAGATAGTCGGTAAAGCGCATTCCGGCGAAATCGTCGGTGACCTTGACGCTTGCCGCGTCACCCTCGACATCGACGTTCTGGATGTCCATGAAAGGCTGCGTGCCGGGCGCGGCGGGCTCCTCCGCCAGGATCGCGGCGATGAATTCGTCCCGCGTCAGCCATTCGACGGCATTCTGGTAATAGCCGATGATCGAGCTTTTCGGGTGAAAGGCCTTCTTCAAGGCTGCCGCATTGGCGAAGGCCATGCCTTCGACATAGAGATGAACCGTCTGTTCGACTGCCTGCCTGTCCGACATGTTTCCATCCCGTTCTCCAAGATGACGTTAGATAGTTTCGCCGGCCGCGAAGGCAAGCCCGACCTATGCGACCGGCCGGGCTTGTCCGTTTTCAAATGTTCGTCATGGCAAGCGAGGCATCCGAATAGCGATTGCCGGCGACCTGTGCCGCTGGGATCGCTTCGCCGAGCTGATCAAGCTCCTCCGCGCTGAGCGTGATATCGGCAGCGGCGACATTTTGTTCGAGGTGGTGAAGCTTGCGCGCGCCGGGGATCGGCACGATGTCGTCGCCCTGGTTCAGCACCCAGGCCAGTGCCAGCTGCGCCGCGGTCACGCCTTTGGCGGCGGCTAGCTTTTCGAGCGTTGCGACAAGCGCGGCATTGGCGTCGAAATTCTCCGCCTGGAAACGCGGCACCTGCCGGCGGAAATCGTCGGCGACAAGGTCGTCGGCCTTGCGGATCGCTCCTGTCAGGAAACCGCGCCCGAGCGGGCTGTAGGGCACGAAGCCGATGCCGAGTTCGCGGCAGGTGGCAAGCACATCCTCTTCGGGATCGCGCGTCCACAGCGAATATTCGCTCTGAAGCGCTGCGATCGGATGGACCCCATGCGCGCGCCGGATCGTGGCGCTGCCGGCTTCCGAGAGGCCGAGGGCGCGAACTTTCCCTTCCTTCACAAGCTCGGCCATGGCGCCGACCGTCTCCTCGATCGGCACGTTGGGGTCGACCCGGTGCTGGTAGAGCAGATCGATCGTCTCGATGCCCAAACGCTTGAGTGAGGCTTCGGCGACCGCACGCACATGTTCGGGACGGCTGTCGACGCCGGCGATGGCGGCAGCGCCGGCCTGGCTGGTATCGATCCTGAAGCCGAATTTGGTGGCGATCACCACGCGGTCACGGAAGGGCTTCAGCGCTCTTCCGAGAAGAACCTCGTTGGTGAAGGGGCCATAGACCTCGGCGGTGTCGAAGAAGGTGACGCCGAGATCGACGGCGCGGTGCAGTGTCCTCACTGATTCCGCTTCGTCGCTGGCGCCATAGGCAAAGCTCATGCCCATGCAGCCGAGGCCGACGGCAGAGACCGACAAATCGCTTCCGAGTTTTCTGGTTTTCATGATGCGCTCCTTTTCTGAGCTGGCGCCGAACCGCTTGGGAGATCATTGCGGCAGGGGCAGACTATATCGGCGCCGTATCAATCAAAAAATGCATGCAGTTTCTAACAGCCTGTTCTATAATTTCGATCAATGGACAGAAGGCAACTCTCTCAACTCGCCGTTCTCGCCGCCGTCGCGGAGCATCGCAGCTTCCGGGCCGCGGCCAAGGAACTGCTCGTCGCGCCGTCGGCGGTCAGCCACGCCATTTCGAGCCTGGAGGACAGTCTCGGCGTCAGGCTTCTGGCGCGTACGACCCGCAGTGTCGCGCCGACAGAGGAAGGCCGGCTGCTTCTCGAAAGGTTGCGTCCGGCGCTCGAGGAGATCGGCGTCGCATTGGAGGCGGTCAACGATACGCGCGGCAAACCGGCCGGAAACCTGCGCGTCACTGCGCCGCGCTTCGCCTCCGATATCCTGCTCGCCCCGCGCCTTGGCGATTTTCTCAACACCTATCCCGATATCACGCTGGAGATCGCCAATGAGGACGGCTTCACCGATATCGTCAAGGAGGGTTTCGACGCGGGCATCCGGCTGGAGGAGAGCCTGGAGGCCGATATGATCGCAGTCAGGATCTCACCCAATCTGACGACGGTGATCGCGGCCTCGCCGGAATATTTCGAGCGCTATCCGAAGCCGGAGCACCCGCGCGATCTCGTCCATCATCGTTGCATCAAGCGACGCTTCACCAACGGCTCCATCTATCGTTGGGAATTCGAAAAGGATGGGCAGGAACTGATCGTCGCGGTCGATGGGCCGCTTGTTGTCAGCGAGGACCGGCTGGCCCTGCTCGCGGCGCTGAACGGCGCCGGCCTTGCCTATCTCTTCGACATGCGGGTGCATACCGAACTGACGGCCGGCAGGCTGGTGCGGGTGCTGGAGGATTGGTGCGCGCCCTATCCCGGGTGGTTTGTCTATTATCCGAGCCGACGGCAAATGCGGCCGGCGCTGCGCGCCTTCATCGATTTCTTCAGGTATGCGGTGAGGGATGCGGGCGGCCGATGAGGGCCGCCGCTCGTTTGCCTCGTTTCGTCAGGCGGCTTTTGC
This sequence comes from Rhizobium sp. NLR8a, assembly GCF_019685235.1. Lineage (NCBI taxonomy): Bacteria > Pseudomonadati > Pseudomonadota > Alphaproteobacteria > Hyphomicrobiales > Rhizobiaceae > Rhizobium > Rhizobium sp. NLR8a. The sequence continues at coordinate 28,982 of NZ_JABDWI010000004.1, forward strand.
CTTCTGGTTTGCCGCAGTCGTGGCGAGCTTGGTAAGGATCTTGTCGGTGGCCGTTTCCTCCTGCAGCGTCTGGTCGAGCAGGGCGACGACATCCTTCTGGCCGAGCGTCGCGGCCCATGTCTTCAGCGTGCCGTAACGGGCGATTTCATAGTGCTCGACCGCCTGGGCAGCCGAGATCAGCCCCGCATCCAGCGCCGGTGTGCCCTTGAATTCTTCCATGATCTCTTCTCCCTCGGCGATAATGCCCTGGATCGCCTCGCAAGTCTTGCCCTGGGCGCGCTTGCCGATCTTTTCAAAAACCTGCTGCAGCCGCTCGACCTGGGCTTCCGTTTCCTCGAGATGCTTCTGGAAACCGGCCTTCAGTTCGGAGGACTGGGCGGCGCGCGCCATCTTCGGCAGGGCGCGCAATATCTGCCGCTCGGCAAAATAGATGTCCTTGAGCGTGTCGTAGAAGAGGTCTTCCAACGTCTTTTCCTTGGCCATTTTCTCGATCCTTGTTTTGGGAAAGGCCGCGAATGCGGCGACACACTAAGAAGCAAAGATCGCGCAATTTGTTCCCGATCGATTTCGGGTGGACTGGAAAACCGCGCCGGGCAATCATTCGGCCGCTGAAGTGGAGGACGAAAAGATCATGCGAAAGCCGGGTTCGATGAAAGGTCTGGAGGATCTCGGCCGCGTGCGGCTGTCGCAAAACTTCTTCTTCCGCGATTTCCTGCATTCGGAAATCGCGGATTTCTACCGGATTCCCAATATCCCCGAGGATCCCGACCTGGCGATCGAAGCCGGCAAAAGACTTTGCGAGGAACTGCTGGAGCCGCTGGAAGCGACGTTCGGGCGTCTTCACATCCGCTCCGGCTACCGCTCGCCTGAGGTCAACCGCTTCGGCAACGCGAACAATCTGAACTGTTCCACCAATGCCGCAACGGCTGCGCATCACATCTGGGATATCAGGGATATCGACGGCTGCATGGGCGCCGCCGTCTGCATTGCCGTGCCCTGGATGATCGACCGCTATCGCGATGAAAGCGATTGGCAGCGGCTCGCCTGGTGGATCCACGACCATCTGCCCTACGCCTCGCTCTGCTTCTTCCCAAAGCTTTCGGCCTTCAATATCCAATGGCACGAACGGCCGAAGCGGGTGATCCAGAGCTACGTCAGGCCGCGCGGCATCCTGACCAAGCCGGGCATGGGGAACTGGGAAGGCGACCATTCGGAATGGTATGAGGGATTTCCCGCCCTCAGAAACTGATGCGGTAGCGAATGTGGCCGTCACTCTCGACGTAGCTGTCGTAGAGCGCACGGGCAGTCTTGTTTCCTTCGCTCGTATGCCAATAGAGCCGCGACCAGCCCTCGGCCTTGCAGAGCGCGACGAGATCGTCCAGCAGCGCCCGGCCGACACCCTTGCCGCGCGCATCGGGATCGACGAAGAGGTCTTCGAGATAGCAGTCCCTGCCGCGGATCCAGGTGCCCTCATGCGTCAGGAAAAGAGCGAAGCCCATGATCCTGCCGTGGGCCTCGGCGACGCGCATGCCGATCGCCGAGGCCGGATCGAAGATTCGCCGCCACGTCTGGTCGGTGATGTCAGCGTCAACGCTCACCTCGTAAAAGGCCAGATAAGCTGCCCAGAGTTCACGCCAACGGGCTTCGTCTTCCGGGCGGGCATCGCGAATGATTACGGTCATGGCATTCCTGTTCAGGCACCGGCTTCGTCGAGCAGCGCCATTGCGTCGTTGGAAAGGGAGAGTGTTGCTGATTTCACCAGGCTTTCAAGCTGCGACAGGCTGGTCGCACTGGCAATCGGCGCCGTGACGCCTTTCTTGCGCAAAAGCCAGGCGAGCGAGATTTCCGCGGGTTTGGCGCCGGTCTCGGCCGAGACCTGATCAAGCGCGGCGAGGATGCGCAGGCCCTTGGCGTCGAAATATTGCGAAACCCGGCCTTCGCGGGCGCGGCCTTGCGTATCGGCCTTGCTGCGGTATTTGCCGGTCAGGAAACCGGCTGCGAGGCTGAAATAGGTGATGACGCCGATATTCTGACGGATGCACAGTTCGGCCAATTGCCCCTCGAAGCTCGCGCGCTCGTAAAGATTATATTCCGGCTGCAGCACGTCGTATCGCGGCAGGCCAGCCTTCTCGGCTGCGTCGAACGACGCCTGGAGCAGATCCGCATCATAGTTCGAGCAGCCGATGGCGCCGATCTTGCCCTGTTGCTTCAGCTTGGCGAAGGCGCCAAGCGTTTCCTCGTGTGGCGTATCGGCATCCGGCCAGTGCGAGAGATAGAGATCGATATAGTCCGTCTGCAATCGGCGCAGCGAACCCTCGACCGCCTTCAGGATGTATGCCTCCTTGAGGGTCTTTCCCTGCCCCATGTCCGAGCCGACCTTGGTAATGATGACGGCCTTGTCGCGGGAGATCCGCGATTGCTTTAGCCAGCGCCCGATGATCTCCTCGGAATCGCCACCCTTGTTGCCGGGAACCCATGTGGAATAGACATCCGCCGTGTCGATCGTGTTCAGCCCCGCGTCGAAGAAGGCGTCGAGAATGGCGAAAGATGTTTTCTCGTCGGCCGTCCAGCCGAAAACATTGCCGCCGAAGACGATCGGCGAGATCGAAGGACCTGTTTTTCCAAGCCGGCGCATGTTCATGACGCTCTCCAAAATGGGTGAATATAAAAGGCTGTATTGAATCGCGGATACGGCAGAACGCCGTCTGGCCAAGCTAGCGCGATCCCGGCGCCAGGCAAACCCGGCTTCCGCAATTTCATGTCGCGCCATTGCGTCGCGGCGGAGGCCTGAATATGGTTCGCCGACATTGGTTTTGGGAGGCTCGCACATGCTGCGTTTCGGTATCATTTCAACGGCGAAGATCGGTCGCGACAATGTCGTTCCCGCCATCCAGGACGCGGAAAATTGCGTCGTCACGGCGGTTGCCAGCCGTGATCTCACGCGCGCAAGGGAGATGGCCGATCGCTTCTCCGTGCCGCATGCCTTCGGCTCCTATGAGGAAATGCTGGCTTCCGACGTCATCGACGCGGTCTATATCCCGCTGCCGACGTCGCAGCATATCGAATGGTCGATCAAATCAGCCGATGCCGGCAAACATGTGCTCTGCGAAAAACCCCTGGCCCTGAAGGCCGACGATATCGACGCGGTAATCGCTGCCCGCGACCGCAACCGCGTGGTGGTCACCGAAGCCTATATGGTCACCTATTCCCCGGTCTGGCAGAAGGTGCGCTCACTGATAGCCGAGGGTGCGATCGGTTCGCTGCGACATGTGCAGGGCGCCTTCACCTATTTCAACCGAGACCCCGCCAACATGCGTAACGTTCCGGAACTCGGCGGCGGCGGCCTTCCCGATATCGGCGTCTATCCCGTCATGAGCACGCGTTTTTCCACCGGCAAGGAGCCGCTCTCAGTCCAGGCGATCACCGAGCGCGATCCGGATTTCGGCACCGATATCTACTCCAGCGTCAAGGCCGATTTCGGCGATTTCGAGCTGAGCTTCTATGTCTCGACACAGATGGCCAACCGTCAGGTCATGGTCTTCCACGGCACCGAAGGTTACATCGAGGTCAAATCGCCCTTCAACGCCAATCGCTGGGGACCGGAAGAGATCGAACTCGCCGATCGCAGCCACAATGAATCGCGCATCTTCCGCTATCAGGACAGCCGCCAATACAGGCGCGAGGTCGAGGCCTTCGCTCGCGCGGTCAAGAACGGCAAGGAAGAGATCGTCACGCTCGAAAACTCGAAGCTGAACCAGAAGGTGATCGATGCCATCTACCGCGCCAGCGAGAAGGACGGCTGGGAGGCAGTCTGATCATTCCGCTCATTCCGCGCGGAAGACGAAGCGCGAATAGCCGAAGAAGCTGAAGACCATCGAGGCGACGCTGGCGATCACCATGGCCGCCAGCGGTTGCAGCGCCGGCAGCGAAAGCAGCAGCGCAGAGTATAGCCCGTAATTGACCAGTGCCGCCGTCACGCCGACCGAGCCGTAGCGGAAACCCTCGGCGGCAAGCGACCGGCCGGAACGATCGAAGGTGAAGCTGCGGTTGAAAGCCCATGTGGTCGCCATTGCCGTCGCGATGGCGACGAGCCGGGCCAGAAACGGTCCGAGTGGCGTCAGATGGAGCAGCGCCGCCAGCATGCCGGCATCGACAAGGAAGCCGATGCCGCCGCCGATCGCGAAGCGGACGAGCTTTCTCATGCCGCATCCGCCTTGCCGGGACGATCGCGCGATGCCGGTTTGGCGTCGGCGAGCGGTGCCTTGACCGCACTCGGGGTCTCCAGGCTCATATAATGGATACGAAGCTGCTCGGCCCGGGCGCGGGCCACGGAATCCAGGATGACGCCGGCGGTAAAAAGCATGAAGGAGATCATCATCAGCGCCATCGACAGCACCCAGGTCGGCATGCGGCTGACGAGGCCCGTGTCGAAATATTCCGCCAGCACCGGCGTCATGAAGCCGAGGCTCGTCAGCATGAAGGCGGCGCTGATCGCGCTGAAGAAGGCGAAGGGCCGGGTTTCCTTCATCAGCATCGCGAACATCCAGAGGATTTTTCCGCCGTCGCGGAACGTCGAAAGCTTGGAATGCGAGCCTTCCGGGCGCCGGCCATAGTCGAGTTCCAGCTCGCTGACCGGAAGCTTCAGCCGGGAGGCATGCACCGACATCTCCGTTTCGATCTCGAAGCCGCCGGATACCGCCGGGAAGCTTTTGACGAAGCGACGTGAGAAAGCGCGGTAGCCGGAAAAGATATCGGTGAAGTCGGGGCCGAAGATCGTTCGGTAGAGCAGGTTGAAAAGCCGGTTGCCAAGCGCATGGCCCTGACGGCCGGCATCGGCATGCACGCCGCGCCGGGTTCCCACGACCATGTCGGCGCGCTCGGTTAGAAGCGTTCGCACGAGCTCCTCGGCGTCGCCAGGCGCATAGGTTCCGTCGCCGTCGGCGATGATATAGATGTCGGCCTCGATGTCGGCGAACATGCGGCGCACGACGTGCCCTTTGCCCTGGCGCCGTTCGCGCACGACATGCGCTCCGGCCAGCATCGCCTGCAGCGCGGTGCCGTCGGTGGAATTATTGTCGTAGACGTGGATCGCGGCATCCGGCAGCGTCGCCCGGAAGCCCCGCACCACAGCGCCGATCGTCGCAGCTTCATTATAGCAGGGAAGCAGGACGGCAATGTCCGGGTGATGGGTAAGCGTTCGGGCCATGACTCTACTCGTTACACTGAAAAGCCGCCACCAGCCTAAATCACGCAGCGTTAATAAGACCCTATGACGCAGGCAAAATCGGCTGCGGTCTCAGACGGCTTTACACTTTCTTGATCGGTGCCCGCTAAGGTTCGGGCATCTGGAAACGAAGCGCTAACCACGATGAACGCCGTGCAGCCGATCGCTGATGCATCCGCCGTGACCGCCGCCCGCCGGAGCCGGCTCGGGGGGCTGCTGACGCGTCTGTGGCCGGCTGTCATTGCCTATAGTGTCATCCTCGCCGCCGTTATCCTTGTTACCAAATTCTCCGGCTCCACCGATTATGTCGGTCCCGACAACGACGACGGCATGCGTCTCGTCGAGGTTCGCGATTTTCTTGCCGGCCAGGGCTGGTTCGATCTGACGCAATATCGTCTCGGCCTTGCCGGCGGTACGCTGATGCACTGGTCGAGGCTGATCGATCTGCCGATCGCTTCGCTGATCTGGTTCTTCGGCCTGTTTGCGCCGCATGAAACCGCCGAGGCGCTGGCGCTCGCCGTCTGGCCCGTATCGCTCATCTTTCCTGCCATGCTGGCCATGGGCGTCGCCGGCCGGCGGATCGGCGGCGTCGCGGGCATGCATATCGCCCTCGGTCTCACCGCTCCGGCGATCTACACCGGAAACCGCTTCGCCCCGGGCGCCATCGATCATCACAATGCGCAACTGGCGCTGGTCGCGACGATGGTGGCGATGCTCGTGGACCCCCAGCGTCGCGGTTGGAGCTACTCAGTCGCCGGCGTTGCGGCGGCTGTCGCCATCGCCATCGGGGCCGAGACCACCCCGTTCGTCGCCGGCGTCTGCCTCACGGTCGCCCTGCTCTGGGCATGGGAAGGGGAGAATTTCGCCGTCGCCGCCCGGGCCTTCGGGCTGTCGCTGACGATTACGATCAACATTCTTTTCTTCGCAACGGTACCGCCCCGGCTCTATTCGATGGTCACCTGCGACAATCTCTCGCTCGGCTATTACAGTCTGGCGGCGATTGGTGGCGGCCTGCTGCTGTTTTTGGCCGTTTTTGCCAGCGCCTTGCGTCGGCCCTTGCGCTTTACCGCGCTCGCCTTTATCGGCGTCGGCGTTTTTGGTGCGGCGATCGTCATCGCGCCGCAATGCCTGAGCGATCCGTTGGGCAATCTCGATCCGATGCTGGTCGAGCTCTGGCTGCGGCATATTTCGGAAGCCCAATCGCTCCTGGCGCTGGCGCGCACCGATCCCACCGCGGTCGGCGCCTTCTATGCGGCAGGCCTCTTCGCCATTGCCGTCTGCATCTTTCGCCTCATTCAGCGCGACCGCGTGCAGATCCACCTGATCCTGCTCTTCCTGATCGCCACGAGTTGGGCAATCGCGCTGGTCCAGGTGCGCGGCTCTTCCTTCTCGAACCTGCTTTCGATCCTGCCGCTCGCCCTGCTGATCATTGATGTCAGGCGCATCTCCAACAGCGACAGCGAGAATGTCTCCGCTGCCTTCGTCTATGTGATGAGCGTGCTTGCAAGCGTTCCGGCAGTCTGGGCCGTCGGTGGCGGGCTTGTCTCGCTGCAGATGGAGAACGATGCGCAGAAGAAGGCGGCGGAGCCGACAAAAGCGCTTTCCTGCACATCGAAAGAGGCGCTGGCACCGCTTGCCGAACTCCCGCCCGGCCTGGTCTCCGCGCCATCGGAAATGGGTGTGCCGATCCTCCGCTTCACGCAGAACCGGGTTCTCTCTGCCCCCTATCATCGCGATCAGGGCGGCATGCTGACGGAAATGCATATCGGCCTGGCAACACCGCAGGAGGCGGAAGCCTTCCTGAAGGGAGCCGGTGTGACGGCGCTTGCTTTCTGCCAGAAGGACCTGCAGACGCGCGAACTCGCCAAATTGAAGCCAGATGGGCTCTATGCCGAACTCGGCAAGGGGAATATTCCGCCCTATCTGGAGCGGCTGGCGCAGGTGCCGGGTACGGGCGTCCAGTTCTTCCGCTACCGGCCGACGGCGAATTGACGCCGACAGCCTTTATGTTGCGCTGACGTCAGTGAGACGTGCGGACGGCCTGCAGACGGTCGCTGGCATAAAGCCCGAGCACGAAGAGGATAAGGCCGCCATTATAGCCGAGAATGGCATAAACAAGCGCCAGAAGTGACACCGGCCCCGGCGAGGTTATCGCCGCCAGCGTGAAGCTCATTCCGATCAGCGCGGCGACCAATGCGATACCGGCGGCCGAGCGCATTAACCCGGCGCTGATGCCCAATGCTGCTGCTGTGAGAATAATCATTTCAGCACCTTCCCAGAGAGAACGAGGGGAAGAATAGGAAGCGCCAACTAACAAAGATTTACCGGCTCTCTCGGCTGAAAATCCTTTGTATTGCGGTGGTTAGCAATCCCTTTCAGAGAAAACGCGCGTTTTATCTATGCGTTCCCCGACGGAGCGAATTTTCCCGTTTTTCTTGTCATTCTTATCGCTGCAACGACCGCATGCACGCAATGCCCGGAGCGTGAGTCTTGATGCAACGGCGACGACTCTGCCTCGCCACCGGTTTCAGCAGTCGGGAAAACGGTCTCTCCGGCTGTCGCGACCTTCCCGTTTCCCGCCAATGGAAATAGAAAGGAGGGATGAGCAACCTCTTCGACAGCGATTCGCCGACCAACCTTGCCGAATATTCGGTTTCGGAGCTTTCCGGCTCGATCAAGCGCACCGTCGAAACCGCCTTCGATCAGGTTCGCGTGCGCGGCGAAATATCCGGCTATCGGGGTCCGCACTCCTCCGGCCACGCTTATTTCGCACTGAAGGACGATCGCGCCCGTATCGACGCCGTTATCTGGAAAGGCACTTTCTCGCGGCTGAAGTTCCGTCCTGAGGAAGGCATGGAGGTGATCGCCACCGGCAAGGTCACCACTTTTCCCGGCTCCTCGAAATATCAGATCGTCATCGAGACACTGGAGCCGGCAGGCGCCGGCGCGCTGATGGCGCTGATCGAGGAGCGCAAGCGCAGGCTCGGCGGCGAAGGCTTGTTCGATGCGGCCCGGAAGAAGCGGCTGCCCTTCATGCCGCATGTGATCGGCGTCGTCACCTCGCCGACCGGCGCCGTCATCCGCGATATCCTTCACCGCATCTCCGACCGGTTTCCCGTGCAAGTCCTCGTCTGGCCGGTGAAGGTGCAGGGGGAGGGATCCGGCGAGGAGGTGGCGAACGCCATCCGCGGCTTCAACGCGCTGGACCCCGCCGGCGCCATTCCGCGTCCGGATGTGCTGATCGTCGCGCGCGGCGGCGGCAGCCTGGAAGATCTCTGGAGTTTCAATGACGAGATCGTCGTGCGCGCTGCTGCCGAAAGCCGCATACCGCTGATCTCGGCCGTCGGCCATGAGACCGACTGGACGCTGATCGACTATGCCGCCGATGTGCGCGCTCCGACGCCGACCGGGGCGGCGGAGATGGCTGTGCCCGTCAAGGCGGAGCTCGAAGCGCAGGCGGCCGCACTTGCCGCCCGCCTGCAGGGTTGCATGAACCGGCAGATGGATCAGCGCCGCCAGTCCGTCCGTAGTCTGATGCGGGCATTGCCCTCGCTTGATCAGCTTCTCGCCTTGCCGCGCCGCCGCTTCGACGAGACGGCGGCCGGCCTCGGCCGCGGGCTGGAACTCAACACCATCAACAAGCGTCGCGGCTTCGAGCGCATCGCCTCGCATCTCCGCCCGGATGTGCTCTCCAATCGCATCGCCGAGCGACGCCAGCTTCTGAGCGAGCGCATGGCGCGGGCCGAGCGCACCGTCGAGCGCCTGGTCGATCGCTCGAAGTCCCGCATTGACCGCGCCGAGGCCATCCTCGCCTCGCTGCCGGCCCGGCTGAAGACCGAGACAGACCGCAGTCGCGAGCGGCTCGGCAACCTTTCGCGCCATGCCGATACGGCGATCCGCCACCAGCTGACGCGCGGCCGCGCCGAGCTCTCCGCGCAGGACCGCGTGCTGCAGTCGCTCTCCTACAAGAACGTGCTGAAGCGCGGCTACGCCGTCATTCGCGACGAGGACAACAGGCCGGTCTCGCAGGCGGCCGCACTTTCCGCCGGCATGGGCATCGCCATCGAATTTGCCGACGGCCGTGTCGGCGCAATGACCACGGAAGGCAGCATCTCGCCTGGCGGCGCCAAGAAGCGCAGCACAAAACCGGCGGAACCGACGAAGCAGGGAAGCCTGTTCTAACGATGCGGATCCTGCTGGTGCTCGCCCATCCCTTGTCGGACAGTTTTGCTGCCGCGGTGGCGCACACGGCTCGCCAAGCGCTGGAAGCTTCCGGTCATGCCGTCGATCTGCTCGATCTCTATGCCGAGGATTTCGATCCACGACTCTCCGAGGCCGAGCGCCGTGCTTACTTCGATATGCCCTACGACACCTCTGATGTGGCCGATATCGTTGCCCGGCTGAAGGCGGCCGATGGTCTCGTCCTCGTCTTTCCGCAGTGGTGGTTCAATTTCCCAGCCATCCTGAAAGGCTTCTTCGATCGCGTCTTCGCGCCAGGTGTGGCCTTCACGCATGACGCCGCTGGCGGCCGGATCGTGCCTGAGCTCACCAATATCAGGCTGCTCTATGCGCTGACGACGACGGGCTCGCCCTGGTGGCTGGTGCATCTCTATATGGGCGATCCCGTTCGCCGCCTGCTGAAGCGCGGTATCGCCAACTTCTGTTCGAGGAAGCTTATCTTCCGCATGCTGAGCCTCCACGATATGGACCGCGCCACGGAATCCAGGCGCAGGGCGCATCTGGAGCGTGTCAGCAAGGCGCTCGCCGCCATCTAAAGAGCCTTTCCTGGTCAGATTGAAGCATTCTGCCGGAGGGCTGAAACGGGCCGGCTGATCGACCGGCCGGCTTGGCCGTAGAGCTTGGCTACGACGCGCGCCGGCCGGTCGACCATCCGACTCCGTTTGAGCCAACAGAATGCTTCAATCTGACCTGGAAAGGCTCTTATTATTCGAAATCCGCGAGGAATTTCTTCAGCAGTCGGTCAAACTCGGCCTTGTCCTCGGCCGTCAGGTTGCGCGTCAGCCGCTGCTGGTTGGCGACATGCGCGCCGACCGCCTCTTCGACGGTCGCAAGCCCCTTTTCGGTCAGCGCGATCAGCACGCTGCGCCGATCCTGCGGATTGACGATGCGCTCGACCAGGCCCGCCTTCTCCAGCTGGTCGATCCGGTTCGTCATCGTGCCGGAGCTGACCATGGTCATTTCCAGGAGCTCGCCCGGCGAAAGCCGATGAGGTGCGCCGGAGCGGCGAAGTGTGGCCAGCACGTCGAAGGCCGAGGTGGAAAGCCCGTGCTTCATGAGCATGGCTTCGACTTCGCGGCCGAGATGGGTGCCGAGGCGTTTCAGGCGCCCGAGGATGCCCATCGGCTCGACGTCGAGATCCGGCCGCTCGCGCCGCCATTGCGCCAGAATCCGGTCGACGTGATCTTGCTTCGCTTCACCCATGTGGGATGGATACCACTGCATATCTTGACGTCAAGATAAATTGCGTTATGTTCGAATTTATCTTGATGTAGAGATTCTTGAGATGAAGACAAATTCTCGATACTTGGCGGATGTGCTGACGACCGCTGTCGCCCCCGCTATCTGGGGCAGCACCTATTTCGTCACCACATCCTTCCTGCCCCAGGGCTATCCGTTGACGGTCGCTCTGCTGCGCGCCCTGCCGGCGGGCCTGCTTCTGCTACTGATTGTTCGGAAGCTGCCGACGGGCGTCTGGTGGGGCCGCGCCTTCCTTCTCGGGGCGCTGAACTTCTCGTTCTTCTGGGCGATGCTGTTCGTCTCCGCCTACCGGCTGCCCGGCGGTGTTGCCGCGACCGTCGGTGCCGTGCAGCCGCTGATCGTCATCGCCCTGTCGCGGCTTTTCCTCGGCAAGCCGGTCCGGCCACTTGCCGTGCTGGCGGGTCTTGCCGGCATGGCCGGGGTCGCGCTGCTGGTGCTGACGCCGAAGGCGAGCCTCGATCCCGTGGGTGTCGCCGCCGGTATCGCCGGCGCGGTTTCGATGGCGTTCGGCACCGTGCTGTCACGGCGCTGGGCGCCGCCGGTGTCGAACCTCACCTTCACCGCCTGGCAACTGTCGGCAGGCGGTATTCTCTTGGTACCCTTTGCGCTCTTCCTGGAACCGGCGCTGCCGTCGCCGAACATCGCAAACATTGCCGGCATTGCCTATCTCGGTCTGGTGGGTGCGGCTTTCACCTATCTGCTCTGGTTCCGCGGCCTGTCGCGCGTCGAGCCCTCGGCGATTTCCTCGCTCGGCTTTCTGAGCCCTGTGGTCGCGACCCTGCTCGGCTGGCTGGCGCTCGGCCAGAGCCTGACGCCGGTGCAGATCGCCGGTTTCGCCCTGGTGCTTGCCGGCGTCTGGCTCAGTCAGCGCAAGGTGATGCCGCTCAGGCCCATTCGCCCTGCCGCATCACCGGGACCCGCGAGCCGTCCGGTGTGATGCCGTCGATATCGACCTTGTTGGAGCCGATCATCCAGTCGATGTGGATCAGGCTGGAATTGCCGCCCTGCGCCTTGATCTGCTCCTGGCTGAGGGTCGCGCCGTTGAGGAAGCACTTGGAGTAGCACTGGCCGAGCGCGATGTGGCACGAGGCGTTTTCGTCGAACAGCGTGTTGTAGAACAGGATGCCGCTCGCCGAGATTGGCGAGGAATGCGGCACGAGCGCCACTTCGCCGAGCCGGCGCGCGCCCTCATCGGTATCGAGCACCTTGTTCAAGACCTCTTCGCCGCGTGACGCCTTGGCTTCGACGATCCGCCCGCCTTCGAAGCGCACCTGGATATTGTCGATCAGCGTGCCCTGATGCGACAGCGGTTTGGTGCTCGAGACATGACCTTCGACCCGCAATGCATGCGGCGTGGTGAACACCTCTTCGGTCGGAATATTCGGATTGCAGGTAATGCCGTTCTTCGCGGTGGAGGCGCCGCCGTGCCATTCATGTCCGTCGGCGAGGCCGACCGTCAGATCGGTGCCCGGCCCCCGGAAATGCAGCGAAGCAAAACGCTCGCCGTTCAGCCAGGCTGAGCGCTTGGCGAGATTGGCATTGTGCTCCGCCCAGGCGGCGACGGGGTCGCTGACATCGACACGCGAGGCAGCAAAGATCGCCTTGGCGAGCTTGGCGATCGCGATCGGCTCCGGGTCGTCGGGGAAGACCACCTTGGCCCAGGAGGGGTTGGGATAGGAGACGATGTTCCAGTTGATGTCGAAATTCGAGATCTTTTCCAGCGCCGGCTTATAGGCGGTGGAGGTGGCGCGATTGGCGCGGCCGACCTTGCCGGCATCCTGTTCGGAAAGCAGCATCGGGTTGTCGCCGGCGACGGCCAGGCGGGCCGCCCCGTTGGCATAGGCCTTGGCCATGCCCTCGTAGAGCCAGTCGGAGGCGCGGTCGAAGCTCTCGTCACTGCCATATTGGAAGCGCGCCAGCGTCGTTTCCTCGTCGGAGTAGAAGGCGCTCACCAGCCCGGCGCCGGCCTGATAAGCGTGTTTGGTGATGAGGCGGACAAGCGGCAGCGCCACGACAGGCGCGGTGATCACCAGGTCCTGGCCCTTCTGCAGCTGCAAACCGACCTTGACGGCGACTTCCGCGAGCTTCTCGAGCTTGACGGGATCAACGGTGTTCTGGCTCTGGGGCATGAAAGTCATGATTCAACCTGCCTTCTGTCATCGACGCTAGAGCAATTCCAGGAAAAGTGCGAAGCGGTTTTCTCAGGCAAAGCGCAAAGCGCTTTTGCCGGGAATTGCGTAAACAAAAGAGTAGAGCGGTTCTGCGCTTCCGTGAAAGCTGAACCGCTCCAAGAGGCTGAAAGACTTAGACCCGTTTGCGGCGAAAATGAAGCGCGCCGCTGCCGATTCGAAACCGGCCGGCGCGATGCCCGACCGGTTTCAGCGCAAGCGTCAAGCCGCGGCAGGCAGGCCGAGCAGGATCGACTTGTGCTTGTCGAGGAATTCCATCAGCCGCTGCGGATAATCTTCGCCGACGGCGTCTTTCACGCTTCGCCGTTCGCCGAGCGCGCTCCGCCAGCGCGTCACCCGTTCAAGCCCCGCGAAGATGCCGCTATCTCCCAGCCTGTCGAAAACATCGAAATACCGAAAGATCGGCGCGAAAACGGCATCGACGAGGCTGAAGCTGCTGCCGGAAAAATAAGGTCCGTCCGCGAGTGCTCCTTCGAGCGTCGTGAACTTGGCGATCAGCATCTTGCGCTTGGCCTCCAGCTGTTCCGCGTCCGTGGCGGTTTCATAGCCCCAGAGATCGGAAAGCACGGATGAGCCGAATTCCATCCAGCCGCGATGGCGGGCGCGGGCAAGCGGATCGGCAGGATGCAGGGCGGGCCCCGGCTGCGTCTCCTCCAGATATTCGCAGATGACGCTGCTTTCGAAGAGGACGGCCTCGCCGCCTTCTTCGTCCTCGATCCTCAGCAGCGGCACCTTGCCGAGCGGCGAGATCTGCAGGAACCAGTCCGGCTTGTTGGCAAGGTCGATGTTGATGCGCTCGAAGGGAACACCCTTTTCGCGAAGTACGATGGCGGCGCGTTGCACATAGGGGCAGAGATGGTGGCTGATGAGGGTAAGCCTGCTCATGAACGTCTCCTCGTTTTAATAGATGCATATGCATATAATAGCGCTTGCGGCCTTATGCAAGATAAATGTATTTGCATCTATGATGGAAAAGACAACGAAGCTGAGCGAAGCCGCCACCTCTGCCTGGATCAGCATCATGCGCGCCGGCGAACGGCTGCTCGCCGCGATCGAAGCCGATCTGAAAACGGCCGGCATGCCGCCGCTTGCCTGGTATGACGTGCTGTGGGAATTGGCGCGCTCGAAAGACGGCAAGCTGCGGCCCTACGAGATCGAGGAGCGAACCTTGCTGGCGCAGTATAATCTTTCCCGGCTGATCGACCGGCTGGAAAGAGAGGGCCTGGTCCGGCGCGAGGTCTTCGCCGAGGACGGCCGTGGGCGCTGGGTTGTGATTACCGATGCCGGCCGAACGCTTCGCACACGGATGTGGGCTGTCTATGCGGCAGCGATCGAGGCCCATGTCGGCAGCAAGCTTGCCGAAGACGAGGCGAAGGCGATTTCCGGTCTACTCGCGCGTTTCCTCTAATCAGGCGATCAATGATGCACCGACCGCTTTCAACGCTCTCAGCGCATCTTTCGGATCAAGCCGCACCTGCAGCCCGCGCTGTCCGCCATTGATATAGACCAGCGGTTCGGCGAGAGCGGTTTCCTCGATCGCCGTCGGCACGGCCTTCCTCTGGCCGAAGGGACTGATGCCGCCGACATGGTAGCCGGTCAGCCGCTCGGCATCGGCCGGCTTCATCATATTGGCCGACTTGCCGCGAAAGGCGCTGGCGAGCTTCTTCATGCTGACCTCGCGATCCGAAGGCACCACGACGCAGACCGGCTTGCCGTCCACCTCGGCCATTAGCGTCTTCAGCACCCGCTGCGGCGCCTCAGCAAGGGCTTCCGCCGCCTGCAGCCCGACGCGCTCCGCGCCCGGGTCATAAACATAGATGTGGATGGTGAAGGCGACGCCTGCCTGGGAAAGAACCTGTGTCGCGCGCGTGGTCTTGGACATTGCTCAGCGCCCGAATATATCCGCGTAATTCTCCGGCTTGAAGCCGATCACCAGCTTGCCTTCGGTCTCCAGCACCGGCCGCTTGATCATCGACGGCTGGTCGAGCATCAGCGCGATCGCCTTTTCCCGGCTCAGATTCTCGCGCTCGGCATCGGGCAGTTTGCGAAAGGTGGTGCCGGCGCGGTTGAGCACCGCATCAAGGCCGGCCTGGTCGATCCAGGCTTCGAGATGGGGGCGGTCGATGCTGAACGCCTTGTAATCGTGAAACTCATAGGCGACGCCGTGTTCTTCCAGCCAGCTGCGGGCTTTCTTCATCGTGTCGCAATTCTTGATCCCATAGATGGTGACGGCCATGCCCGATCGTTCTCCCTGTGATGGCAGCGGGATAACATGCGCGAGAGACGGCGCAAATGCCGCCCGGCATTTATCCCGGGCACCGTTTGTTCAACTCTCCAGCGTGCCGGCCTTGCGTGCGGCCTTGCTCGGCCTGGCGCAGACGATCTTCATCAGGTCGCCGCGCCGGCGCACCAGCCGATCCGAGGTTCGGGTCAGGACCAGCCCATCCTGCGGTGCATGCAGATCGATGCTGCCGTCAGGCCGACCGGGCCGGGTGACGATCGTCGCCAGAAGCTCGCCCTCTGCAACCCTGTCGCCGATCGTGCGATGGAAGAGCACGGCGCCGCCTTCGGGAGCGCGAATGATCTCGACATTGTCGAGCGGCACGGCGGGACCGGCAAACATGGCCGGCGCCATTCTGTCGTCGCTCACGATCCCCCGTGCCGCGAGAAAACGCCAGAGCCCGTCCGCATCCCGCTTCGCCAGCAGCGGATCGACGTCGCGCTTGCCGCGCAGCTCGACCGTGACCGAAAGCTTGCCCGGCAGCCGGGATTGTCGTTCACCGGGAACCGCATATTTCCATGCAAAACCGACGGCCTCCTCGAAGGCCGAGCTTTCGCCATCCGAAAGCAGCACCGCCTCCATGTCGAGCGCGGCGGCAAGATCGGCCGCCTCCGGCCAGAAGGCCTCATCGATATAGGCATATTGCAGCGATTCATCGTCGCAGTGCAGATCGAGGACGAGATCGGCGCCGAGCGCCATATCCAGAAGTCGCCGCTTCAGCTGGTCCGTAGCCGGATAATCATTCAGGTCTTCCGTCAGCATCGGCCGATCGGCGACGCTGATCAGCGGAAAATCCCGATTGAAATTGGTACGCGAGCCGAGATCGAAGCGGCCCTGCAAGTCGCCGAAATGCGATTGCGCCGCGCCGATCGGGTTGGCCTGCGGCACGATGGTGATGTCGCCGGCGACCGCGCCTTCGCTTTCCGCCCGCCGCAGGCGCTCGCAAAGGAAATGCAGGAGCGCCGTTCCCGGCAGCTCACCGGCGTGAAGCGCCGCCTGGATATAGGCCTTCGGAGCCTTCGGATTACGGCCCGCAAAACGCAGCACCGGCAGCCGCCACTCCGTTCCCGGCGTATCGCCTGGGATGATGATCTCCGAACCTTCCATGCTGTCCTTGCTCCGCGTTCACCAGCCGACCAGCTTTATGCGCGGAAATCCGGCGAGCGCAAGCCTCACCGGCACCCTTGTCTCAACCGGGGGCAATCCCGAAGAAAAGCAGGTTGCCGCTATGTTGATCTTGCCTTGCCGTCGAGATCACGGACGAACATCAAAAGCGCCTGCTTCATCGGCTTCCAAGCCGATAGGAACAAAAAAAGAACGATTTTCGCAAGAAACGGGTTGAAACCGGGGTCTCGCCATAGGATCCTTTGGGAGATCGTAAATGCGGAGGCTGTGTCATGGCCGAGACGATGCATCACTATCTCATCTTCGAAACCGCTGGCGGCTTCTGCGGCATCGCCTGGAGCGACGCCGGCATCGCCCGTTTCCAATTACCGACGAAAACCGCGGAGGCGACGGAACGGCTGCTGCTGCGCCGCCTGCCGGATGCCCAACCCGGCGCCCCGACGCCTGAGGTGGTGGAGACGGTAGCGGCCGTGAGGCGCTATTTCCAAGGCGAGGAAACCGATTTCTCGGGCGTCGAACTCGATCTTGCCGACCAGAATGACTTCTTCCGGGATATCTATGCGGCGGCAAGGCGTGTTGGCTGGGGCAGCACGACCACTTACGGCGCGCTGGCCAGGGAACTCGGCGCCGGGCCGGAAGCGGCTCGCGACGTCGGCCAGGCGATGGCCAAGAACCCGGTCGCCCTGATTATCCCCTGCCACCGGGTGCTTGCCGCCGGCGGCAAGATCGGCGGCTTCTCGGCGCCCGGCGGCTCGTCATCGAAGGCCCGCATGCTGGAGCTCGAAGGCGTCAGCCTCGGCCCGCCGCCGCCTGCCCAGCAGTCGCTGGGCTTTTGAGCGGCCGGACAATTCCACGGGACGTGGCTGCTCAATGCGGGCTGGCCGTCGGGCGGATGATGATTTCGCTGACATCGACGTCGTCAGGCTGGCTGATGGCATAGAGGATCGCATTGGCGACGGCTTTCGGGCTGATGGTGATCGCCCTGAAAGCCTTCATGGCGTCCCGCGCCGTCGTGTCGGTGATCGTGTCGGCAAGCTCGGATGTCGTCGTGCCGGGCGAGATGACGGTCACGCGGATACGGTCGGTCTCCTGCCGTAGCCCGTCCGAAATCGCCCGCACGGCAAATTTCGTTGCGCAATAGACGGCCGCGGTCGGCGAGACGCTGTGGCCGCCGATCGAAGACAGGTTGATGATCTGCCCCGATCCCTGTGCCTTCATGATCGGAAGCGCTGCCGCTATGCCGTAGAGGACACCCTTGATGTTGACGTCGACCATCCGGTCCCACTCGTCGACCTTGAGCGCGTCGAGCGGCGACAGCGGCATGACGCCGGCATTGTTGATGATGACATCGAGCCGGCCGAATTCGGCCTTGGCGAAGCCTGCAAAGGCTTCCACCTGGACACGGTCGGTGACGTCGAGCTTGCGCAGACGCACCGTTCCACCCCCGGCTTCGATTTCGCCGGCGAGCGCCTCCAGGCGGTCGCTGCGGCGCGCGCCGATCACGACTCGCGCGCCGGCGGCGGCCAGCACTTTTGCCGTGGCCTCTCCAATGCCGCTGCTGGCTCCGGTGATGGCAATGACTTTTCCTTCGATATCAGACATTTCAAACTCCATGAGCAGATTGAGGATTTTCGTGATGGTCAACTCGGAAAATCGGCGCTGAGAGTCGTCTTCGCCCACGCATCGAAATTGGCGCGCAGCGTGTCGAGCCGATCGCGGGCGATCTTCAGGGAAGCTGCCCCGAGCAGCAGACGCAGCGGCGGTTCGCCCGCCTCGAAGGCCGATATGATTGCGCTTGCCGCGCGCGCGGGATCGCCCGGCTGCTTGCCGGCGATTGAGCGGGTGGCCTGGCGCCGCTTGCCCGCGGTCTCGGCATAGTCTTCGATGATCGTGCTGGATTCGACCATCGACCGGCCGGCCCAATCTGTGCGGAAGCCGGCGGGCTCCAGGATCGTCACACGAATGCCAAGCGGCCCGACCTCATGGGCCAGCGATTCCGACAGGGCTTCGACCGCGAATTTCGTGGCGTGGTAGTAGCCGGTCGCGGCGAAGGCGACGAGCCCGCCGAGCGACGAGACGTTGAAGATATGCCCCTGCCGGCGTGAGCGCATGCGGGGCAGAACCTGTTTGGTCACGGCGATCAACCCGAAGACATTGGTCTCGAATTGGGCGCGGATCTCGGCATCCTCGCCCTCTTCGATCGCCGAGAGATAGCCGTAGCCGGCATTATTGGCGAGAACATCGATGGCGCCGAAATGCGCCTCGGCGGCGTGGACCGCAGCGGCGATGGAGCGGCCGTCGGTTAGGTCGAGGGCGAGGGCCAGCGCCCGCTTCCCATGCGCTGCTGTGAGATCGCTGAGCGTATCGGGTCTGCGCGCCGTAACGGCAGCGCGCCACCCGCGCGCCAGGACCGCTTCGGCGAGTGCCCGGCCGAGGCCGGATGATGCGCCGGTGATGAACCAGATGGGTGTGGTGGAAGACATGGTCGTCATCCTTTCCGGCCGTCCTATGCGGCCCTTTCCTGTGCGCGAGCGGTCATTTGCGGCGAAGCACCATGCCGCCGTGATGGAGCGTATTGTCGTCGACGAAATCGCCGTCGGCGGTGAAGCCCGTATCGTCCCAGTATTCAATGTGCGTTCCGGTGACTTCGTAGCGTCCGCGATAGGCGCTCTCCCGGCTTCCGCGGGCCTCGTCGTAACGATTGTCGGGCAGGAGTCCGTGTCGGACGCGGCCGTCGTCGGTGACCCACATTCCGACATAGGGATGCTGCTGCATGGTGTTCTCGCTTGGCTGTTGGAACTTGGTTTTTCGCACGTTCGGGGCGTCGGCCGACCACGCCGGCGTCGCGGTGCCGGTCAGAATGATGGCGGTGAAGAGATGCAGAACTGGGCTGCTGTAAAACTTTCGCATCGCGCCTCCTTTCGAGCGGGGAGCGCTTGGGGCTAGGCCATGCCTTGACCTCGACAGGAAGATAATCTTGGCGAGCCGCGCGATTAAGTTGCCAATGCCGGATGGCTTGGTTAACATTGCTAACCAATGGCCGATGATCTCGAAGGCATTTCAGTCTTTCTCGCCGTAGCGGAGGCCCGGAATTTCCGGCTCGCCGGCGAGCGTCTGGGCGTGACCCGCTCCGCCGTCAGCCAGGCCTTGCAGCGTCTTGAGGACCGGCTTGGTGCGCCCCTGGTTCAGCGCACGACGCGCAGCGTCAGCCTGACCGAGGCCGGCGAAGTCTTCCTTGAGGTGGTTCGTCCCTCGATGCGCCAGGTCAGGGATGCGATGCAGACGGTGCGCGACATGCAGGCGCGCCCGAGCGGCCTGCTGCGGATCACCGTTTCCTCCATCGCCGAGCGCTTCCTATCCGGGACTTTGCTCGCCGGCTTTATGCAGGCCTGCCCGGGCATCAAGCTCGATATCACCATCACCGATGACGAATTCGACATCGTCGAAGCCGGCTTCGACGCTGGTGTGAGACTGGGCGAGGTGATCGAGCAGGATATGATCGCGATTTCGGTTTCGTCTCCACAGAGACAATGCGCCGCCGCATCGCCAAGCTATCTCGAGCGTCACGGTTCGCCTCGCCATCCCCGCGACCTGGAGAACCACGCCTGCATCGGATGGCGGCCGCGCCCGGATACCGCGCCCTATCGCTGGGAGTTCACGGAGAACGACCGCGACTTCGACGTCGCCGTCGATCCCGTGGTCACGACCAATGACATGGGAATGATGATCCGCATCGCCTGCGCTGGGGCCGGAATCACCTTCGGCATGGTGGAAACTTTCGAGCCCTATATCGATCGCGGCGAACTCGTGCCGCTGCTGGTGGAGTTCTGCCCGCCATTTCCGGGCTTCTATCTCTATTATCCCAGGCGCCAGAGGCAGCCAGTGAAACTGCGCGCGCTGGTCGACTATGTGCGCCGGTCGGCCGGTAATTAGGCCTAATCAAGTGCCGTGCCGCTGGCATGGTTGCTGCCGGCATGTGGTTTTGGTATTCCCGAGCACCTAGTCGATGGCCGAGCGGGCGACGTCATGCTGGCCCCTCCGGTCGCCGTTCTGAACATCCGCTGGCGGAGAAAATATGCTCGACGACGTCTTTCCCATTCCGACCAGGGCATTGATCCGCCAGGGTGGGCGAGCCTGCTTCCATCGCCTCGTCACGACCAGCCCGCTGCTGATCCAGGTCCAGTCTGGAACGAAGATCGTCATGTCGGATGACAAGCCTTTGCGCCTTGAGGCCGGCGATTACGGCCTCTTGCCCGACCACCGGCCGTTGACGATGGAGAACATTCCGAAGGCGCCGCAGAAATATCAGACCCTGGCGCTTCCAATTCCGCGACAGCTTTTCGAGGACGCTTATGATAGGATGGGATCGGTCGCCGTGCCATCACGGCCTCTTCCGGCCAGCACCTCGAGGCTGCCGGAGGAAGCTGCTGCCTTGTTCGAATATTGCAGTCAGCCGGGCAATCTGGCGCGGCTTCCGGGCGCCATCGCCAAGGCCCGTCTGATGGAACTCGTCACCTGGTTCGCGCTCTGCGGGGCGGTGCTCGGCCGATGCGAAAGCCCTCGACTTGAGGACCGGCTGCGGCAGATGATCGAAGCTGATCCGGCCGGCGCCTGGACGCTGGCGAATGCTGCGGGCTTGTTCAACATGAGTGAGGCGACGCTGAGGCGGAGGCTCTCCGCCGAGAATACCGCCTTCAGCGAGGTCTTGAGCGATACCCGGATGAACCGCGCTCTGGCGCTTATCCAGACGACGACATTGCCGATGGCGCAGGTTGCGCTGGAGGTCGGTTACGATTCGCCTTCGCAATTTTCCGCACGCTTCAAGGAGCGGTTTGGCGTCAGCCCGCGTCATGTACGCAGCGGCCCCGAGCACTTTGAGCGGATCGGGGCAGAAATTGAGCAGAGCGGGGCAGATGCGCTGGAGCGGTGACGATAGTTTCCCGGCATCGTCAACCAAGGAGAACAACAATGCGTTTGATCACAGCAGCACTTATGGCCGCCTCCGTCTTCGGCGCCACGGCCGCCCACGCCGAAATGAAGCTCACCTCGAAGGATCTAGCCGCCGGCAAGGCCATGGCCGACGCGCAGGTCTTCAACGGCTTCGGCTGCTCGGGCGGAAACATTTCGCCGGAACTGGCCTGGTCGGGCGCGCCCGAGGGTACCAAGAGCTTCGCCGTCATGGCATACGATCCGGATGCGCCCACAGGCTCCGGCTGGTGGCATTGGTCGGTGTTCAATATCCCCGCAGATATTTCGAAGATTGCCACCGGCGCAAGTGGTGGCAAGAAGCTTCCCGCAGGCGCCGTGGAAGGTCACACCGATTTTGGCACTTCCGGATATGGCGGCGCATGCCCGCCGACCGGCGATAAGCCGCACCGCTACCAGTTCACCGTCTACGCGCTCAAGGTGGACAAGCTTCCGCTTCCGGAGACGGCGCCGGGCGCCATGGTCGGCTTCTATGTCAGGGCCAACACGCTCGACAAGGCCTCGATCGAGGTGACTTACGGCCGCTGAAGCTGGCTCTGGATCCGCAACGTCCTTACACAATCAAGGCCGGCCGTGGTGACTGAACCTCGGCCGGCCTATGCGTGCCTTCCGTCTTCGCCGGCAACGTCACTTGCGGCTCCTCATTAGGCAGGAACATAGGTGAGCTTGATCACATTCTCGTCGATCAGATTATGGCTCACAAGACGAAGCGGCGGTCGGGGCCCGGCGAAATATGGTTTGCCGTGGCCAAGCACGACGGGATGCAGGTAGATGTGATACTCATCAATCAGGCCGAGTCCGGTAAGGCTTTGCGCCAGGTCCGGCCCGGCAACTTCGATCTCTCCGTCACGCTCGGCCTTTAGAGCGCGCATCGCGCCCTCGAGATCATCCCCGACAAGGCTGGCGTTGGGGCCGACCGACGTCAATGACCGCGAGACCACCCATTTCGGCTGCTTCCGCCACGCCGCTGCAAAGGCCTGTTCCTCTGCATTCCACTCGGGATGATCCTCATCCCAATAACGCATGACCTCATACGTCCGGCGGCCGTAGACGCTGCCCGCCTGCCTCCGAGCCTGCTCGACGAAGTGGCGGAAGAGGATGGGGCTTGGCCCGAAGGCCGTGTGGTCGACGTAGCCGTCCAGCGACTGGTTCATCCCGAATACGAGCTTGGCCATGCCAACTTCCCTTTTTGAACGGAGCATCCACGTGCGTTCGGCTGCGCACCGATAGGAAACAGGCTAGATCAACTGATTTTAATTTGCAATTGGTTTTTGGCTATACGATGAAGGCCGGCTACACCGCACCGGATGCTTTCGCCCGCGCCTTTCGGCAAAGGTTCGGTCAATCGCCTTCGTCGTTCCGGAAGTCTCCCGACTGGGAGCCGTGGCTTGCGGCCTTCGGACCTCTCGACAACGCCAGGAGCAAGCTGATGCAGAAGACTTTTACCCCCAACGACATGACGATCCGCAATGTGCCGCCCACGCCGGTGGCGATCATGCAGCATCGGGGTGACCCGGCGATGCTCGCCGCCACCATCCAGCGGTTCATCGCCTGGCGCAAGGCCGCCGGTCTGCACCCCAGGACAAGTCCGACCTTCAACGTCTGGCGTTCAGAACGGCGCCCTGCTGAGCCTGCCGATTATAGCGTCGACCTCTGCGTGGGGACCAGCCGGCCGATCGAGGCGGGCGAAGGGATCAAAGCCGGCGAGATCCCCGGCGGGCGCTGCGCGTCCTCGGCAATACCGATAATCTGGAGGCCGGCACTCTACCTTTATCGCGACTGGCTTCCGGCGAGCGGCGAGCAAGCACGCGATTTCCCGATCTATTGCCAGCGGCTAAGCTTCTTCCCGGAGGTGCCGGAGCATGAGGCGGTGGCGGAGCTGTTTCTGCCGCTGAAATAGCGGTCTCGGAGGGCGGCTTCTGCCCTCATTCCCATTCGATCGTGCCGGGCGGCTTCGATGTGACGTCGTAGACCACGCGGTTGATGCCGCGCACCTCGTTGATGATGCGGGTGGCGGCGCGGCCGAGGAATTCCATGTCGTAGTGGTAGAAATCCGCCGTCATGCCGTCGACTGACGTGACCGCGCGCAATGCGCAGACGAATTCGTAGGTGCGTCCGTCGCCCATGACGCCGACGGTCTGGACGGGCAGCAGCACGGCGAAGGCCTGCCAGATGGCGTCGTAGAGCCCGGCCTTGCGGATTTCGTCGAGATAGATCGCATCGGCTTCGCGCAGGATCTCCAGCTTCTCGCGGGTGATGCCGCCGGGGCAACGGATCGCAAGGCCCGGACCGGGGAAGGGATGGCGGCCGATGAAGCTGTCGGGCAGGCCGAGCTCGCGGCCGAGCGCGCGCACCTCATCCTTGAAGAGTTCGCGCAGCGGCTCGACGAGCTGCATCTTCATGCGCTCCGGCAAGCCGCCGACATTGTGATGCGACTTGATCGTCACCGACGGGCCGCCGGTGAAGGAAACGCTCTCGATGACGTCGGGATAGAGCGTGCCCTGGCCGAGGAAATCGGCGCCGCCGAGCTTCTTCGCCTCTTCCTCGAAGGTCTCGATGAAGAGCCGGCCGATGATCTTACGCTTGGTCTCCGGATCGCTGACGCCTTCGAGCTCGCCGATGAAACGGTCCGACGCATCGACATGCAGGAGGTGCAGATTGTAATGCTCGCGGAACATGGCGACGACATTGGCCGCCTCGTCCTTGCGCATCAGGCCGTGGTCGACGAGGATGCAGGTCAGCTGGTCGCCGACGGCCTCATGGATCAGCAGCGCCGCGACGGAGCTGTCGACGCCGCCCGAAAGCGCGCAGATGACGCGCTTGTCGCCCACCTGCTTGCGGATCTCTTCGACCGCCTTCTGGCGATAGGCCGACATCGACCAGTCACCCTTGATGCCCGCGACATTGTGAATGAAGTTGCCGATCAGCTTGGCGCCGTCGGGAGTATGGACGACCTCCGGATGGAACTGCACGCCGTAATATTTGCGCTTCTCGTCGGCGATGAAGGCGAAGGGCGCATTGGAAGAGGTGGCGACCACCTCGAAACCATCCGGCAGCGCCGTGACGCGGTCGCCATGGCTCATCCACACCTGATGGCGCGAACCGGAGGACCAGAGGCCTTCGAACAGCTGGCAGTCCTTGTCGACGTCGAGGAAGGCGCGGCCGAATTCGCGGTGATGGCCGCTTTCGACCTTGCCGCCGAGCTGCATGCACATCGTCTGCTGACCGTAGCAGATGCCGAAGAGCGGCAGGCCGCTGTCGAAGATGATCTGGGGTGCTCGCGGCGACCCTTCGTCGACCGTCGAAGCCGGACTGCCGGACAGAATCACCGCCTTCGGCTGCAGGCGCTTGAAGCCCTCTTCGGCGGATTGAAAGGGAACGATCTCGCAATAGACGCCGGCCTCGCGCACGCGCCGTGCGATGAGCTGGGTCACCTGGCTGCCGAAATCGACGATGAGAACGGAGTCGGGATGTGCTGTCTGGGTCATGGCGAGGCTTTAAAGAAAAGCGCTTCGCCTGGCAATCCGGGAAATCGGCGGCGTCGAGTTTTTATTGTTCCGATTGTCCCCGCGCGTCGGAGAAGACGCGCGGCGCTGAACTCTAAAACCAGAAAACCCCGTCCTCCAGCGCCGTGAACAGGCTGTCGACGCCGTAGGAGAGCTTGCGATCGACGATATGCAGATATTCTGTCCAGCCGGAGATATGCTGCAGTTCGACCGCACCGTCGGAAATGCCGCGCAGGCCGATCAGCGGCAGCTTGTAGCCCTGGCAGGCGCGCAGCACTGCATAAGTCTCCATGTCGACCATGTCGGCGTCGATGTCGCTATAGGCGGCGCCCGAGATGACGTTGCCGCCGGTGGAAAGGCTTGCTTCGGGAATGCCGGGGATGCGCAGCGGCAGCTCGAGCGCCGCGGGCAGGTCGAGAAACGGCGTCCTACCCTTTTCGAAACCGAGCGGCGAAGCGTCCATGTCGCGATAGGAGACCGAGCTCACCTGATAGACTTCGGTCTGCTCCAGTTTCGCCGAACCGGCCGAGCCAAGCGAAACCACGAGATCCGGCAGGTCGTCGGCCGCATCCAGCCGTGCCAGGGTCTTGGTCAGCGCGACCGCCGCCTCGACCGGGCCGACGCCGGTCATCAAGGGTTCGATGCGCGAACGCAGGAAGGAGCCGTATTCGGCCTCCGCCGCCATGACGAAAAGCATGGATTTTCCTGCGACCGACTTCAGCTCGAACTTCATCCTGTGATTCCTTCTCTGCCGCGGATGACCATCATCGTTCCGGTCATGGAGGCGATGAGTTTCGCCGGCCCGTCGCTGATCGCGTAGCCTCGCCCGTCGGCGACGATAATGGTGGAGCCGGGTTTGGTGATTTCGCCGCGAAACAGGAAGCGCTCGCCACGCCCCGGCGACATCAGGTTGACTTTGAACTCGATCGTCAGGATCGAGGCCTCGGGATCGATGAGGCTGTAGGCCGCAAAGCCGCAGGCCGAATCCAGCGCCGCCGAAATGATGCCCGCATGCAGGATGCCGTGCTGCTGTGTCAGTTTGACGTCGAAGGGAAGCTCGATCTCGACGACGCCGTGCTCGACGCGCGTCAGCTCCGCGCCGATCGTCTGCATCGCCGCCTGGCGCGCAAAATTGCGGCGGATTCGCGCGCGGAAATCGCCCCTGTCAGTCTCGCTCATGGCTGCCCCTCTCGAAGCCGGGAAAGTGGCATGACGGGCCGGATTCGACAAGCTGGACCTTGCCGAAATCCGTGCCGATGCCGCCGGAAACCGGAAACCGTGTCGCTGGGGCAACCTTTCGCCGTGCCGTCGCTCCACAAGCCTGCTTCATCAGCACCACCGAAACCGTGCAATGGCGATTGCAGCCTCGCGCGGAGCGCGTATTCTCGCGTCGAACTCGAAATGATGGTGCATCAGCGGCATGACGACGATATCGCAATCGGTGCGGAATTTCGAGAACTGGCTGGCTGGCGAACTCGGCAACGATCTCGTCAAGAAGGATCTGCGGGAGAAGCACAAGAAGATGCGCAGCAACGCGTTCGTCTTCCTGCGCGCCACCTATTGGCGCTGGTGCGAAACCATCCTCGATATCTGCCCGGACCTCGCAGGTGCGCCTGAAGTGCTGGCAGTCGGCGATATGCATCTAGAAAATTTCGGCACCTGGCGCGACGTCGAGGGCCGGCTTGTCTGGGGCGTCAATGATTTCGACGACGCGGCGGTCATGCCTTATGCGCTCGACCTCGTTCGTCTGGCGGCAAGCGCCATCCTGGCGCGCGGCGACAACGGCCCGTCCGTCCGCATGGTCGGCGAACTGATCCTCACCGGCTATCGCAGGGGCCTTGAGAATCCGCTGCCCGTCATCCTCGAGCGCGACTACAAATGGCTCCGCAAGGCATTGGTGCTGCCGAATGCCGAACGCCGGGAATTTTGGGAGAAATACGAGACCCTGCGTCCCGGCGAGAAACCGGCGCCTCCCGCCTATATCAAGGCGCTTACCGGTGCATTGCCATCCGGCTCAGGTCGCTTCGTGGCCAAGCCGCATCGCGCCGGCACCGGCAGTCTCGGTCGGCCACGTTTCGTCGCCTATTGCGAATGGCAGGGCGGGCCGGTTCTGCGCGAGGCGAAGGCGCTGGTGCAGTCGGCCTGGTCGCTTTGCCACGGGCCGCAGCACGGGACGATCCATGCGGACAAGATTGCCGGAGGGCGTATGCGCTCGGCCGATCCTCACTATACCGTCTCCGGGCATATCCTCCTGCGCCGGCTCTCGCCGAACAGCCGCAAGATCGAGATCGACAAGCACCCGGAAATCCTGCTTGCGCCGACGATGCTCGAGCTGATGGGCTTTGAGATCGCCAACTGCCATTCCGACGATCCGACGGCGGCGGTGGCGATCCTGGACGATCTGCGGGTGCGCGGGACCGAATGGCTGCATGAAGCGGCAAGGGCCGCGGCGTCGGCGATCAGTGCCGAGCAGAAGGCCTATGCGCGCGTCGGCTGAGAGATCCGAACGATGTGCTGATCCCAGGCGACGGCGCTGCGGGTCGACAGGAAGTCGCCATCATAGGAGGAGACGGCAAAGCCCTCTCTTGCCGGCGCGATGCCCGCGGCATCCGCAATGACCGTCTCGGCCAGCACCTTGCCGGTTTTCGCGTCGATCGTCACCGAGGCGCCGCCTTTCGGGGAGGTGATGCCGACGAGGCCTTCGCTGCGATTGACGGCGATCGCGCCGACGTAGTTGGCAAGCCTGCGCGTCGTCTCTTCCGGCAGCTCGACGAAGGAAAGATCTTCGCCCTTGGCGAAATGACCGACAAGCGGCGGCAGGTCCTTGCGGTGGCCTTCATACTGGCAGGCGAACCAGATGCGGCCGTCGCCGTCGAGGTCGACGTGGCGGGTCGACAGCTGCGACCATTCGGCCGGCAGCACATGTTTTTCGATCAACGCGCCCGTCGCCGCATCGATCAGCACAAGCGATGGCTGCATCGCCCCGAGATTGAGCTTGGTGCGGCCGAAATCCGGATGCGTCTCGATGCCGCCATTGGCAACGATGAGCAGGCGTCCGTCATCGGAAACGGTCATGTCGTGCGGGCCGATGCCGTAGGTCTCGAATTCGCCGATGCGGGTGAAGCGGTCGGTCGCATCGTAGATTCCGATCATGCCGCGGTTGGCGTCGAAATCGTTCTCGCTGGCGTAGAGAATGCGGCCGTCGGGCGAGAAGACGCCGTGGCCGTAGAAATGCCGGTCGTCCCGGGAGCTGATGACGATCGGCTGACCCTTATTCCGCGGATCGAAGATCATCGCATAGGTGCCGGGCCGGCGCGCAAAGGCGACGGTCTTGCCGGTGGCGGCGCTGAAGGCCATGCCGTGAGCCCGGGCGGGAAGCGCCACCTGATCGATGATCTCGCCGCGTTCCGTCACCGTCGCGATGGCAAAGGAGCCGTCGGCGGCGCGAATGCCCGAGGCATAGACGGCGTCCGAGCGCTCCAACGCCATCAGCGACCTTGGCGTCAAGGCCGCAAGGAAGCCGATCCCTGCCGCCTTGACGAAGCTGCGTCGATCGATCGTGGTGCTTCGTATCATCGCTTCAGTCTCCGTCCGAAAAGGAAAAGCCGGCCGACAGGCCGATGGCCGAGCCATATTCGTCGCTTATACTGGTAATCAGCTGGCGGCTGTCGGCAAGCAGCGCATCGAGCTTGGCCTTCTCGGCATCGCTCACGGCGACGGCGATGTCGGGATTGAGCTTCGGCACGCTGTCGAGCAGCGATTTGAAATCCGCGTCGATCGAGGCGGCAACCGACCGCTTGTCTGCCGGCAGAAGCTCGGCCATGCCGGCCTTCTGCCAGAGCGTGCGCAGGCCTTCCAGATTGGCAGCCATCGCTTTCCAGGTGTTCTTCGAACGCCAGTAGATGGCCATGCGCGGGCGCGGCGCGGTGTCCTTGCCCTTGTAGAACTGCTCCAGCCGCTGATCGCGGACATTCTCCGCACCGTGGACGAGAATGCCGAGCAGTGCGGTCACGGCTTCCTTGTTGTCCATGAAATCATTGCTCTGCGGGCCCGGATGTTTCCAGCTCGCCTGCACGCCATCGGGTTTTTCCCAGGCAGCGACGACTTCGCCGGCCTCACGCTGGATATTGCCGGCGACCGCTGCGCCGTAAAGGCAGCGGAAGCCGCCCTTCTGCTTGACGAGGTCCTCCGAGCCGTTGCCGTAGAGCACATATTCCAGCGCTGTCAGGCCCTGCAGCGCCACACTCTTGCCGGCGATCGCATCGACGGTCGCGTCCTTCGGATCGGCCTTGGCGATCAGCGCCTGCACCTGCCTCAAGCCGACACCCTTGCGGTCGGGATAGAACAGGATGTGCTCGAAGAGATTGTCCTGGATAACGGGCCCGGTCTGGACGATCTCGATGATCGACCAGTAGCGGATCGTGTCGTCGAAGGCCGATTTCGCTTTGTCGAGCGTTTGCTGCGTGCCGCCGTCGCAGAGATCCTTCATCGCCGTCGTCAGCCGGGCGGCCGATTGCTGCATGTTGCGATAGCCGGGGCGGATCACCTCGTCGACGGCGCGCTGCAAGACGGCGGGAACGGCATCCTCGTTCAACCCTGCCGGAGGCGCGGCGGTCTGGGCGGCCCCCGATGTGGCGAGGCCGATCAGAGTGAGGCAGAGCAAGGGGTGCCAAAGGCGCATCAAAGTGACTCCAGGAACGTAATCAGGGCCGCCCGGTCGTCTTTAGACAGGGAGGAGAAAGCGTTGCGGGCCTTTTCAGCTTCGCCGCCATGCCAGAGAATCGCCTCGGTGACGTTTCGCGCACGGCCGTCATGCAGGAAAAAGCTGTGTCCGCTGACAGTCCGGGTCAGTCCTATACCCCATAGCGGCGGCGTGCGCCATTCACGTCCACTTGCAAGCCCGACCTGTTGCCCATCAGCAAGGCGGTCGCCCATGTCGTGCAGAAGAAAATCGGAATAGGGCCAGATCAGCTGGAAGGATTGCGCCTCGTCGGGCGTATTCCGGGCGGTGACGAATTTCGGCACATGGCAGGAAATGCAGCCGGTTTCGTAAAAAATCCGCTTTCCCCGCAGCGTGTCGGGAAAGCTCGCCTTGCGCCGCGCCGGCACGGCGAGATTTTCCGAATAGAAAGTCACGAGGTCAAGAACGGGACCCGGGGCTTCTTCTGCACCCAGCCGTTTCTGCACCCCGGTCGGCATCTCAAGGCATTTCTCTTCCGCCTTGGTGCAATCGCCCTGCGCGTCCGGCTGATCGGGCGTCGAGATGCCGACATCGTTGGCGAAAGCATCGGCGCTCTGGTCGCGAACTGTAGCGTTCTGCGCTTTCCAGCCGAACCGGCCGAGCGTGATCTTGCCGCTGCGGTGGTCGCGAACGATCGCCGCCTTGCCCGAAATGCCGTCGCCGTCGGTATCGTCCGGGTCGGCGTGGGCAAGGATGTCAGCCTCGGGAATGGCCTCGATCAGCCCGAGCCCGATCATCGCAGGAGCGACACGCGCCGAGATCGTCGTTGCGGGATCGAGCGGTCCGTAGGCAAGGTTCTTCACTCCGTAAGCAGGCCGGCGCAGCGACACGGTCTCGCCATCACCGAGCGTCACTTTTTCGTCGTGATAGCTGATCGTCATCCGACCTTCGGCAGCAAGGCCCGGAACGGCAAGATCCTGCAACTGATGGCCATAGGCCGGGTCGGGGAAATTGACGACATCCGCCCGTGCTATCGCCTTCTCTTCCACCGGTGTTGCGACGGCACGGGAAAGCCGCAGGACCATCGAGACGGCGCTCGGCCCCCCCTCCGGCGGTTTGCCGCGGCCATCATTGACATGACAGCTCATGCAGGAGCGGGCGTTGAAGAGCGGTCCGAGGCCATCGGAGGCCTGCGTCGAAGAGGGAGCGGAAACCCAGAGCTTGCGGAAGAGCGCGTTGCCAAGCCTGAAATTCTGCTCTTCCTCGAAGGGGATATTGGCCGAAATATGCGAGAAGCTGTCTTCGGTGACAGGGTCGATCGAGGTCGTAGCCCCTGCCTGCATCGCTTCATATTGTTCGGCCTTGGAAAAATCCTGGGTCGGCTGCGTGATGTCGGCGACGCGTGCGAGATCGGCCTCGGAAAGGTCGGTGCGTTTCGCCGGCAGGTCGAAGCCGGAGGCGAAAGCGAGGGGCGCTCCCGCAAGGGCGGCGAAGGTGGCGATGCGGAGGGAGAGGCGGAGTTTCGAGAAGAGGCGACCTTTCCGAGCGCCAAGCTCGACGATGCTGGCGCCTGTTTCCCGCTCTACTCCCTCATTCTCTTCCTCGGGTTTAACGCGAGGGATGTCACAGGAATCCAGTGCGCCCAAGTCTTTGGGCGCGGAAGACTCTCCCCTGACCGAGTCATTCACGGCGCCGACACGCCGTGGCTGGATTCCTGTGACATCCGTCGGGCGGAGCCCTGAGGACACAGGAATGAGGGAGGTAATAGACGGCATTTCAGAGTCCGGGCCGCTCCACTGAGAGCGGCCCGCCTTTTGCTTATTTGAAGACGGCGTTAGGATTATCCAAGCTGTCGGAACCTTCAAGCTGAACCGCGCCGAGATCGAGTGCGGCAACAACGCGCTGGATCGATTTCGTCTGGTCGATCAGACCGTCGATGGCGGCCTGGACGACCGCGTTGCCTTCCTTGTTGCCCTCGGCGATCATCTGGTCGTACTTTTCGACCGTCTCGCCGCGCTTTGCCATGGCATTCATCGCATCGAGCGTCTTGTTGAGCTTGCCTTCCATCTCGGCATCGAGCGCCTTGTCCTTGGCGGCGACGAGGTCTTGCAGCGACGGGCCGCTGAGCTTGGTGCCGTCGACGCGGGTATAGTTGCCGGTATAGGCGGCAGCGATGCCGATCGCGTCGTTGAGATGCGAATTGTAGGTATTGTCGGAGAAGCAATCATGCTCTTCCTCCGGATCGTGCAGCAGCAGGCCGAGCTTCATGCGCTCGCCAGCGAGTTCGCCATAGGAGAGCGAGCCCATGCCGGTCAGGATGGCGACGAGGCCGGCCTTCGGATCTGCTTCGACGGTCTTCGTCGCCACCCCGTCCGGCTTCCAGTCATCGGTCATTTCCTTGAGGTCGGAAACGAGCAGGGTGGAGGCGGACTTCAGATATTCGGCGCGCCGGTCGCAATTGCCGTGCGTGCAGTTCTTGAGGTCGTAATCGGTGGCCGGGCGGTTGCCGGCGCCCGGACCCGTGCCGTTCAGATCCTGGCCCCAGAGCAGGAATTCGATGGCGTGGTAGCCGGTCGCGACATTGGCTTCGATGCCGCCGGCTTCGGCGAGCGTGCCGGAGAGGAATTCCGGCGTCAGCTTCGAGGCGTCAACATCCTTGCCGTCGATCTTGATCGTCTTGTTGGCGATGACGTTGGCCACATAGAGCGAGTTTTCGTCGCTCTCGGTGCCGTAGGAGGCGTCGACATAGTCGATCAGGCCCTCGTCGAGAGGCCATGCGTTGACCTTGCCTTCCCAATCGTCGACAACAGGATTGCCGAAGCGATAGACTTCGGTCTGCTGATAGGGTACGCGCGCCTTGATCCAGGCATCCCTGGCGGCCTTCAGCGTCTCGTCGGTCGGCGCCTTCAGGAAGGCGTCGATGGCGGCGTCGAGCGCCTTGGCCGTCGTCAGCGAGTCCTCATATTTGGCATGCGCCACCTCGGCATAATGTTTCACCACGGCGCCAGCATCGGTCTCGGCCTGCGCGGGAAGGGCGAGCAGGGCGGCGGGGGCAATCGCCAGCACGGCTGCGCGGAATGTATTGAGCTTCATAATCCTCTCCTGTGACGGATCTTCCGTCTAATCGGGCTCCGTCTCTTCGCGCAAAAGTAAACTGGTGTCAAACGCTCTAGTTTGGAATGATTTTAAGAATGGCGCGGGCCGGCGCACCCCGGTCTTTCAGGTGCATTTGGCTGAAGATCAGCACTTCACGTCGAAATGACGGGCCCCAGTCTGCGCATGCAGCGGGGGGGGCGTCAGCCCTTCCGCTGCATGCGGCAGAA
The DNA here is from genome assembly GCF_019685235.1 of Rhizobium sp. NLR8a. Taxonomy (NCBI): domain Bacteria; kingdom Pseudomonadati; phylum Pseudomonadota; class Alphaproteobacteria; order Hyphomicrobiales; family Rhizobiaceae; genus Rhizobium; species Rhizobium sp. NLR8a. The sequence goes on from NZ_JABDWI010000004.1 coordinate 61,796, forward strand.
GAAGAAGCCGTCCGTGTCGGTGGAGGCGGGCGTCAGCGTCACGGTCAGGCCATCGGAAGAGTGCGGACGCGGCGCCTGCTTTCCGAACAGGCCGTCCCAGGCGGGCAGGGCGCCGACGATCTCAAAATCAGGGTTCCCGCCCGTAAAGCGGCGCACCTGTTCCTCATTTTCCTGCGGCAGCACCGAGCAGGTGACATAGATCAGTTCGCCGCCCGGTTTGACGAAGCCGCTCGCCTGCGCCAGCGCGTCCTGCTGCTGGGCGGTGCGTTCGTCGAGGTTCTTCGCCGTCAGCCGCCATTTCGTGTCGGGGCGGCGGCGCCATGTGCCGGTGCCGGTGCAGGGCGCGTCGACCAGCACCTTGTCGCAGCGCCCGGCAAGACCCGACAGCCCCCTGGCGTCGTCATGCACCTGGACATTGCGCGTGCCTGCCCGCTTCAGCCGCTCAATGATCGGCGCCAGCCGTTTGCGGTCGGCGTCATAGGCGTGCACCTGACCCTTGTTCTGCATGGCGGCGGCCATGGCGAGCGTCTTGCCGCCGCCGCCGGCGCAATAATCGAGGATCTGTTCGCCCTCGCGCGCGAGCACCAGATCGGCGACGATCTGCGAACCTTCGTCCTGAACTTCGAACCAGCCTTTCTGGAACGAAAGCTCGGCTGTCACGTTGGGAAGACGCGAGGCGCCTTCGCCGGCGGCAATCCGGATGCCGTAGCGGGCGATCTTCGCGGCATGCGCGCCGGCTCTTTCGAGCGCCTTGACCGCCTTGTCGCGCGAAGCCTTCAGGATGTTGGCGCGTAGATCAAGCGTCGGGCGGGCGGCAAGCGCCTGTGCTTCGGCGAGCCAGCCGGCGCCGAAAGCCTGTTCGAAGGAGGATTGCACCCATTCGGGAATATCGCCGCGGATATGCGGCGGCGCGTCCTCGAGCGAGCGGCTTGCAAAGGCGGCTGCGGCCTCGGGTGAAAGCGGCGCCGGCGCGAACTTGTCGTCGGCGAGTTCGGCGGCAAGACTGTCTGGGGTGAAGCCCCATTGACGGAACATGACGGCGTGGGCAATGGCCGCAGCGCTGTCGTCATTCATCAGCCAGGCATGCGAAAGCCGCATGCGCAAGGCGTCGTAGACGATGTTGCCGATTGCCGCACGATCGCCGGAACCGGCGAAGCGATGGGCAAGGCCCCAGTCCTTGAGTGCGTCGGCGACGGGTCGCTTGCGGGCATCAATGTCCGCGAGCACAGAAATCGCCCCTTCGAGGCGGCCGCCCAGACGCATTCACATATCTCCTGTTGCCGTGCCGTGTGAACGATCCGCACACAGTGCCGGGCGGATGGTTTACAGGTTTCAACCGCGTGGTAACCGCGATTGGCGGCAAGAGCAAGCGCCGCTGACGGCGCAGGCGGTTGCAAGCTCCGGGCTTAGCTGATCACCTGGTAGCAGACCTTCGCCGTGCCGGAGCTCACCATGCCGATATTCTGTGCGGCGGCGCGCGACAGATCGAGCACACGGCCGCGGATGAACGGACCGCGATCATTGATGCGAACGACGACGGTGCGGCCATTGTTGCGGTTGGTGACCTTGACCTTGGTGCCGAATGCGAGCGAACGATGCGCGGCAGTCAAGACGGCGGGGTTCATACGTTCTCCGGAAGCAGTTTTGGAGTGAAGAGCGTACCATGAAGCACCGCCGCAGCCATTTGCAGCAAAACCTTCCGCCGGAAGCAGGGAAGAGCAGGCCGCAATAGTTGCCGCAGCGATAATAGAACGGCTGATTTTCTTCAAAACGGAGTATCCCTCAACTATTGAACACACGCCTTTGCAGGCGGCGGGGCTTAAATCCGTCGAAAAATGGCAAAAAAGTGCCGCTCACGATCACGGAATGTTGCATTCTGTAATATGTGTGATGCTATTGATAAAATTTCGGAATTTGCCCCATGCGGTCGGACGTAGAAAAAACATAATGGAATCAGCTAAAATTCAAATGAATTTTCCGACGAAGCGTTAAACTGCGCGGTCCTCACAGAAATCACGAAATTTTTTTCCCGCCTTCGCCATATTTGCTGCCACATTTGAGCAAATTCAAAGGCTGTTAACCATAAGATGCGGCGAGAATTGTTCGTAAGAGTGCCGAAAGTAGGAATTTCCTACTCATTTTGGGTGATAACTCTGGCCGACCGGATCTAACCGCGCCAGCGCCTGTCCAGCCACAATTGTGCAAGCGACATCGGATAGTTCGGGAATGAGAATTCGAAACCGGCCGCCTTCAGTTTTGCGTTGGAAACCCGCTTGTTCTCGCCGTAGAAAGAACGCGCCATCGGCGTCAGCTCGGCGGTTTCGAAGACCTGTTCCGGAGGCGGTTCGACGCCCATCAGCCGTGCCGCCTCGACGATCACGTCCTGCGGCGGCCCCGGTCGGTCGTCGGTGATATTATAGATGCCGCCGAGGCCGCGCTCCGACAGGAAGCGCGCCGCCGCGCCGATATCCTCGACGCGGATGCGGTTGAAGACCTGGTCCTTCTTGATCAGCCGCCGCGCCGTGCCCTTTTCGAGATTGCAGAAGGCGTTGCGCCCCGGCCCATAGATGCCGGAAAGACGCAGCACCGCCGCCGGCACGCCACGCTCGCGGCCCATTGCCAGCCAGCCCTCTTCGGCCTCAAGCCGCTCCTTCGACCGCCCGGAAACCGGCAGGCACGGCGTGTCTTCGCTTACCCAGGCGCCCTGGTGATCGCCATAGACGCCGACGGTGGAGAGATAGCCGATCCATTCGAGCCTCGGCAGCAGGCTCGCGCCGTTTTTATTGAGCAGTCCCAGCAACGGATCGGCCTTTCCAGGCGCGATCGACTGCACGACATGGGTGACATCGGCCAAAGCCCGGACGAGTTCCTCTTCCATCGTCTCGCCATCGAACAGGAATGCCTCGATGCCGGCGCGGCGGAGCGCTTCCATCTTCTCTGCGGAACGGGTCGTTCCGGACACCCGCACGCCGTCGCCGGCGAAGGCCTTGGCGATTGCCGTGCCGGAATAACCGCAGCCAAAGATCATCACATGCATCAGCCCACTCCCGCCAGCCGCCATTCGTTCAGCACATTTTCGTCGCTCTCGTCGGTCCTTTGTGCGGCAAAGGCGGAGAATTCGCCAGCCTCCATCAGCCGGGAAAGCGCCCAGACAGCCATGCCGCGGACCGCCGGGGCGGAATCGCCGGCGAGCGCACGACATTGCGCAATGAGCGCCGTCTCGCCGGAATTGCCGGCAGCGATCAGCACGTTGCGGATGAAACGGTCGCGACCGATCCGTTTGACCGGCGAACCACTGAAGAAGGCGCGGAAGGCGGCATCGTCCAGCGTCAGCAGAAAGGCGATCGACGGCTCCTTCAGCTCTTCGCGCGCCTGCAACTTCATTTCGGAGGCGGAGCTTGCGAACTTGTTCCAGGGACAGGCGGCGAGACAGTCGTCGCAGCCATAGATGCGGTTGCCGATCAGCACCCGCAGGTCGGGGTCGATTGGTCCCTTGTGTTCGATGGTGAGATAGGAGATGCAGCGCCGCGCGTCGATCTGGTAGGGCGCCGGGAAGGCGGCGGTCGGACAGACATCGAGACAGGCGCGGCAGGAGCCGCAATGATCGATCTCCGGCGCGTCGACGGCAAGATCGGCGGTGGTGAACATCGAGCCGAGAAACAGCCAGGAGCCTCGTGTGCGGCTGACGAGATTGGTGTGTTTGCCCTGCCAGCCGATACCGGCCGCCGCCGCCAACGGCTTTTCCATCACTGGCGCGGTGTCGACGAACACCTTCACATCGGCGCCGGCGCGTGCGGCAAAGCGTGTGGCGATCTCCTTCAGCCGGCCCTTGATGATGTCGTGATAATCGCGATTGCGGGCGTAGACGGAGATTGCCGCCCTGTCCGGCTTGCCGAGGACGTCGCGCGGGTCCTCCTCCGGAGCATAATTGAGGCCGAAGACGACGACGGACCGGACCTCGCTCCAGAGCGTCAGCGGATCGCCGCGCCGCTCGCGCGTCTCCGCCATCCACTCCATCGTCCCGTGGCGTCCGGCATCGATGAACTCACCGAGACGCTGTTTGGCTTCGGGGATCGCGTCAGGGCGGGTGATGCGGCAGAGATCGAAGCCCTTGGCGGCAGATTCCGCCCGGACGAACTCGGTCAAATTGTCGCGGCGGCGGCGCTCTTTGTCATCATTGTCGGGCATGAGGCGCCCTCGTCAGAAATCCAGATCGGCATAATGCGAAACCGGGGTCAGGCCGCGCACCCGCTCGGTCAGCATCGGCCGGAAGGAGGGGCGCGATTTCAGCCGCTGGTACCATTCCTTGACGACCGGAGCCTCGGCCCACTCGATCTCGCCGAGATAATCGAGGATCGAGATCGAGGCGGCGGCGGCAAGGTCGGCATAGCTCATCCGCTCGCCCGCCAGCCACTGACGCGAGCCGGCAAGCCAGGTGAGATAACGCATATGCTGGCGGATATTCGCGCGGGCCGTGCGCAAAATCTTCGAATCCGGCGCTCCGCCGCCCTGATCGGCGGTCATCTGCAACTTGTAGACACGCTCGCGGGCGAGCGGCTTCGTCACGTCGTTTTCCATTTTCTGCATGAACCATTCGCTCAGCCGGCGGATTTCCGCCCGCTGGAACGGATCCTCGGCGAGCAGCCGCCGGTCGCGCTTCAAGACCCCGTGCGTCTCGTCCAGATATTCGGAAATGACGCTCGCGCCACAGAGCGCACGCATGCTGTCGTCGACATAGACCGGCAGCGTACCGGCCGGATTGAGCGCCAGGAAATCGCGGCGCTTCTCCCATGTCTGCTCTTCGATCAGATCCGCCTGATAGCCGTATTCCGCCAGGATCAGCCGGACGAAGCGAGATGCGGAGGACATGGGATGATGATAAAGCGTGGGCATCGATACTCGGGCTTTATGATTGCTGTTACAGGACTGTGTGGCAGCTCGTTTATAGCGCCTTAGTCATGACTCATTGGTTGAAGCTATAGGAGTTTGGCCCGGCCAACACAAGCGAATCGGCTTTCACGCCATCTGACAAGGGACAAAACACACGTCTTGCGCACGAGGATAACGGCTGCTTGATCGGCTCAGACGCAGCTCCGAGCATTTCCCGCAGGAAGTGCTCGGTCCGAACGACCTTTAAACCGGAGACAATTTATGGACTATATCAATGCCGCCATTCTCGGTGTCATCGAGGGGATCACCGAGTTTCTGCCGATCTCCAGCACCGGCCATCTCATCATTGCGGAGCAATGGCTCGGCCACCGGTCGGACATGTTCAACATCGTCATTCAGGCGGGCGCCATCCTTGCCGTCACGATCATCTACTGGCGCCGCCTGCTGGATCTGGTGCTTGGCTGGCGCGAGCCCGAGAATCGGGACTATGCCTCCAAACTGATCGTCGCATTTCTCATCACCGCAATCCTCGGCCTCGCCGTCAAGAAGCTCGGCTTTGAACTTCCCGAGACCGCGACGCCGATCGCCTGGGCGCTCATCATCGGCGGCATCTGGATGATCTTTGCCGAATGGGCCGCCGCGCGCCGGCCGCCGCATAAGCAGATCACCTGGCTTGTCTCTATTCTGGTCGGCATCGCCCAGATCGTTGCCGGCGTCTTTCCAGGGACGTCACGCTCCGGCGCCACGATTTTCGTCGCCCTGCTGGCCGGCACCGGCAATCGCGCCGCGGCGACCGAATTTGCCTTTCTCGTCGGCATCCCTACGATGTATGCCGCAAGCGGCTATGAGTTGCTGAAGACCTTCAAGGATGGCGGCGCGGCAGGTGAAGACTGGACGGCGCTCGCCATCGCGTTCGTGGTCTCCACGATCGTCGCTTTCATCGCCGTCAAATGGCTGCTCGCCTATATAAGGAGCAACCGCTTCACGCTCTTTGCCATCTACCGCATCATTCTCGGCGTCCTGCTGCTCGGCATGGCCGCGACCGGCATGATCGCCTGAGGCAGCTGCAACTGCATTCGCGCAACTCCCGGCGCGAATGCATTGCCCTGTCGGAAGTTTGCGCACAAGGACCCGCTCGCCGGCAAACGTCGAGTTTTCAGATCTATCTTGAGGAAGGACGCTCGTCGCCGCTTTGAAGCAGGCAATATCGAGCCTTCATTGCGGAACGCCTGGTTCGGCGTTCCCGACGGCTTGTCTTCGTGGATGCCGGCGCAAGGTGCCGGCCTTTTCGTCAGTGGCTGATCGAAGCCGTCGAGCAAGGATCGACGCCGTAGGCCGGCGAGCAGTCGCCCTTGACCGCCGCGACCGAACCGGGCGCAACGAAGGAGCCTGCCATGATAATCAGCGCCGCACACGCAAAAAGGAGCGCGATTGACTTGCCCATCGATAAATGCCTTTCACAGTGATTGCCGCACGCCTTCGCAGACGTTGAGTCCGTTGGAAGACGCGGGGTTTGGTAGTCAGTGGAATGACAAATAGCAATAAACGTTCCTGCTAAATTTGGCGTTAATTCCACAAAATTTCCGCTGCGCCTTTTATGCAACGCTGCTCGATACAGCCGGCAGGAAAACAGGCCGAGCTTGCGCCGGCATCGCGGCGCCGCGCGCCGTTCAGGACGCGCAAAGGACGCCGCAACTGTTAAGGTGCTGCGGCAAAGCAAAACGCCGCACGCGGGATCGGCGGACGGCGTTATCGTTCCTCGGGAAAGATGGTCAGGCGGCCTTGCCGGAGCCGGTATACTGGCCGTGCGGACGGTACTGCACGAGATAGGAGCCGAGCACCGATGCCGGCATGGTGGGCGTAATGCCGAGTCCCTTCAATGTGCGGCCTTCCGCCTCGGCCTCTGGGGATACGACGTTGTCGCGCTTGAGCAGGCGCACCTGGTCCGGCGTGATCGGCGGTGTCACAAAGGGGATCAGCGAGGCGATGCTGCCGATCAGCGAAGCCAGGCCGAAGGGCAGGGACACCAGCGGGTTCTTGCGGCTCGTCACCTTCAGCATCATCTCGAGACATTCGCGGAAGCTCAGCACCTCGGGTCCGCCGAGCTCATAGATCTTGCCGCCGGCAACCTTGCCGTCGACGGCGCGGGCGACCGCCTCGGCGACGTCCTCGACATAAACAGGCTGGAATTTCGTCCTGCCGCCGCCGACCAGCGGCAGGACAGGCGACATGCGCGCCATGTCGGCAAACTTGTTGAAGAAGCTGTCCTCCGGTCCGAAGACGATCGACGGACGGAAGATCACCGCATCGGACTTGATGGAGAGAATGGCCGCTTCCGCGCGGCCTTTGGTGCGGCCATAATCCGAATCGGAATTGGCGTCGGCGCCGATCGCCGAAATATGGGTGAGAGTCGCGCCGGCATTGCGCGCCGCTTCTGCAACCGCGCGTCCGCCGAATTCCTGTACCGCGTCGAAAGTGTTGCGGCCGGTCTGATGCAGAATGCCGACGCAGTTGATGACGTGGCTGGCGCCCTCGACGGCACGGTCGATCGAGTTGCGATAGCGCAGGTTCGCCTGCACGAAGGAAATCTGGCCGACATTGCCGAGCGGCTGCAGGAAGCCGGCGAGATCAGGTCGGCGCACGGCGACCCGGATGCGATAGCCGCGCTTGGCGAGCGCCCGCACCACGTGCCTGCCCACGAAGCCGGAGCCTCCGAACACGGTGACGAGCGGCGGCAGGTTGGCAAGGGTCATGGCAGGCTCCTCGAAAGGCTGTGCGGGATGCTGTATCGGCTCCGTCTTAGCCGAATCCCGGCGCGACGGGAAGGCCTATCGCGCTGCGAGTTTTGCGGATGCGAAGGGACTCAGACGCCTTCGACGACCACCATTTCCGCATCCGCCACCTCCTGGCGGATTTTCGCGGCGATCTGGTATTCCGGCGAGTTGTAGCAGTCGACCGCATGCTGCATCGACGGGAATTCTATCACGACGTTGCGGGCGCGCGCCTTGCCCTCGAGCTCGGTGATGGCGCCGCCGCGCGCCAGGAAATTCGCGCCGTATTTTTCGAAGGCCGGTTTGGCCGCCGCCACGTAATCCTTGTAGCGCTCGGCGTCAAGAACGTCGACGCGGGCGATCCAATATGCCTTGGCCATGATCTTCTCCCTTGTGCTTTTGAATTCAGCGGTTTGCCGGCCAGAGCGCGCTCACCATCTCGTTGAGGACGGCGCGGGCCGCCTCTTTCGGATCGGGCGCCTTGACGATCGGCCGGCCGACGACGAGATGGGTTGATCCCGCCTTCAGCGCATCGAACGGCGTCATCACCCGCTTCTGGTCGCCCTTGTCGCTGCCGGTCGGGCGAATGCCGGGCGTGACGATCGCCATGTCGGGACCGACGACCTCCCGCACCTCGGCCGCCTCCGCCGCCGAGCAGACGATGCCGCCCATGCCGGCGACGCGCGCCTGTCCGGCGCGACTGAGCACCAGGCTGTGCGGGTCCTGGCTGTAGCCGGCCTCGGCAAGGTCCTCGGCATCCATCGAGGTCAGCACGGTGACGCCGAGCAGGCAGAGACCGGAGCCGGCCGCCGCCTCCACCGCCGCCCGCATCGCCTTCGGATAGGCATGCAGCGTCAGCATCGACATGCCCATCTTGGCGATATTCTCGACGCCTGACGCGACCGTGTTGTCGATGTCGAGCAGTTTCATGTCGAGAAAGATCTTCTTGCCGCTTGCGGCAAGGTCGCGGGCGAATTCGAGGCCGCCGGCAAAGACCAGCTGATAACCGATCTTATAGAAGAGAATGTCGTCGCCGAGCGTGGAAACCAGTCCTTCTGCCTCGCCGATCGTTGGGACATCCAGGCCGACGATCAACCGCTCGCGTGCATCCATGTGAAGTCACCCCGCCAGTTTTCGATGGACGTCCAGTCGCATGTCAGGCCGAGATCCGCAAGGCTGAAAGCATAGAGATTGCCGCCGCCGGCCGGCTGGTCGCGGTCGCGGGCGATCGGCCGTCCCGCCAGATGGCATTTCAGCAGCGTGCCGACGCCGCCATGGCCGACGAAGGCGATCGGTGCGGCCGCATCATGTGTGGCGAGAACGGCCTTGACCGCCGCGACGATGCGGGCCTGCGCGTCGACGGCGCGCTCCCAACCTTTGAAGCTTTGTTCCGGATTGGCAAAGAACCAGTTTGCCGCCTCTTCGAACTGCGGCGGCGGCAGGAAGCCGGTGGCCGAGCGGTCGTTCTCGTGCATGCCATGGACGATCTCGACGCTGATGCCGGAAGCGGCCGCCAGGCTTTCGGCCGTTTCGATCGCCTTCGTCTCGTCGCTGGAGACGATGCGGGTCAGCCGGCTGGCCCAATCGCTCTCGGCAGCTTTGCGGGCGCGGGCGGCGCCGACCTCGGAAAGGCCCCATTTCGGCACCGGAACATTCGCATCGATCTTGACCTGCGGATGGGTGATATAAAGGCCGAACATCTCAACCGCGCCGGTAGATCCAGAGCTGCGCCGGCGGGATGTTGCGCATGACGAAGTCGAAATGCTGAATGTGATAGCGGTCGGGATTGGCGGCGATCGGCGAGATCGCGCCATAGGAAATCTGCACCACCGGTCGGCCGGCGGGCAGGCGGTCGAGCAGGCTTTCGAGCAGCGAGACGCGCATCGCCATCGGGAAATTCAGCAGCGGAATGCAGGAAATGACGCAATCGAACGTCCGGTCGCCGTAGTCGCCGAGCGTGGTCTGCAGATCGAAAGCATCGCCGTTGATGAAGTGCACGCCGGGATAGGTCCGCAGCAGATGCTGGTGGAAATCCGTCGAATATTCGATTGCGATGAGATTTTCCGGTTTCACGCCGCGGCCGAGGATGGCCTTGGTGATGGCGCCCGTGCCCGGGCCGAGTTCCAGCACCGGCAGCCCCGAATGCATATCGATGACGCTGGCCATGCGCTTGGCGGTAATCGAAGAGGTCGGCACGATCGAGCCTACCGTCTTCGGCCCCTGCATCATGCCCCGGAAGAAACGGATTTCCTCATCAAATCTCTTCCCGAGGTGTTCCTTCACCTTGACCCGTAAGCGCATTCTCCACCCATCCGCACGTTGATCGACTGTCTTACATATGCTGCTTGTCGCTCCCGGGACAAGGATTTTCGCAACGAGGACATCGGCATCAACAGCTCATGCGGCCTTTCGCTGGGTATGAGGCATGAGGTCGGCAAGTCTTTCGCTCAAATGGCCAGCGTCGACAGGGGCGCGCAGTTTCTTATCGGTGTTGTCGAAATAAAGATAGACGTCGCGGCCCTTGGCGCGCGCCGGCAGCGGCGCAACTATCCGCGTCGCATTCTCCGGTTCTCCGCCCTGTGCCCAGGCGCGGATGCGCTCGGCCCATAGATCGAGCGCTTCGTCCTCATAACCGCTGACATAAAGCTGTTCGGAGCCGTGCAGGCGGCAATAGATGAAGTCGGCGGTGATATCCATCAGCAGCGGCCATTTCACCGTATCGGCGCAGACGAGCGCCGCCTTGTGTCGCCGGAGCATCTCGATGAACTCGGCTGAGCGGAAGCTGTCGTTGCGGATTTCGAACGCATGGCGGATCGGCTGGTGTCCGTCGCTTTTGAGCCAGGCCTGTTTGAGGCGCTCGTCATGCCGCTTGGCAAGCGTTATCGCCGCATCGTGATCATGCGGCAGCAACGACAGAAAATTTTCGAAGCGATCAGGATCGAAGACCATATTGGCCGGAAACTGCCAGAGGATCGGCCCGAGCTTGGGGCCGAGCCTGAGCAGGCCGGAGGCGAAGAAATTGGCAAGCGGCGCCTCGATCTCCCTCAATCGCCGCACATGGGTGAGGAAGCGCGGCCCCTTGACCGCAAAGACGAAATCGTCAGGCGTTTCATCCCGCCAGCGGCCGAAGATTTCGGGCCTCTGCAGCCCATAGAAAGTGCCGTTGATCTCGATCGAGCGGAAGTGACGGGCGGCGTAGGAAAGCTCCTGCTTCTGCGGCAGTCCCTCCGGATAGAATTGCCCGCGCCAGGGCGCATAGGTCCAGCCTGAAATGCCGATGCGCACCGCTCCGGTTTTTTTCATTCTGGAATCCTCCTGTTTGACAGGAGGAAAACCGGAAGCGGACGCCTTCGTTCCCGTCAGACGCGCATCGGCATCAAGACGTAGAGCGCGTCGTCACCGGCAGTGTCGCGGATCAGCGTCGGCGAGCCGGCATCGGCCAGCAGGAAGATCGCTTCCTCGCCGGAAAGCTGCGCGGTGATGTCGAGCAGATATTTGGCGTTGAAGCCGATTTCCATCGCATCCGTGTCGTAGCCGACGGCGACTTCTTCCGTGGCGCTGCCGGAATCCGGATTGTTGACGGTCAGCATCAGCTGACCTTCGGACAGCGCCAGCTTCACGGCGCGCCCGCGCTCGGAGGAGATCGTCGAGACGCGGTCGACGGCCTGGGCGAAGGTCGTGCAATCGACGCGCATTTCCTTGTCGTTGCCGGTGGGGATGACGCGCTGGTAATCCGGGAATGTGCCGTCGATCAGTTTCGAGGTCAGAACGATCGAGCCGATCGTCATGCGGATCTTGGCGTCGGAAACCTCGACGGTGACGATTGCTTCCGGATTGTCGACCAGCTTCTGCAGTTCGCCGACCGTCTTGCGCGGAATGATGATGCCGGGCATGCCCTCGGAGCCCGACGGCGCGTCGACATCGGCGCGGGCCAGCCGGTGGCCGTCGGTCGCGACCGCCCTGAGCTTCAGCTCACCATTGCTCTCGATCGTGTGGAAGAAGATGCCATTCAGATAATAACGTGTCTCTTCCGTCGAGATCGCGAACTGGGTGCGGTCGATCAGCATCTTCAGATCGGTCGCCTTCAGCTTGAAGGAATGCGTGAAGGTGCCGGCGGTCAGATCCGGGAAATCGGATTCCGGCAGGCACTGCAGCGAGAATTTCGAGCGGCCGGACTGGACGGTCATCGAGCCGCCATCGGTGCTGGTCGCCAGCAGCACTTCCGAGCCGTCGGAAAGCTTGCGCACGATGTCGTAGAGAAGATGGGCGGGAACGGTGGTGGCGCCTGCTTGTTCGACGCTTGCCGGCGTCGCCTCGGTGATTTCGAGGTCGAGGTCGGTCGCCTTCATGTCGAGGTTCTGGCCGTCGGCCTTGAGCAGTACGTTGGACAGGATCGGGATCGTGTTGCGACGTTCGACCACACGGTGGACGTGGTTCAGCGATTTCAGAAGGTTTGACCGCTCAATAGTAATACGCATGGGATGCTACCGCTTTCGACCGTGACTGCCCGGGCGCATCGAAGGCCCGAAGAATGCTTTCCCGATTTAGGTCGGGGGAGTGGACGGGCAAAATGGCAGACTTCAGCATTGGATGGCAAGAGGCATGGACGGCCGAGCCCTCGCATTTCAGGTTTTCCGGAGCAATCCTCACAGAAATCCCAACCCTTGCCGAAGCCGCAGCGCTCGCCCATAAAGGCCGATGAACCGGCAAGGCGCCGGCGGCACGAAGGCAAAGGGCATGAACGAGCAAACCACAGCCGAGGACGCCACGAGGCGAAGCTTCCGCCTGCACAACATGGCGGTGCCGGCGCGGCCGCTGGAGCCGGCGCTCTATCTGGTTGCCACTCCCATCGGCAATCTCGGCGACATCACGCTGCGCGCATTGGAAACGCTGGCCGGCGCCGACGTGCTGGCATGTGAGGATACGCGCGTCACCCGCGTTCTGCTCGACCGCTACGGCATCCAGAACCGCCCCTTCGCTTACCACGAGCACAATGCCGACGAAGCCGGCCCGCGGCTTATCCAGGCGCTGGAAGCCGGCCGGTCGGTAGCGCTGGTGTCCGATGCCGGCACGCCGCTCGTCTCCGATCCCGGCTACCGGCTGGCCCGGCAGGCGATTGCCGCCGGTTACCGCGTCATTCCCATTCCAGGCGCCTCGGCGCCGCTCGCCGCCCTTGTTGGTTCCGGCCTGCCGAACGACGCCTTCCTCTTCGCCGGTTTTCTGCCGCCCAAGGACAAGGCCCGCCGCGATCGTCTCGGTGAATTGGCCGCAACTCCAGCGACGCTGATCTTTTTTGAATCGCCCCATCGCATCGGCGCGACGCTGTTGGCTGCCGCCGATGTGCTCGGCCCGGAGCGGCCGGCTTGCGTCTGCCGTGAATTGACCAAGACCTATGAAGAATTCCGCCGCGGCACGCTGGCCGAACTCGCCGCCCATTACCAGCAGGTGGAAAACGTCAGGGGCGAGATCGTCCTCGTCGTCGGTCCGCCGCAGCCGGCGGAAACGTCCGAGGCCGATGTCGAGGCCGTGCTTGCCGACCTGTCGACGTCGATGCCGACGGCAAAGGCTGCGACCGAGGCCGCCCGTCTCACCGGCCTGCCGCGCAAGGCGCTCTATCAGCGCCTGCTGGAGCTGAAGGGCGGCAATGGGCGATAAAGACCCCACTGCCATCAAAAGGAAAGCGCTGCGCCGTGGCCGCATGTCGGAATATGTCGCCGCCGTCTTCCTGATGCTGAAGGGATACCGCATCCTGGCGCTGCGCCACCGCACCCGGCTCGGCGAGATCGATATCGTCGCCCGCAAGGGCGATCTCGCCGTCTTCGTCGAGGTCAAGGCCCGCCATGGCGAGGCTGCGGCCATCGACGCCGTCTCTCTCGCCGCGCAGAAGCGGATCCGGGCGGCAAGCGATCTCTGGCTCGCCCGCCAGGCCGATCACGCCCGCCTTTCCCAGCGCTACGATATCGTCGCGGTCATGCCCGGCCGGTTGCCGCGGCACTTTCCCGACGCCTTCTGAGCGCTTTGCCCGGCCGAGTTTCCGGATTGTTAAAATTTTAGTCCCGGGTTGAACGAGCTCCTTACCTCTCTCTGCTACCCACCATCGCGGTAGGGATTAAGAATTGGGGGTTGTTGCGTGGCCTGGAAGATGATGCTTGCAAGTGCGGTCGGCATGGCTGCGCGCTCGGTGCCTTATATCGCGCTGAAGCCGGCCGGGAAGTCCTTCGTCGCGCATGCGAGCGACCACCTGCCGCTGAAATCGACGCCGATCAATCCCGACTGGATCATCAGCGGCAATCCGGAAGCCCGCACCGCCGAACATTCGCGCGGCCATGACGAGGCGTCGCTGACGGCGATCTGGGACTGCACGGCGGGCGAATTCCGCTGGTATTTCGGCTGGGACGAGACCGTGATGATCCTCGAAGGCGAGGTCCATATCACCGCCGAGGACGGCACGGAACGGACCCTGTGCGCCGGCGACGTCGCCTTTTTCGCAGGTGGAACCTGGGCGAGCTGGCGGGTCGACAGTTACGTCCGCAAGGTCGCCTTCCTGCGCAAGCCTTTCCCGAAGCCTTTGGCAATCGCCTACCGTCTGCGCAACATGCTGCGCAACGGCGGCAGCCAGGGCATCGCCGCCTGAAAATGGCGACTGCCGCAAGCCTTCGATGACCGTTGCGTTTGATGCCGGGCCGACCTACATCTGTCCGGCATTCAGCGAGGGACGGAAATGGCCAAGATCACCAATGTAGCGGTCCAGATGGATCATGTCGCCGGCATCAATATCGCAGGGGACTCCACCTTCGCCATGAGCCTGGAGGCGCAGGCGCGCGGCTACAGGCTCTTCCATTATACCCCCGAGCGCCTGAGCTTCCGCGACGGCAAGCTCTTTGCCAGCGTCGAGCCGATGCTGCTGCGTGACGTCAAGGGCGATCACTTCGAACTCGGCGCGCCCGAGCGCGTCGATCTCTCGACCATGGACGTGGTGCTGCTGCGCCAGGATCCGCCCTTCGACATGGCCTATATCACCTCGACGCATCTCCTCGAGCGCATCCATCCGAAGACGCTCGTCGTCAACGATCCGGCTTGGGTGCGCAATTCACCGGAGAAGATCTTCGTCACCGAATTCGCCGATCTGATGCCGAAGACGCTGATCACCAAGGATCCCGCCGAAATCCGCCGCTTCCGCGACGAGATGGGCGACATCATCTTGAAGCCGCTCTACGGCAATGGCGGCGCCGGCGTCTTCCATTCGACCCGCGACGACCGCAACCTCTCCTCACTGCTGGAAATGTTCGGCCAACTCTTCCGCGAGCCCTTCATCGCCCAGCAATATCTGCCCGACGTGCGCAAGGGCGACAAGCGTATTATCCTTGTCGACGGCGAGTTTGCCGGTGCCATCAACCGCGTGCCGGCCGAGCATGACAGCCGCTCCAACATGCATGTCGGCGGCCGCGCCGAGGCGACCGAACTGACGCCGCGCGAAAAGGAAATCTGCGCCCGCATCGGCCCCGCGCTGAGGGAACGCGGCTTCCTGCTCGTCGGCATCGACGTGATCGGCGATTACATGACCGAGATCAACGTCACCTCGCCGACCGGCATCCGCGAGGTCAGGAAGTTCGGCGGCGCCGATATCGCGGCCCTGCTCTGGGACGCGATCGAGCGCAAGCGCGGCTGAGGCTGCGATCGGGTGCAACCGCGATTACTGCTGCTTATCCGCCTGCGTTCTTTTATTGTTCTTGTTTTAGTCCTGCTTCCGTGCCAGATTGCAACCGCTGGCTTTCAACGGCCACGGGGCGGTCTCTAAGAGTTTGCGGGACAAGGGTGGGCATATGGTCGCGCGTGTCAGTACGGTAGCATTCCAGGGCATCGAAGGCGTGCCGGTCGAGGTCCAGGTCATGATCGCGCCTGGCAAGGTCGGCATGCAGATCGTCGGCCTGCCTGACAAGGCGGTCGCTGAAAGCCGCGAGCGCGTTCAGGCCGCCCTTCACGCCTCCGGCCTGGCGCTGCCGGGCAAACGGGTGACCGTCAACTTGGCGCCCGCCGATCTGCCGAAGGAAGGCTCGCACTTCGATCTGCCGATCGCACTCGCGCTGATGGCGGCGCTCGGCGCCATTCCTGGCGACGCGCTGACCGATTATGTCGTCGTCGGCGAACTCAACCTCGACGGAACGATCGCCGCGATCGCCGGCGCGCTGCCGGCCGCGATCGGCGCCAATGCGCTCGGCAAGGGGCTGATCTGCCCGGCCGAAAGCGGCGCGGAAGCCGCCTGGGCCGGCGCCGAGGTCGATATTCTCGCACCGCGCAGCCTGATTGCCCTTGCCAATCATTTTCGCGGCACGCAGGTGCTCTCCCGGCCGGAGCCGTCGATCCGCGCCAATGCCGCCAACCTGCCGGATCTTGCCGAGATCAAGGGCCAGGAAAGCGCAAAACGTGCGCTCGAGGTGGCGGCCGCCGGCGGCCACAATCTCCTGATGGTCGGGCCTCCCGGTTCCGGCAAATCGATGCTGGCGTCGCGGCTGCCGTCGATCCTGCCGCCGCTTTCGCCCGCCGAACTGCTTGAAGTGTCGATGGTCCATTCGATCGCCGGCCAGCTCACCGGCGGCAAGCTGTCCGATCGCCGGCCCTTCCGCACCCCGCATCATTCCGCCACCATGGCCGCCCTTGTCGGCGGCGGTCTGCGCGCCCGGCCGGGCGAGGCCTCGCTCGCCCATCACGGCGTGCTCTTCCTCGACGAGTTCCCCGAGTTCACGCCGCAGGCGCTCGATGCGCTGCGCCAGCCGCTCGAAGGCGGCGAATGCGTCATTGCGCGCGCCAATCACCGCGTCTCCTATCCGGCGAAATTCCAGCTGATCGCGGCGATGAACCCCTGCCGCTGCGGCATGGCCGGTGAGCCCGGCCATACCTGCGCCCGTGGCCCGCGCTGCATGAGCGACTACCAGGCCCGCATCTCCGGGCCGCTGATGGACCGCATCGATATCCGCATCGATGTGCCGGCCGTCTCCGCCGCCGATCTGATCCGCCCGATGGCGGCCGAGGCCAGCGCCGATGTCGCCCGCCGCGTCGCCCGCGCCCGCGAGCTCCAGCAGGAGCGCTTCGCGCGCGCCGGCGCCAGGGATATCGGCACCAATGCCCGCTGCTCCACATCAATGATCGAAAAACTCGCCGAGCCCGATGCGAGCGGCCTGCAACTCCTGCGCGACGCCGCCGAGAAGATGAAATTCTCCGCCCGCGGCTACCACCGCGTCCTCAAGGTCGCCCGCACGCTCGCCGATCTCGACGACAAACCGACCGTTGGCCGTTTGCATCTGGCTGAGGCGATCTCCTACCGGATCGCCGGCGAGAGGTTGACGGCGGCCGCCTGAGCGCAAGCGAATAGGGAGTTGCGAATAGCGACTAGTTAATCGGCTTGCCCGCCGCAAAGCAGGTTACATCCTATTCGCTATTCGCTATTCGCTATTCGCTATTCGCTATTCAGCTCCCCAACCCCTCAAACAGCGCCGTCGACAAATACCGTTCCGCAAAAGACGGTATGATGATGACGATATTCTTGCCGGCATTTTCCGGCCGGCTGCCGACCTTGATCGCCGCCGTCAGCGCCGCGCCGGAGGAGATGCCGACCGGCACGCCTTCGAGCCTTGCGATGAGGCGGGCCTGTTCGAAGGCCTCGTCGTTGGTGACGGTCACGACCTCGTCATAGATGCCGGTATCGAGGATCTTCGGCGCGAAGCCGGCGCCGATTCCCTGGATCTTGTGCGGGCCGGGATTACCGCCTGAGAGCACCGGCGAATCGGCAGGCTCGACGGCGATGATCTGGATCTCGGGCTTGTGGCTCTTCAGCACCTGGCCGACGCCGGTGATCGTGCCGCCGGTGCCGATGCCCGAGACGACGATATCGACCGTGCCGTCGGTATCGTTCCAGATTTCCTCGGCCGTCGTCTTGCGGTGGATCTCGGGATTGGCCGGGTTTTCGAACTGCTGCGGAATGATGGCGTCGGGAAGGGAGGCGGCGAGCTCCTCGGCCTTGGCGATGGCGCCCTTCATGCCCTTCGACCCTTCCGTCAGCACCAGCTCGGCGCCGAGCAGCGCCAGCATCTTGCGGCGTTCGACCGACATGGTCTCGGGCATGGTGAGGATCAGCCGGTATCCCTTGGCGGCGGCGGCAAAGGCGAGTGCGATGCCGGTATTGCCCGAGGTCGGCTCGATCAGCACCGTTTTGCCTGATGTGATCTTGCCTTGCGATTCCAGGCTTTCGATCATTGCCACACCGATGCGGTCCTTGACGGATGCGATCGGATTGAAGAATTCGAGCTTGCCGATCAGGTTTGCCACCACACCCTTTTCCCGCGCCAGCTTGTCGAAGCGCACCAGCGGCGTGTCGCCGATGGTCTCGGTGATCGAGGAATAGATGCGGCCGCGGCCGGGTTTGTGCGACATGGTTCTCTCCCTTTGGACTTCATTCCCTGAAATCGAGGAGGAGAATAGGGTCAAAGACGGAATGAGACCAGAGCGCGTTCGCGCCGGGCGGGGGTGGCGGAGAGAAAATAAGCTTTGAAAACCGCCTCTTGGCGGATGTTTATTTCAGGCTGCCCGCGTCGCGATGAACGCCGCCGTGCCCGCAAGGATGCCGGCTGCAACCCGGTTCAGCGCCCGCAGGGCGCGCGGCTGTTTCAGCATCGTGCGGGCGCGCGCGGCAAGCAGCATATAGGGCACCAGCACGGTGATCAGCACCACGAAGGTGACGGCGAGCAGAAGCGCATAGTCGCGCAGGGTGATATTGCCGATATCGATCAGCGTCGGCGCCAGTGCGACATAAAACAGCATCGTCTTCGGGTTGCCCAGCGTCACCAGCAGGCCGGAGAGGAAGGACAGGCCGACATTGCCGGATTTTTTCGCGGCAATATCCTGCGGCAGCAGCCCTGCCGTCCACAGTTTCCAGGCGATGTAGCCGAGATAAAGAGCGCCGGCGACCTTGATGATGAGGAAGACTTCCGCGAAGGTCTGCGCGACGAAAGCCAGGCCCAGAATGACCGCTGTGAGATAGGTCATATCGCCGAGCACCAGGCCGAGGCCCATGAAGAAGGTCTCGCGGAAATTCGAGCCGAGCGCACGCGCTACGATGGCGGTGATGCCGGGGCCGGGAATGGCCGCGGCGATGAACAACGCTCCGGCATAGGCAAGCAAGGCGGCAAAGCTCATGGGGTGGCTCCTCTTCCCCGCCGTTTTATATCCGCTGGGCCGTGCCATCAATCCACCGGCGCTGATGGATGCATCACCAGAAGGAATGCCTGCCGCCGCGTGCCTGCCGATACCTCAGCCCTGAAGCGCCCTCGGCCGCAGCCATCTTGGGCTCCAGCCGAGGTTCATGCCGGCGGCGGCAAGCAGGATGATTGCAGCGCCTGCGATCTGCATCGGCTGCAGCGCGTGGCCGAAGGCCAGCCGGTCGACGAGGATCGCGGCGATCGGATAGAGGAAGGACAGCGCCCCGGTCAGATGAGTCGGCAGCCGCTGGATCGCACCGTAGAGCAGCACATACATCAGCCCGGTATGGACGACGCCGATCGTCACCAGGATCGCCCAGCCGCCGGCATCGCCGGGAAGCTGCGAAAACGTCGTCATCGGCGCCAGCATCAGCATGCCGGTTGCGACCTGGATCAGCGCGATCAGATGTGGCGGCGTTCCTTTCAGCCATTTCGCGGCAAGGGCTGCCAGCGCGTAGAAGAAGGCCGCACCCAGCGCCATCAGGATGCCGAGGCCGTAGCCATCCGATGCCCCGCCGGCCTCAGGTTTCGCTTCGACGATGGCCGCCATGCCGGCAAAGGCGAGCGTCAGCCAGAACAGCTTGGCGGCGGTGATCTTCTCGCCGAGGAACAGCGCCCCGAGCACCAGCAGCATGAAGGGCTGGGTGTTGTAGACGGTCGTGGCGATCGAGATCGTCGCATGCGAATAGGAGGCGAAGAGCAGCAGCCAGTTGACGACGATGGCGACGCCGCCGAAAACCGCGATGCCGAAGGCGCGCAGCGTGATGATGCCGGGCCGCAGCAGTCCGAGGGCGCCGCAGATGACGAGCAGGGTCAGCGCGCCGAACAGGCAGCGCCAGAAAACCACACCGCTGACCGGCTGGCCCGACATGACGACGAACCAGCCGATCGTCCCCGAGATCAGCATCGCTGCCGTCATTTCCACCGAACCTCTTTTGATATCGCCGCTCATGGTCGCCTCCGTTTTTGCTGAGGTGATAATATTGCGGCTGTACGCGAAATTATATAAAGATAGGAATGAATTTCCCCGATGTTGCCTAATAATAAAAGGAAAGGAAACGCTGATGCCTAACGGCGCCCAGATGCTTGATGAAATCGATCAGACCATTCTCGAAGCGCTGGCCGGCAATGCCCGCATCTCGCTGAAGGAGCTGGCACAGCAGGTGGGCCTCTCCTCGCCCAGTGCCGCCGAGCGTCTGCGCCGGCTGGAGGAGCGCGGCGTCATCAAGGCCTTCACAATCGATCTCGATCCGGCCGCCGTCGGTTATCCGCTGCAGGCGATCATCCGCGTGCGGCCGCTGCCAGGACAGCTGCACATCGTCGAGCGCCTCATTCAGGAAATTCCCGAGATCGTCGAATGCGACAAGGTGACGGGCGAGGATTGTTTCATCGCCCGTCTGGTGGTGCGCTCGATGACCGAGCTCGACGGCATCCTCGACAAGGTTGCCGAACGGGCAGAGACCAACACCTCGATGATCAAGTCGTCGCCCGTCAAACGCCGTCTGCCGCCGCTTTCACGGAAAAGGTAGATATTGGCTGAGTAGGAGCCGAAATTCGCCATCGACGCGTCTCGTGCGAAAACTCGAGGCGGCGGCATCGACCAATCCACGGTCCTTAGTTGCCTTCCTTGAGAACTCCTCTCAGGCATTTCTCAAGCTGATTTTTTTTATCAACGGCGTCCCGACATTCACGAACGGCATATGCTGCCGCCATTTCAGCGTTGATCCTGAAGCCGGGAATCCTTCCGGGACTGAAAGTCGCGGCAGCTCGACCAAAGGCATCGGTAAGTCCGATTGATTGCAGCAGTACTCCATAAAGGCAACCTACAGGATTGACGTCGCGGTCGACGATAACATTGATAACCGGGTTTCCTATTCGGCTCTCATGATAGCATGTCGACGTGTCCGGCTTGCTTCGAAGCGTGTCTATGTCGTGGACTGCTATTTGGCCCAACTTTGCCAGTTCAAGCGCATCACGATCGATGAATACGTTGAGAGTCTGGGTGTTTGGCGGCTGGTTCTGATCGTTGAACGGTGCATACGGCGTTGCAGGCGAGTAATCGATGGATCGACTAGCATCGAAATTGATACCGATTTCCGCGTAAGCCCCGATCGCAGAGAAGACGCGCAAAAGCTCAATCTGTAAGGATTGAACATCGCTCCTCTCCATACCCTTCACGTTGAGGACGATGTTCATCTCGATTGTTTTGTCGATGTCGAGAATCGGCGCTGTCGACTTCGCCATGGCAAAAGCCACGATCTCTTCCACAGACAAAGATGAGCGAATTGACTGAAGCTTTGTTGAATCGATCGCAAGCGCCGGCGTCGCAATCAGCGCTGCCGCTAGACCCATCACTACGCCCCATCGCGCTTTCTTGAATAGCATAAGCGCCCCCACAACGCTGCTCATCAACCGTTCGGCTGCTTCATTCGAACCGTTGATCAAACGCCGGTGGAGCCGAAGCCGCCTGCGCCTCGTATGGTCTCGCTCGCTTCGGTGATCTCCAAAATCCGCGCCCTTGTCACCGGCGCGATCACCATCTGGGCGATGCGCATGCCGCGCTCGATGGTGAAGGCTTCCTCGCCGAGATTGGCGAGGAGCACCTTCACCTCGCCGCGATAGTCGCTGTCGACGGTGCCGGGCGAATTCAGGCAGGTGATGCCGTGCTTGAAGGCAAGGCCGGAGCGCGGCCGCACCTGTCCTTCGAACCCTTCGGGGATTTCGAAGATGAAGCCGGTCGGCACCAGCGTCCGCTTGCCGGGCGAGAGCGTTAGCGGTTCGCCGTCGGCGACGGCGGCGCGCAGGTCCATGCCGGCCGCCCCTTTGCTTTCATAGGCGGGCAGGTCGAGGCCCTCGCCATTGGCCAGGCGGATGAGGTTCAGCGTCGGGCTGAGATCGTGATGAATGGTCATGGCCCATTACTTTGCGCGTGAGCGGCCGGGGTCAATTGCAATCGCGGCCTTTAATCGCTAGTTAAGCGGCAATTCCACAGGATTCACATCATGGCCGAAAGCCTCGCCGAGGCGGTCTCCCGCCGCCGCACATTCGCTATTATCGCCCACCCGGACGCGGGTAAGACGACGCTCACCGAGAAGCTGCTGCTGTTCGGCGGCGCCATCCAGCTTGCCGGCGAAGTCAAGGCGAAGAAGGACCGCATGCAGACGCGCTCCGACTGGATGAAGATCGAGCGTGAGCGCGGCATCTCGGTCGTCACCTCGGTGATGACCTTCGAATATAACGACAATGTCTTCAACATCCTCGACACACCAGGCCACGAGGATTTCGCCGACGACACCTATCGTACGCTGACGGCCGTCGACGCCGCCGTCATGGTCATCGATGCCGCCAAGGGTATCGAGCCGCGCACGCTAAAGCTCTTCGAAGTCTGCCGCATGCGCGATATCCCGATCATCACCTTCATCAACAAGATGGACCGCGAGAGCCGCGATCCCTTCGAGATCCTCGACGAGGTCGAAGAGAAGCTGGCGCTGGATACGGCGCCGATCACCTGGCCGATCGGCCGTTCGAAGACCTTCTGCGGTTCTTATCATCTCGCCAACAGCACCGCCCGCGGTTCCGACACCGAAGTCGAGACGACGCCGGTCAACGGCCCGCAAGCCGTCGCCGACAGGCTGCCGGAAAATGAGCGCCAGGCCTTTATCGACGAGACCGAGCTTGCCATCGAGGCCTGCCGCCCCTTCGACCGCGATTCTTTCCTCGAAGGCCATATGACGCCCGTCTTCTTCGGCTCGGCGCTGCGCAATTACGGCGTTCGCGACCTCATCAACGCGCTCGGTGAATTCGCGCCGCCGCCGCGCGACCAGATCGCCGACACCAGGACCGTGCATGCGACCGACGACAAGATGACAGCCTTCGTCTTCAAGATTCAGGCCAACATGGATCCGAACCACCGTGACCGCATCGCCTTTGCCCGCATCTGCTCGGGTAAGCTCGAACGCGGCATGAAGGCGAGGCTCGCCCGCACCGGCAAGCAGCTCGGCCTGACGGCGCCGCAATTCTTCTTCGCCTCGCAGCGCCAGCTCGCCGACACGGCCTATGCCGGCGATGTCGTCGGCATCCCCAATCACGGGACGCTGCGCATCGGCGATACGCTGACCGAAGGGGAATCGCTGGTCTTCCAAGGCGTGCCGAACTTCTCGCCGGAGATCTTGCGCCGCGTGCGCCTGGAAGACGCGATGAAGGCGAAGAAGCTCAAGGAAGCGCTGCAGCAGATGGCCGAGGAAGGCGTCGTCCAGCTGTTCTCGCCGGAAGACGGCTCGCCGGCGATCGTCGGCGTCGTCGGCGCCCTCCAGCTCGACGTCCTGAAGGAGCGGCTGATGGCCGAATACGGCCTGCCGGTCTCCTTCGAAACGTCCCGCTTCTCCGTCTGCCGCTGGATCTCGGCCGATCAGCCAGCCGATCTGGAAAAGTTCCTCACCGTCAAACGCGGCGATATCGCCCGCGATCTCGACGGCGATCCCGTCTTCCTCGCCCAGGATGCCTTCTCGCTACGCTACGAGGCGGAGCGTTACCCGGCGATCAAGATGGTCGCCATCAAGGAATATCACGCCGCCAAGGCGGCGTGATCGGGATTTTGGGAAGCGTGCGGGCTGCGGCTATTTTTCCCGCATCGCCCGGCGGAAGTTCTGTGTGATCGGCTCGGCGAGGTAAGAAAGCACGGTGCGGGCACCCGTCCGGATCATTGTCTCGCTCGACATGCCGGGCAGGAGTTTGCGGCCGTCCAGCTTGGCAAGCTCGCTCTGGTCGATCACGACGGTCGCGGCGAAATAAGGCGCGCCGCTGCGCTCCTCCACCATCCTGTCGGCCGATACGATCTCCACGACACCGTCGAGCGGCGGCAGGTTGTAACGGGCAAAGGCCGGGAAACTGACGCGCGCCGGCTGTCCGGGAGCGATCGTCTCGACGTCTTCCGGTCTGACCATGGCCTCGATGACGAGCTGCTGTCCCATCGGCACGATCGTCATCAGGGTCTCGCCGGGTTTCACCACGCCCCCGGCCGTATGGACCTTCAGGTCCATGATAATGCCGTCTACCGGCGCGACGACACTGGTGCGGGCAAGGACGTCCTTGGCGGACCGCTCCTCCTGCCTGAGGTCGAACAGTTCCGCCTCGACCTTGCTCAACTCCTCGACGGCCTCGTTCAGCTGCAACGTATTGAGGTTGACGATCTGCATGTCGATCTCGGCCATGGCGCTCTTGGCGCGAGCGATGGCTGCGACATTGGTCGCCCGCTCCCCTTCGACTTCCCGCTGTTGCCGTCTGAGCAGCAGCCAACGCTCGCGGGTGACCAGGCCGCGCTTGACGAGGCTCTCAAGATCTCTGGTTTCCCCCTCGAACACCTCGATCTGCTTGTCCTCGGTGACGATGAGTTCCTGCAGTCCCGTTATCTCTTCCTCGGTCTGGCGGCGGCGCTGGCTGAGAATTTCTCGCTCGTCCTTCAGATTGTGGTGCTTGGCCGAAAACACGTCACGTTGGGCGGCAACGGCGTCCTTTGCCGATTTGCTGGGGTTTGCAAGCAGGGCCGGATCGAACTCGATCTCGGCTTTGCCGTCACGCTCCGCCCTCAGGCGAGCGGCCAGCACCTCGCGCGTTGCGATCCGGTTCTGGACCAGATCAAGCCTCGCCTTGGCCTGCGTGTCATCGAGTTGGAGGAGGACCTTGCCCGCCCGGACGATATCGCCGTTGGCGGCGGTCAACCCGGCAATGATGCCGCCCTCGAGGTGCTGGATGAGCTTGCGGTCACCGGCGACCTTGACAAGGCCGGGCGCTACCGCGGCGCTGTCGAGCGGCGCAAGCGTCGCCCAGCCTCCGGCCATGCCGAAGAACAGGAACATGATCGCAAAGCCGGTGAAAGTTAGGCCCGTGAGACGCAGCGGGACCGGTTCCGGGGGCGGCGAAACGGGTAACGGAACGACCTTCATGTCTTTTTTCATGGCGGTTTCGTTCCCTTGCTACTTCGCCACGATCGTCGGCATTTGAGCGACCTTGCGCACGCGCGCAGCGAGTTCATTGAAGACATAGTCGCGTGGACCGAAGAGATCCTGCTGGCCCCGGTTGAGGACGAGTATCTTGTCGACCGTCTCCATGATATTCGGTCGGTGCGCGATCAGGATAACGGTCGTGCCCGCCGCCTTGATCGTGCCGAGGGCTGAGATCAATGCCTCCTCCCCGTCGCGGTCGAGGTTGGAATTGGGCTCGTCCAGGATGACGAGCGCCGGGTCGCCGTAGAGAGCCCGGGCCAATCCGATGCGCTGGCGCTGTCCGCCCGACAGGACCGCGCCGGATTCGCCGATCTCGGTGAGGTAACCTTTCGGCAGCCCCTTGATCAGGTCGTGAACGCCCGCGAGCTGCGCGGCCTTGACGACCTTGTCGAAGACAACCGGGCTGATGGTGGCGAAGCGGCAGATGTTTTCGGAGACGGTGCCGGCGAAGAGCTCGATATCCTGGGGCAAGTAACCGACATGATGACCACGGTCCTCCGCCGCCCATTGGGCGACATCCATGCCGTCAAGCAGCGCACGCCCCCCGGACGGACGCCAGGCGCCGGCCAAAATTCGCGCCAGGCTCGTCTTGCCGGCCGCGCTCTGGCCGATCAGGGCCATGGATTCACCCGGCTCGAGGTGGAAGCTGATCCCTTTCAGAATATGTTCGCCGCCCTGCCGGGAAAGCACGATGTTGTCCGCCTCGAATCGGCCCATCGGCCGCGGCAGCGCCAGAACCGGGCTTGCCTCGGGGTGCTGGCCTGCGACGGCGGTGAGGCGTCGGTAAGCGGCCCGCGCTCCGACTGTTGCCTTCCACGTGCCGATCGCCTGTTCCACAGGCGACAATGCGCGCCCCATCAGGATGGAGGCGGCAACCATGATGCCGGGGGACGCTTCGTTGCGAAGGACGAGATAGGCCCCAAGTCCCAGTATGCCCATTTGCAGGGCCAGCCGGTGACAACGAGCGATGGCGGAGATGATGCCGCCACGGTTGGCGGCAACCACCTGGCCTTTGTTAGCTTCGTCCTGCTGCAGCTTCCAGCCTTCCAGCAAGGGCTTCAACATGCCCATCGCCTGGACGACTTCCGCATTGCGGATCGCTGCCTCCGCCTGGAGATAGGCCCGCGACTGCGCGCCGGCGGCCTCGGTCAACGGCTTGCGTGTCAGCCATTCATTGAGCAGGGCCAACGCGAAAAGCACCGCTCCGCCGCATAGCGCCAGCCAGCCCAGCCAGGGGTGCATGAAGAAGATGGCGGCGAAAAACAAGGGCGCCCAAGGTGCGTCGAGGATCGGGAAGATGCTGGGGCTGGTGAAAAAATTCCGTACCTGGTCGAGGTCACGCAGCGGACGGGCGTTGGCCTGGCCGGGCGCCGAAGCGGCATATTCCACCGATGCGGTCAGCAGCACCGGGGCCAGGCGTGCGTTCATCCATGACCCGACGGTTGCCAGAAGACGCCCGCGCACCACCTCCAGCCCCGCCATTGCCACCAGTGCGCCGGCCGCCATCAGCGAGAGCATCGCCAGGGTCTCCAGGCTGTGGCTCGACAGCACGCGGTGGTAGACCTGGAGCATGTAAAGCGCTCCGGTCAGCATCAGCACGTTGATGCCCCCGCTGAACCAGAGAAGCGGCCGGATGGCGCGTCTGGCTTCTTTCATCACCACCTGCAGGGCAGGGGGCTGTTTCTTTGTTTTCATCATCATGTCTCTGGCCTACGAGATTCCATGCGCATGCAAAGACAGTAGGGGGCAGCCATGGCTGCCCCCGTCTGGGCAGATGTCAGGCGACGTCGACAAGGATGTGCTGCATCGCTGTCTGATCGCCATCGGCGTCCGCCACCTGGAAGGCGAAGTCGAGATTGGCATCCGGCGTCTGCGTCACGGTCGAGGTGAAGCCGATGTCGGTGATCTTCAGCACGTCGTTGTCGGTGGCGTCGAAATCGACCAGGCTTGACGTCGCATTGCTGCCGCCACTGGCGCCGGTCACCCTGTTGAGGTCGATCGCGGCAGCGGTGCCGGTGATCCCATTGCCCGACTGCATGATTTGCGCACCCTGCAGCACGTAGTCTTCGCCGGCGGCGTTGTAGTCGTTCTGCTCGACGATCACGAGGCCGTCATTATTGTCGAGCGTGAACTCGGTATTATAGGGCGCCGGGACCTGGCCGGTCTTGTAGATGTCGGCGTTCGACACATACATGGCCCGGGTGATCGTCGAATTGTCGTCCGCGTTGCCGGCGATGTTGTCGGCGCCGTTCTTGTCGATCAGGTTGAGGATCAGCATCAGATCCTCGCTGCTGCCGATGCCGTCGAACTTGATGGCCATCGCGCCGGCGGTCGCCGTTGGGGTGAGGGCCTCGTTGGCGATGCCGACATTGCTGTTGAAGAACCGCAAGGTCAGCAGTTCGTCTTTCTGGATCGTGTCGCCGGCAACACCGTTGGTGCTCTGCGTCGCCGACACCCAGGTTTCGTTGGTGTTGCTGACCATCTCGTGCCCGCCGGGGGTGAAGACGGTATCACTGGATGACCCCTCGCCATTGCTCGTGAGGCTGAATGGGTGGGATTTGTCGATCAGGTTGCCGGTGAACTGGACATAGAAGTCTTCGTCCGCCGTTGTGTTCGGATCATCCGCCTGCAGTTTTTCCACCACGATCTGCGGGTGGCCGGTATTGCCCGTCGGCTCCTTGGACAAGAGTTCGCTGGTGTGGAGCACGTCGAAGCTGAAGCCTTCGAGCGGGTCCGTCAGCTGGATCGTGTAGGTGTCGGCCACCTTGTCGAAGACGAGAGTGCCACCCGCCGTTCCGATCTGGTTTCCGGCCGCCGGGTCCTTGTCATAGGTGAAGGTGAAGTTGAACGTCGCGGAGCTCAGGCTCTCCGAGGCGAGCGTCACATTCGAGCTGAGGAGACTGCCGCCGCCGCCGCCAGTGATCGTGCCGGTCAGCCCGATCTGGACGCCGGCTGTCTGGGTGTCCTGGTCGACGAAGTCGGAGCCTGTGGCATAGAACGCGGCCGGATGAATGTCCGCGCCGATATCATAGCCGAAGGCGCCGCTCGCCGATGCGTTGAGTACATTGGCCAGGGTCTCATGCTCGATAGCCAGGGTAGCCGGGTTACCGTCGAACGGCTTTGTGATCGTCGGCCCGTCATCCTCGAAGTTGAGGTTCTGGCCGATATTGCGGATGGCCGAGGCCTGATCACCGTCACCGTCCGTAATGGTGGCGGTCAGGGTGACGAGGTTGGCGTTCGCCAGGGTTCGGCTGTCATCCGGGTCGCTGGCATTGGCATGGACGATTGCTCTTTGCTGGTCCAGGGTGACGACGCCTGCAGTGCTGACGCTGACGGTGAAGACGATTGCGCCGGCGGCGGATCCGGCGCGTCCGACGACATTGCCGCCTTCGAGGTAGAGCAGCACGGACTGGCCGGTTGCGGTGTCGGTGAGGCCGCTGGCACTGCCGGCCTGGCTGATGCCGAGCGCATAGATGGTGGCAGCGGCGCCATCGGCGCCCGCATTCGAGGTGAATGAGGTTGAGAAGTCACCGGTGGCGTTGGTCGTCAGGACGGTCTCGTCGACTGTCACCTGCGGTGGAGTGCCGCTCGCCGTGATGCTGGGCCCGTCATCCTCGAAGTTGAGATTCTGGCCGATATTGCGGCTGGCCGAGGCCTGATCACCGTCACGGTCGGTGATGGTGGCGGTCAGGGTGACGAGGTTGGCGGCCGCCAGGGTTCGGCTGTCATCCGGGTTAGTGGCGTCCGCATGAACGATTGCCCGTTGCTGATCGAGGGTGACGACGCCGGCAGCGCTGACGCTGACGGTGAAGACGATTGCGCCGGCGGCGGATCCGGCGCGTCCGACGACATTGCCGCCTTCGAGGTAGAGCAGCACGGACTGGCCGGTTGCGGTGTCGGTGAGGCCGCTGGCACTGCCGGCCTGGCTGATGCCGAGCGCATAAGTGATAGCGGTGGCGGCGCCGCCATCGGCCCCCGCATTCGAGGTGAAGAAGGTCGAGAAGTCGGCGCTGGCGTTGGTCGCCAGGACGGTCTCGTCCACTGTCAGTTGCGGCGGGGTGCCGGTTGCCGCGATGCTAGGCCCGTCGTCGTCGAAGTTGATGAACGATCCAACTTCTTCATTGTAGGCGTTGCCCACAGCACCGCTGAAGTGCACCTCCTTCACATCGAAGAAGTCTTTCTCGGTGTCGATATTCTTGATGGTAAATCGGTCGAAGGTTCCGCCAGCTCCGCCCGCGGTCGTGAAATCGACCGTCACGCCCTCTCCGACATTCTCGAGGATCAGTCCGGTGCCGGCGAGGTTGACCGTGATACCGAGCTCAGCGGCTGTTTTTGTGACGCCGTTCAGCTTGAATGTCACGCCGGTGATGTTGATCTCGGTATCGTTATCGTCTGTGGGGAATGCAGCGCCTTCGACATTGTCGTCATTGTTATAAGCGTGGATCTCGATATCGGCGACGGTGCCGGTTGGCGTCGACTGCGAGACCGAGAAGCCGGCGCTGAAGACGTTCTCGATGTGAGAGCCGTAGTCGGGCGCGGTTGGCGTGTCGGTGAAATCCTTGCCCGCGCTCTGGGTGCCGCCGGTGATCAGGTCGATCTGGAGCTCGCGGCCGAAACGCACGTCTTGCGATGCGACACCGAGGCCCTGCGTGCTGACGTTGACTTCCGCCTGCACGCCATTGTCGTGAGCGGTGACGAGGATCTTCTGCGGGCTGGCTGCGTCGGCGTCGAGAATATACCAGTTGTTATGTCCGGAAGGGGCATCGTCAAGCTGGCTGAAATTGACCACCGAGGTTGCCGTAACCGACGCAAACACCTTGTTGGTCAGATCGATGCGGTCGTCGGCGTTGTTCGCATCGGGATGGAGCAACGGCACGTACTGGACGGTATAGAGGTCGGCATTGGTGGCGCTGGTGCTGAGGAGTGCCAGCGAAAAGGCGAGCGGCCCAGTCTCGGCCGGCTCGGCGAGCGGATCGGAGGTGCCGATGACGCCGATCACGACGTTTGCATGCGTCGCATCCTGGAACAGCCAGACGTATTTGCCGTCGACCGTGCGAATGCCGCTGTTGACGCCATCCGTGGTGGAGTACGGGGTGCCCGAGGCGTTCTGGGTGAGAACGACCGCGCTGATGGTTTCTCCGGCGCTCGCCGAGGCCACGACGAAATTGCTCTGGTAGGCGACCTCCGGCGAGGTCAGCCCGCCGGCAGCGTCGAGGCCCAGCAGGTATTGCACCGTCGCATTGTTGTGCGGCGCAATCGCCGGGTTGACGTCGTCGTCCTGCAAACCAGTGGTTTCGTCGATGATGAGATCTTGAGTTGTAATATCGAGTGCCATGGAGCTTCTCCCTCGGCTAGCTCGCAGAGGGTCACAGAGCCCGGAAGCCGAACTGCATTCCCGGACCCACCCTCTTGCGTATTGAACTAGAGCTCTCGATCGACTGCGATTGCCGTCGATCGAGAGGGCCAGCTCATTCACAGTTGGAGGGTATTAAGACCAAAGCCCCTATACGCGTTACGGCTAAAGTCCCAATCTACGGCCGTCGCAATAGAATCTCTGAAGATTACATCCAAAGAAATGCAATACGAGGCTGCAAAATTCAGAAGAAATGCGTTGGGTATTGCGGTATCTCGCCGCGACGTATGCGCGATTCTCCCCCCGTTTCCTGTATACTATAAATTGATCTTAGATGCACTTAGCCAGTTCGAGCTAAAAGCGGAGCAATATTAACGGGTTCTCTGTGATCGCGTGACGCTCGGATTCACACTGCTCAGTTCTGGGAAGGCCAGTAGAAGTCGTGAACCGGCGCTCGAAGAGGGTGGCCTTTGGCTTGCGCTCTCGCCACAGGCGGCTCATCACCGTGGTGGGCTCGCAACTCGACATGCAGACCAAGCGGGTGTAACCGAATCCGGTCTACCGTCTCGTTCGACAGTCCTGGTCGTCCTGCTTCCGCTAGTCCTCGCCATCAATTCGCGCCAGCGGCTGAAGATTTTCCACCCACGGCAGGGCCGACCGGCACCATATCTGCTTCCTTGGCGTCAGGTCCCGCCGCTGGTCGATGCTGCCGACACGGATGCCGATCGAGCCGCCTTCGCCATCCGTGCGGTAGAGCGGTGATCCGCAATTCGCACAGAAGAATTGCCGGCTGAGGGCGCCGCTGTCGCCATGTTTCGCATAGCTGCGCGGTTCACCCGAAACAAGCGTGAAGCTTTGCGCCGGGGCGGTGACGCGGTAGGCCGAGCCCGTCAGTCGCTGGCAATCGGTGCAGTGGCAGATCGACACCCGCTCGGGATCGATCTCCGCCTGATAGCGGATCGCGCCGCAATGACATCCTCCCGTTATATGCATCGGCAACTCCTCAATCCGCCGGCTGTGCGGCCGGGCGGGCGGCATAGAAGGTCTTGGCATCCGCCGTAAAGGCGGCCCGTTCATCGGCACTTGTGTAGAACATATGGCCGCCATGGTAGAGTTTCAGCCCGACACGGACACTGGCGAGCGATGGCGGCAGGTGGTCGACCACATAGCGGCTGACGCTGTACGGCGTCACCAGATCGCTGTAGCCATGTGCGATCAGCAGATGGAAGGCCGCGTTCGAAGCGAGCAGCTGCCGGATGTCGTCGGTGGCGCTCGCCTGGAGGCGTGACCCGCCGCGGCCGCCGCCCCAGTCCCAGCGCCGGCTGATGTCGCTGTCGAGCAGCGAATAGGTCATTTCGGTTTTGAAGCCGAGCTCGTTACGGGCATAATCGGCGAAGGCGCCGCCATAGGCGCGCGTGAAGCCATCGAGGATGGCGTCATCGCCGCGGTCGTAATCGGATTCCGGATAGGGATCGGGCGCCGCGAAGGAAGCATCGTAGGGGCTTGCCACCTGGCCGCCGCCGTCCGAGTGCTTGACGAAGGAATTGCCGAGGAAACCGCGATTGCGGGCGACGATATCCTGCGGAATGCCGGTTAGCCCGGCGATTCTGCCATAGAAGGCTGCGGCATCGGCGCCCGTCGGCGGCGGGCCGGCGAGCGTCGTCAAATAGTCGCCGAGCGCGAAACGCTCCGCTTGCCTCTGCTTCTCCTCGGTAAAGCCATTTTGCCGGTCGAGTTCGGCCGCAGCCAGCGATGGTAGCTCGAGCGCCGCGCCGAGCGCGAACTGGTCGGCATTGAACATCAGCTGCCCTTCGAGCAGCGGCGAGAGCATCACGGCGCCGGCGACGACGATGCCCTGGCTTTCCTGCAGGGCGGAGGCGACCTTGGCGGCGCGGAAACCGCCATAGCTTTCGCCGAGCAGATATTTCGGCGAGTTGGAACGATTATTATGCGCGACATAGAGCGCGATCGCCTTGGCGATGCTCTGGGCATCCGAGTTGACGTTGTAATAGTTGGAGGCGTCGTCCGCCTTCGCCGTCCGGCTCCAGCCGGTCCCGATCGGATCGATCAGCACGAGATCGGTAAAATCGAGCCAGCTTTGCTCGTTATCGACGAGTTTCGCATGGGCGCCGTCACGTGCCTGCGGCCCGAAATCGAGCACTTTGGGCCCGACCAGCCCGAGATGCAGAAAGGCGGAGGCTGCGCCCGGCCCGCCGTTGAAGGCAAAGGTCAGCGGCCGATCCGACCCGCCACCGCTGGCGACATAGGCGGTGTAGAAGATCGCGCCGGTTTGCGCTCCGTCCTGACCGAAGAGATCGAGAGTGCCGGCGGTCGCGGTGTAGGCGATCTTCCGGCCGTCGACCGTCAACTCGTGCTCCGTGACGGAGTCGGCCGGCAGCAGCTTCAGCACGCCGTCGCGCGCACTGCGCTCGACATTTGCCTGGCGCCCGCCGCTTTCCTGCGCTGGGGAAAGGGCAGGCCCCAGCGACGCCATCAACGCGGTGAGCAGAAACAGGGTTCGTATGCGCACGATTTGTCCTCCGGGCGGATGCAGGCTGAGATAGCGTAGCATCCGCGGCTGACGACCGGCATCAAGAGATGGTGATGGACCGGTGTGGCTAGACTTTCTCGACCGCGTGCACATTCACCTCCAGCGCTCGGCCGGCCCTCCAGCCGTTGATCGCGGCCCCCAGCCCGAGCGCGATGAACAGAACCGCGCACCAGGAAAAGCTTCCGGTCCAGCCACGGATGAGGCCGACGATCAGCGGGCCGATTGCGGCGAGCAGATAGCCGACGCATTGCGCCATGCCGGAGAGATGGGCGGCCACATCGGGATCGCGCGAGCGCAGCACGATCGTCGTCATGGCGGCCGCGATCAGTCCGCCCTGGCCGATGCCCTGCAGCACCGCCCACAGCCAGACGCTCGAAAGCGGCGCAAAGAGCAGCCCGAGCAGAGCGGTGACGGCGACGCCGCAGAGGCCGGCATTGATCAATCGCTGATCGCGGCCGCGCACGGCGATATGCGGCACAACGAGGCAGGAGGCCGCCTGCACCATCACCGAGAGCGAAACGATCGCCCCGGCCGTGACGCCGTCGAGCCCGCGTTCGCGCAGGATGGGAACCAGCCAGCCGAAGACGCAGTAGGCAAGCGCCGATTGCAGCCCCATGAACAGCGTCACCTGCCAGGCCAGCCGGTCCCGCCAGAGTCCGTCGACGCGAAAGCCGTTTCGCCTTGCTTCGGCACCGCCGCGAAGGACCTGCGGCAACCAGATGAGGCCGACGGCGAGCGCCGGCAGCGCCCAGGCGGCGAGCGCGCCTTGGAGAGAGCCGCCGAGCGCATGTTCGATCGGCAGCGTCAGCCCGGCCGCACTGGCAGCACCTGCGCAGAGCGCCATCGTATAAAAGCCGGTCATCAGCGCGGCGCGCGTGGGGAAGTCCCGCTTCACCAGTCCCGGCAGCAACACGTTGCCGACGGCGATGCAGGCACCGGCAAGGGCCGTGCCGATAAAGAGCAGCGGCACGGAGGAAAGCCCGCGCATGGCTGTGCCGAGCGCAAGCAGCAGGACAACGCCGAGCAGTGTGCGTTCGGTTCCGATGCGCTGGGCAAGACGAGGCGCAAGCGGCGAGAAGACGCCGAGGCAGACGACCGGAAGCGTCGTCAGCAGACTGGCGCCAAGCGCGCTCAGCCCGAGTTCGGAGCGGATCTCCGGCAGCAGCGCCGAGGCGCTCGAAAAGACCGGGCGCAGGTTGAAAGCGATCAGCACGAGGCTGGCGCCGAGCAGCAAACTGTCTGCTCCATCCCGTACCGGCACTGCCTGCGGGGCGGGAAAGCTGCCTGCCTCGGCATCGATCAGCCATTCGTCGGCCACGTCAAGCGTGTTGGCGGCATTGTTGGAAGGCGTGTTCATGACAGGATCATCCGATCGAGTGCAGCAAGAACGGGCGCCATGAATCGGCGCACCGCCGCATCCGCCTGGCCGGGATCGCCGGTGTCGATCGCATCGACGATATCGACATGCGCCTGCATGTCGGGTTCGGGAATATCCTTGCCGAGCGTCGCCGCAATCGTGTCGGCGATCGAAGCCGAGAAGAAATCGTAGATCTCGATCATCGCCCGATTGCCGGAAGCAGCGATGACCGCCTTGTGGAAGGCGAGGTCCCGTTCGATGAAGGCGGCTTCATCGCCGCCGGCGTAACTGCCGCGTTCGTTCAGCAGCCGGCGCAGCTCGGCAATCGTCTCCGGCGTCTTGCGCATTGCTGTCAATCGTGCCGCCTCGACATCGAGTGCTAAGCGCGCTTCGAATTGATCGCGCAGGCTGGCGCGCCGCGCCATGGTCAGCGGCCGGCCGGCGTCGCTGGTCGAACGCACATAGGTGCCCGACCCCTGCCGGGTTTCGAGATAACCCTGGGAGACAAGAACCCGCACTGCCTCGCGCACCGTGCCGCGGCTGACGGAGAGCATGGCCGACAACGAGGCCTCGTTCGGCAGCTTGTCGCCGACTGCCCAGCGCTTGCCGACAATGTCGCTGCGGATTGCCTCGATCGCCTCATCGGCGAGATTGGTCTTGCTGAGCGCCTGCATCTTCTACTCATAAAGTCATCAGATGACTTTATGAGTAGAAGAATTCCGATCATGCGTCAATGTCGGAAACTCAGGCAACAAAAAAGGGCCGCCTCGGCGACCCTTTCCATGAGTTTGGCCTCGAACTGGCCTGGACTGTCAAAGCAGCCCCAGGAAGGCGGGTCTTAGAGCGAGGGCTGCCTCGCTTTCATCACCACTTCCATGCCCGATACGAGGTCCGAAATCTCATTAGACATTGGATCACCTTCCTTTCGTTCTGTTGCTGATAGGGAAAAGGTAGGACGATTCGCGCCAGATGCAAGAAGAAATTGCACTCGAGACATCCACCTGGGTCGGACCCGCGTTCACAAAAGAACACAGGCTTTTGCCGAATTTGAAGTTCCACTCGGTCACCAAACCGTCATGATCGGCCTGCAAATCAGTCGCGCGTTAAGCTGTTATTAGCCGTGGCGTTCGACAATTTAGAGCATGCCCGCCGATGCCGCGGGTTCCGGAGCAAAAGAGCCATGTGTCGCTGGGCAGCCTATCGCGGAGACCCTCTCTACCTTGAGGAGCTGGTATCCTCGCCCGCCCATTCGCTGATCGAGCAGTCCCATTGCGCCACCCGCGCCAAGACGGCGACCAATGGCGACGGCTTCGGCATCGCCTGGTATGGCGACAGGCCCGAGCCCGGCCGCTACCGCGATATCCTGCCGGCCTGGTCGGATTGCAATCTCAAGAGCCTGGCGCGGCAGATCCGCTCGCCGCTCTTCCTCGCCCATGTCCGCGCCGCCACCGGCGGCGGCACGCGCCGGGACAATTGCCATCCCTTTACCCACGATACTTGGTCATTCATGCACAACGGCCAGATATCGGGCTTCGAGCGCTTGCGCCGGCCGATGGAGGCGACGCTTGACGACGAGCTGTTCAATGCCCGCAGCGGCACGACCGATTCCGAGCTGATGTTCTTGCTGGCGCTGCAATTCGGCCTGCGCGAGGCGCCGATCGCCGCTATGGCTGACATGATTGGTTTCGTCGAGGATCTGGCCGAAAACACCATCGGCTCGATCCTGCTGCGCTTTACCGCCGCCTTCTCCGACGGCAAGTCGCTCTATGCGATCCGCTATGCCACGGATCGCAAGGCGCCGACGCTCTATGCCTCGCCCGTCGGTGCCGGCTACTGCCTGGTCTCCGAACCGTTGAACGACGATGTCGACGCCTGGGCGGAGATTCCTGATGGCAGCGCCGTCATCGTCGGCAAAAACAGTATCGATGTCGCGGAATTCCGGCCGGAAAAGCCGAGCAAAGCCAAATCGCAACGCATGGCTGTCTCGGCATAATCCTTTCCGAAAAACGGGATCGATTTTCGATGAGGGATTATGCGCGGAAGCGTTCGGCGATCAGCGCCGCCAGCCTTTCGGCGACCTCTTCCTTCGTCAGGTCTGGCCATTGCTCGACGCCGTCGTGGCGAATGAGTTTGACGCTGTTGCGGCTGCCGCCCATGATGCCGGTCGCAGGAGAAACGTCATTGGCGACGATCAGGTCGGCGCCCTTTCGCTCGAGCTTCGCCTTGGCATTGCTTTCCACGTCCTGCGTCTCGGCGGCAAAGCCGATCACCAGCCTCGGTCGCATCGTGTGATGTCCGAGGGTCTTCAAGATGTCTGGGTTCTCGGTCAGCGCCAGCGTCGGAATGGATTCACCCGGATGTTTCTTCAGTTTCTGGTCGGCGGCCGAGGCCACCCGCCAGTCTGCCACCGCCGCCACCATCACGGCGATATCGGCCGGCAGCGCCGCCAGCACGGCATCGCGCATCTCCTCGGCCCGCTCGACATGGACAACATTGGTGCCGATCGGGTCGGCGATCGACACCGGCCCGGAGACCAGCGTCACGTCGGCTCCGAGCTTCGCCAGGGCTGCGGCGATCGCGTGCCCCTGCCGGCCGGAGGAGCGGTTGGCGATATAGCGCACCGGATCGATCGGCTCATGGGTCGGTCCCGAGGTGACGATCGCCTTGCGTCCTTTCAGCGGCTTTTCCCCCTCCTCGAGCATGGTGTCGGCCGCCGCGACGATCGCCAGCGGCTCCGCCATCCGGCCGAGCCCCGCCTCCCGGCTCTCAGCCATCTCGCCGACCATCGGCCCGACGAAGCGCACGCCGTCGTCCCTGAGTCTCGCCGCATTGCGCCGTGTCGCCGGATGCGCCCACATTCTGGGGTTCATCGCTGGTGCGGCCAGCACCGGCCTGTCGGTCGCGAGAAGCACGGTCGAGGCGAGATCGTCGGCTAGGCCGTTCGCCATCTTCGCCATCAGGTCGGCGCTGGCGGGGGCAATCAGCACGAGGTCGCAGTCGCGCGCCAGCCTGATATGGCCGACATCCTGTTCGTCCTGCCGCGAAAACAGATCGACAAAGACGTGGTCGGCAGCCAGAGCGCCGACGGCAAGCGGCGTGACGAATTCCTGCGCCCCCTTGGTCATGACCGGACGCACGCTCGCGCCGCGCTCCCGCAGCCGGCGGATCAGATCCAGGCTCTTATAGGCGGCGATGCCGCCCGAGATGATGAGGAGGATGCGTTTGCCGCTGAGAGCCATGGTCTTGTACCCGTCGCTTTTCTGACCGGCCTCGACCCTAAGCCTTTGGCGGAGAACATGCAATCGCGCGGACGACAGGTATCGGATCTGCTCGAGACGGGCGACTGGTTGCGTCGGCGAGGACCCCTCCCCAACCCCTCCCCACAAGGGGGAGGGGTCTTTCCGCGCCCGACCCTGGTCGATGGCGGCAGCCCGGTCTCAACTGCGGGTGATCGAGATGCCGCCGTCGACCAGCGAGGCCGTACCGGTGACGAAGCTCGCATCGTCGGAGGCGAGGTAGAGTACCGAGCGGGCGACTTCATCCGGTGTCGCGACGCGTTTCAGCGCGTGCATATTGGTGATGGCGGCCTGCTTGTCGGGCGTATTGTTCACGTCGCGGTACATGTCGGTATCGACGGCGCCCGGCAGGATGGCGTTGACGCGCACGCCCTGCGGTCCGAACTCGGCGGCCAGCGCCTGCGTCAGGCCGATCAGGCCGGATTTGCTGGCGGCATAGGCGGCAATGCCGGGAAAGGCGAAGCTGTAGCCGACGAAGGTCGAGGTGAAGATCACGGAACCGCCGCCATTGTTCGTCATCGCGACGATCTGATGCTTGGCAGCGAGAAAGGAGGCGGTCAGATTGACGGCCAGTGCCTCGCTGAAGCCTGCTTCCGAGATACCGGTGCTCGGCCCAGCTTCGCCGATGATGCCGGCATTGTTGAAGGCGATATCGAGCTTGCCGTAGTTGGTGACGGCAGCCGCGACCAGCGCCTTATGATAATCTTCCGAGCGGACGTCGCCTGCAACGGCGATGGCTTTGCCGCCTTCTGCCTCGATCTCCGCGACCAGGCTGTCGAGTTCACGCTCGCGACGGGCGCCGACGACGACCTTCGCACCTTCGGCCGCAAAGAGCTTTGCCGTGACGCGGCCGATGCCGGAGCTTGCGCCGGTAACGATCGCGACCTTGTTGTTTAAGCGGTTCATGGTTCCATCTCCTGTTGTTGATCCGAGGCGGCCCCTGCCGTCCCTTTCGTTGACCAGAAGATGGCATGTTCATTTCGTTCGGGTTAGTCTCCAGATTAAGGAACTCGAATTCGGAAATACCGAACGATGATCAGGATAGAAGGCATTGCGGCTTTCGTCGCCGTGGCGGAGGCAGGCTCGGTCAGCGAGGCGGCCAGGAGGCTGCGGCTCTCCAAGTCCGTCGTCAGCGAAAGGCTGGCGGAATTGGAGAAGTCGTTGGGCGGCGTCCTGCTGCACCGAACGACCCGCAAGCTCACCTTGACGGAGGACGGATCTGCATTTCTCGAGCGCGCCGCGCGCATCGTGCGTGAGATTGACGAGGCCGCCGCCGACATGGCCGAGCGGCGCGGCACGCTGTCCGGCCCGATCCGCATCGCCGCCCCGGTCACGTTCGGCCGCATGCATCTCGGCCCGGCGCTCTACCCCTTTCTTGCCGACCATCCCGACATCGAGTTGACGCTCGACATCGATGACCGCCGCGTCGATGCGGCCTCGGACGGCTACGACGCCATCATCCGCAACGGCCCGATCGCCGACAGCCGACTGGTCGCCTGGAAGCTCACCCGCAGCCGCCGGCTTCTCTGCGCTTCGCCGGATTATCTCGCCCGCGAGGGAACGCCATCGTCGCTCGCCGATCTGAACCGCCATCGCGGCGTCTTCTATACCAATCGCGGCGTTGCCGACTGGCGCTTCGAGACCCCGGAGGGGGCGGTCGTCGTCCGCGCCAAACTGGCGCTCGGCATCAACAATGGCGACATGCTGCGCGATGCCGCGATTGCCGGCCTCGGCATCGCCCTGCTGCCGGCCTTCATCGCCGGCCCGGCCATTCGCGAGGGCCGGCTTGCCGAAATCGATGTCGGTCACAGGCCGGAGGCCGAATTCATCTATTTGGCCCATCCCGAGGGCCGAAATCCCTCGGCCAAGCTCCGCGCTATCGCCGATCACTTGAGGAAGAGCTTCGGGGATCCGCCCTATTGGGATCCAGCGGGTTAACACATGAATTCGAACGCCCACCAGAATGAAGATATGCCGCCGCCAGCGCGAACCGTGAAAACCGTGATCGCAGGAGAAAAGCATTACCTGACGCGCGGCACAGGCGCCTATCGCCGCGCCAGCCTGGCGCTCTTTCTCTCCGGTTTTTCCACCTTCTCGCTGCTCTATTGCGTGCAGCCGCTGCTGCCGGTCTTATCGCAGGAGTTTTCCGTCAGCCCGGCCGGAAGCTCGCTGTCGCTGTCGCTCTCCACCGGTTTCCTGGCGGTTGCCATCGTCTGCGCCGCCGCCGTCTCGGAAGGCCTTGGCCGCCGCAGCCTGATGTCGATATCGCTGGTCGGTGCGGCGTTGCTGACGATTGCTACGGCTTTCGCCCCGAATTGGCATCTGCTGCTCGTCATCCGCGCCCTCCAGGGTCTCGTTCTCGGCGGCGTGCCCGCCGTCGCCATGGCCTATCTTGCCGAGGAGATCGATCCCCGCGGCCTCGGCGCCACCATGGGCCTTTATGTCGGCGGCACGGCCTTCGGCGGCATGTCCGGCCGCGTGCTGACAGGCATCTTCGCCGAATATCTTGGCTGGCGCCCGGCGCTCTTCTTGATCGGCGCCATCGGACTTGCCGCGGCGATCGGCTTTATCGCCCTCCTGCCGCCGTCAAAGAATTTCGTCCGTCGGCCGGGTTTCGATCCGCGTTTTCACGCCAGAGCCTGGCTTGGCCATCTCAGAAATCCGGCGCTGCCCTTCCTCTTCGCCATCGCCTTCCTGGCGATGGGCTCCTTCGTGACGATCTACAATTACGCTGGTTTCCGCCTCATGGCGCCGCCTTACGGCCTCAATCAGACCGAACTCGGCTTGATCTTCACCGTCTATCTCTTCGGCATCGGCGCCGCCTCGATCGGCGGCCTGCTGGGAGACCGGATCGGCCACTTTCCGGTGCTTCTCTTCGGCCTCGCGCTGACGGCCGCCGGCAGCGCATTGACGCTCTTCGCGTCGCTGCCGTCGATCATCCTCGGTATCATCGTGCTGACGACCGGCTTCTTCATGAGCCATTCCATCGCCAGCGGCCTTGTCGGCAAGCTTGCCCTCGGCAACAAGGGGCACGCTTCATCGATCTACATGCTGGCCTATTATGTCGGCTCCAGCCTCATCGGCTCGGCCGGCGGCTGGTTCTTCGCGGTCGAAGGCTGGGCAGCCGTCGTCATCTTCACCCTTGCCATGCTGGCGCTCGCCTTTATGTCGGCCTGTGTCGCGCACCACTTCGCAAGGAGAAAGGCATGATCAGCATCGACCGTCTCGGCCATCTCGTGCTGACCGTCGCCGATATCGCCGTCATGCTTCAGGTAAGGCCCGCCCTTGAATCAATCTAGTCTGAGATAGGGCACGTCCTTCCTCGCCACCTCATCAAGCGCCTCGTCATATCCGGCATCGGCATAGCGCATCACGCCGAGCGCCGTGTCGTTGGTGAGCGCGTGGTCGAGCCGTTCTTCGGCGGCATCGGTGCCATCGGCGATCACGGTGACGCCGCAGCTCGTCATGTAGCCGGCATAGCCGCCGCCGCCGGAATGGACGACGACGAGATCGGCCATCGAGGAGCAGAGCATCATCGCATCGATCAGCGGCCAGTCGGCGATCGCGTCGGACCCGTCCTTCATCCGCTCGGTCATGATATTCGGATGCGCCATGGCGCCGGCATCGAGATGGTCGCGGGAGAAGGCGACGGGACCTTTCAGCACACCGCTCGCCACCAGCGCATTGACGCGAAGAGCAAGCGCCGTACGTTCCCCATGTCCGAGCCAGGCGATGCGTGCCGGCAGCCCCTCGAAGGGCACGTGCTCGCGCGCCAGCCGGATCCAATTGGTGATGATCTTGTTGTCGGGAAACATCTCGATGAGCAGGTCGTCAATCCGGGCGATATCGCTCTCCTCGCCCGACAGCGCCATCCAGCGGAACGGCCCGATCGCCCGGGCAAAGAGCGGCCTGAGATAGGCCTCGGTGAAGATCGGAATATCGAAGGCGTTGGCGACACCGCCCTCTTTCGCCTGCGTGCGGATGAGGTTGCCATTGTCGAAGACTTCGGAGCCCTTCTTCTGGAACTCCAGCATCGCGGTGACATGATCAACGATCGAGGCGCGGCTTGCCGCCATCAATTGCCCCTGGCCGTCGTCGCGCAGGCCTCTGACCTGATCAAGGCTCATGCCCTTCGGTACGTAGCCATAGACGAGGTCATGCGCCGAGGTCTGATCGGTGACGATATCGGGCACGATGCCGCGCCGAGCGATCTCGGGATAAACCTCCGCCGCATTGCCGACGAGGCCGACGGACAGCGCCCGCTTCTCCTTCGCCGCCGCATCGATCATTTCAAGCGCGGTATCGAGATCGGGAGCGATTTTCTGGAGATAGCCGATCTGCTGGCGTTTTCGCGCCCGCTCCGGATCGATGTCGACGCAGAGGATCGCCGCGCCTGCCATGCGGCCGGCGAGCGGCTGCGCCCCGCCCATGCCGCCGAGGCCGGCCGTCAGCACGAATCGGCCATGGAGATCGCCGCCGAAGCGGCGTTCGGCGATGCGCATGAAAATCTCGTAAGTGCCCTGGATGACGCCCTGACTGCCGATATATTGCCAGGCGCCGGCCGTCAGCCCGCCCCAGCAGATCAGCCCTTTGCGCTGCAGCTCGTAGAACACTTCGGCCTTTGCCCATTGCCCGACGATGTTGCAGTTCGCCATGATGACGAGCGGCGCCTTTGCATGGGTCTTTACGACCCCGATCGGCTTGCCTGACTGGATGAGCAGCGTCTGGTCCTCATCCATCTCCGTCAGCGCCTTGACGATGCCCTTGTGCGCCGGCCAGTTGCGCGCTGCCTTGCCGAGCGCGGCATAGACGATCAGATTGTCGGGATCCTCGCCGACGGCGAGCACGTTTTCGAGGAGCCGCAGCAGCGCCTCCTGTCGCCAGCCCTTGGCACGCAACTCCGGTCCGCCGGGAATTGGAAATTTCGGATGGCGTGGATTGGCCTTCGGCATCACGGGTTCCTCGCTTGGTTCTCTGCTTTTTCCTTCTCCCCGCTGGGGAGAAGGGGAAGCTAATTGGTCACTTGCCCGGCAGCGATTCCACATAGGCAAGCGCCGCATCGAGCAGACGCCGTCTCAGGGCATCGTCGCCGTAAGCCTCGGCGGAGGCGCGCAGCCAGCCGTGCATGACCCGCTCGCCCATCAGCATCCGGATTACGCCGGGCAGAGCCAGCGCCCAATCATCATTGCCCTTGCCGAGACGGATCAACATGCCGTCACTGCGCGCGCCGCAGAGAAGATTGCCGTTCAGCAGGAAGGCGCGGCCGCCGAACATGGATTTTTCGCTGAGGCCAGGGCGATCGCCGAGTTCCTCACGCAGCAGTTCTTCAAGGCCGGGATCGCGTGCCATGGCTCAGGCCTTCGCCGCCAGTGCATAACGCGCGATCTCGATGCCCATAGCCTTTTCGACGACGGGATAAACTGTCGGATCGAGCACGCTAGCCGACAGCGGAATGATATCCATCGGCACATGCAGGATGAAGACATGCATGCCCGCCTGCAACTGCCCGACGCTCAGCGGCTCGCCCTCAGACGACAGCGTAGTGATCACGGCGGGGAAGGTCGCAAGCCGCCCGCCGCCCGCATCGTCCACGGCCATGTATTCGTTCATCACATGCAGCGTCACCGATTTATCACCCGAGCCGACGGCGATGGTGCCGATATCGAAGGCTTCCTTGGTATAGACGACGTCCTTCCGGCTGATGACGCCTTCGGCGAGGACATGCCCGCCCGTCGTCCTGCAGATCGCATCGATGACCGCTGGCCCGCCCCGCTTCTCCGCCGCAATGATCGCTTCTCCGAGCGCAAGCGCCATCGAGATGCCGCCGAGGGCCGCATGCGCCCTGATATAGGAGGCCCGGAGCGGATTGCGGCAGCTGGCGATGAAACCGCCGGACTGATCGGCGGCGGCGCGCAACACCGGCGAGATCTTTGCCGTCGCGCCCTTCACCACCAGCTCGATGTAACGGTTTTCGGCCCTGTTGCCGCCGACGGCGGTCTGGATCATCGGCTCGGGTGAGGCGGCCATGCCGATCGAGCCCATGTCGCCGGTCGGGTGGGCGCGGATATCGCCGACGGCATCGACCACCTTGGTGCCGAGGATCGCCGACGGCAGCCAGCCGTTCAGCGTCGAGGATTTGCCGTTCTGGCCGATGATCAGCCCGGAGAGCCTTTCGCCGAGCGCCTCCTGCAGCAATTGCACCGCCTTCACATAATCGACGCCCTGCATTTCCCAGGGCGTCGTGGAGGCCGGCGCGCCGATCGCGGCCGCAGTGGCGATCCAGTCGTCATCCTTCAATTCGTCGACCGATACCAACTCCGGTT
The DNA here is from genome assembly GCF_019685235.1 of Rhizobium sp. NLR8a. Lineage (NCBI taxonomy): Bacteria > Pseudomonadati > Pseudomonadota > Alphaproteobacteria > Hyphomicrobiales > Rhizobiaceae > Rhizobium > Rhizobium sp. NLR8a. The sequence continues at coordinate 105,591 of NZ_JABDWI010000004.1, forward strand.
TGCCGATGGTGACGGCCGCAAGCCCAAGCATCCGCCCGTGATCGGCCCAGCCGCCGCCGCCGGCGGCATAGACGGAGCCGCCTTTGACGGCGGCTTCGACATCCTTCTCAACCAGTATGCGTCCCATCGGCCTTCTCCCGCTTCGAATCCTTGTCCATCTCGCGCACCGCTTGGAAAAGCACGGCTGCGCCGAGCGCGATATCGTCATTGTCGGCCCATTCGTCGGGGCAGTGGCTGCGACCTCCCCGGCAGGGCACGAAGATCATTGCCGCCGGTGCCACCTTGGCGATCCAGGCGGTATCGTGCCCTGCGCCGGAGGCCATGCGCCGGTATTTTGCGCCGACGCGTTCGCAGGCGGCCTCCAGCGTCGAAAGCAGCGCGGCATCGCTGGGCGTCGGCAGATTGTCGGAAACCCGATTCGGCGCCTCGATCGTCACGCCGTAAGCGGTCGCCAGCTTTTCGACATGGCCGTCGAGCCAGCGGCAGAAGGCCTCCATATCTGCGCGGATTTCCGCGCGCCCGTCGATCAGCAGCACGACCTTGGAGGGCACGACATTGGCCGCATTCGGCTCGATCCTGAACTCGCCAACTGTCGCCGCGAAATGCCCCGGCGTTCTGGCAAGCTCGGCGGCGGCGTTGCGGATGTCGAGCACCAGCTCCGAAGCCGCGACCAGCGCATCCGCCCGCCTGTCCATCGGCGTCGTGCCGGCGTGGTCGGCCCGCCCCTCGATGGTGATCTCGATACGGGTGATGCCCGATATTGCGGTGACGATGCCGATATCCTCCCTTTCGGCTTCGAGCACCGGCCCCTGCTCGATATGGAGCTCCAGGAAGCCTGCCAAATCGGGCCGCTTCTGCCGTCCCAGCACGCCAGGCTCGCCGCCCACCTGGGCGATGCCGCCGGCAAGATCGAGGCCGCCGCTTGCCCGCGACAGCCAGGCTTCCGGCAATTGCCCGGTCATGCCGCGGCTGCCGATGCAGGAGACACCGAAGATGCTGACCTCCTCGGCAAGAAAATCGATGATCTCGAGATCGTGGTCCAGTTCCATGCCGTGGTCACGAAGCGCCCGCGCCACCTCAAGCGCCGAGACCACGCCGGCAATGCCGTCGAAGCGGCCGCCGTCCGGCACCGTGTCGGAATGCGAGCCAAGCATGATCGTGCCGAGCCAGGGTTTCCTGCCGGTGCGCCGGCCGATCAGATTGCCGGCGGCATCGATCCGCGTTTCCAGCCCTGCCGCCTTCATCCGCGCCTCGATATAGGCCCGGCCTTCCAGAAAGACCGGCGTGAAAGCCCGCCGTGTCCAGGCGCGCGCCGGCTCGGTAATATCGGCAAGCGCCTCAATATCTTCAGCGATCCGGCCGGCATTCACGGGAAGATTGCGGCTCATGCGGCTGCTCCCGAAATGACCTGGCGCGACGGCGGCCGGACGAATCGGCCGGTGCCGGGCGCGGCCAGCACCTTGCCGCCCTCGGCGATCCTTTCGCCGCGCAGATAGGTGGCGGAGACGGTCCAGGGCAGGCGAATGCCATTATACGGGCTCCAGTCGACGACGTTGTTGCCGCTCGCAGCCGCATCATAGGTGCTTTCGCGCGGCTCCAGCACGGTGATGTCGGCGTCCTTGCCTGGTGTCAGCGCCCCCTTGATGTGGTCGAGCCGGAAATGTTTCGCCGGATTCTCCGCCATCAGCCGCGCCGCCCAGGTCAGGGGAATGCCGCGCTCGAGAGCGCCTTTGACGAATAGCGGCACCATAACCTCGAGGCCGGGAACACCGGATGCATTGGCGAGCATGTCGGGATTGGTCTTGCGGTTCTCCGACCAGCTGACGTGATCGGTCGAGACCAGCCAGACGTCGCCCTCGGCCACTTTCCGCCAGAGCCGCTCCACTTCGGCGCGCGGCCGAACCGGCGGATTGATCTTCGCCTTGCCGCCGAGGCGCCTCACGTCGTTTTCCTCGTCCAGCGTCAGGTAATGGATGCAGCACTCGACAGTCGCGGCAAAACCGTCGCGGCGGTAGGCGCGCGCGATGTCATAGCCGCGCCCGAGCGAGCAGTGCACCACATGTGCGGGGCAGCCGGTATCTGCCCCGGTCTCGAAGATCGTGTGCATCGCCAGGAGCTCGGTAATCGCCGGCCGAGACAGGCCGTGCGCCCGCCAGTCGGTGATGCCGCTTGCCTTCACCTGCTCCATATAGCTGCGCACGGCCTCGTCATCCTCATTATGCACGCCTGCCGTCAGCCCAGTCGGCGCGATTGCCGCGAAGCAGGCCTCGAGCAGGGCAGGCGGAATGCGCGGAAATCGTCTGGGATCGGTACCGAAGGTCGAAAACTTGAAGGCGGCGACGCCGGCCTCGACCATCTCCGGGATTCGCGCCGGGCCTTCTTGCGGATCGATGGTGCCGTAAAGCGCGAAATCGACACGCGCCTGCGGGGCGGCATGGTCGATCTTTCGCTTGACCGCCGCCGCCGAGCAGACGAGATTGCCCTCGTCATAAGGCATGTCGACGATCGTGGTCACGCCGCCGGCCGCTGCCGACCGCGTCGACCAGACGAAATCCTCCTGATCCTTCTGGGACAGCGAATGCACCTGCGCATCGATGGCGCCGGGCAGGATCAGCGCTCTTCCGAGCAGATGCCGTTCGCGCGCCGCGGGCGGCACGCCGAGGCCGACTTCGGCGATCTTGCCGGCGTACACGGCGACATAACCCGCTTCGACGATGCGGTCCGGCAGCACCACCGTGCCCTGCAGAACGAGATCGAAGTCCATGCCGCTTCCTCCTAGACTGACGTCGGAACCGTTGCCGGCTGGAGCGTGATGCCAAGGCTTGAACGCCTTTCGGATGGATCACGCACCGGTTAATGTAGAGCAGGATTGAGATTTTGGGCCTCGGCCCACAATCATCCTGCTCGGCTGGCCAGGCGCCCTTCGATGGGCTCCGGCGAACCGAGAGCGAAGAAATCGTCGAAGGAGGCGATCGGAACCTGCTCGGTCAGCTTCGCGAGAAAATCGTCCGATCCGAGCTCTTCCTCGATCGCCTCCACCTCAGCTGAAAGCGGCCGGTCGACGGTGTAAAAAGCCGCATGTTTGCGCACGACCTCATAGAGCATGCCGGCCACACCCTTCGGTTCATCGCCGAGAATGTCGATCGCCTGGGCAGACAAGAGCGCCTCGAGAGCGGCGAGGCGCTTCAGCGCCTGCATCTGCCGCTCGAAGCGCTCGATGACCAGCGGCAGGAAGGCGGCCTCGTCCTCCAGGCCGGCCGCAACGACCAGCGACTGCGCCGAAACGGGACCGGACATCGACAGGACACGCGAGAAGATTTCGCCGGCAAGCTTGATGATCGGCCCGAAGCCGGTGGCGATCCGTCCCGGCGGCACGAGGTTGACCGGCAGGTCGCGCCGCTGGCCGTTGCCGAGAATGACGCAGCGGTTGAAGGCGTTGCGCGCCGCATGCGCCATGCAGAGTGCGGCCGATTCGAGCAGGATCGTCACATCGAGCGGAAGCGAACCGCCTGATGTCATCACCCGGCCCTCGACGACGACAGGATTGTCGTCCGAGCGTCCGGTGGCGGCAAGGATCTTGTGACCGGTCGAAAGCAGATTTTCGATGACGGCGCCGAACACCTGGGCGATCATGCGCAGGCTGAGCGGATCCTGCACATGCGTTGCAACCGGCCAGTCCCATTCGTCCGAGGCGTTGCAGAGCCAGGCGCCGATCAGCGCCTCGCGCGCTGTGCCGACATGGCGCACTGCCTTCCAGGGATCGCGGGAGGCGCCGAGCGCGCCGGCCGCCATCATCCCGGTGGCGAGCAGGATGCGGATCGAGGCCGCGGCATTGCGCGTCGTCTCCGCTGCCGCCGCAAAGCTCACCGCATTGACGCTCAGCGAAGCGAGGCTGTCGCGCGGCGCCATCCGCACCGGTTCCAGCCCCGCTGCCCGGAAAGCGTCGGCCGCCTGCATCCGGCTGCCGCGGTAAACTGCTTCGCCGACGCCGGTCAACACCGCGCCGATCTGTCCCATCAGGCCGATATCGGCGCAGCCGATCGAGCCGGTGCGGCGCACGACTGGGATGAGATCGGCCTCGAGCATTCTGATATAGGCCTCGATCAGCTCCGGCGTGCAGCCGACCTGGCCGGTCAGCGCCGTGTTGACGCGGATGGCCATGGCGTTGCGGACCACATTGCAGGAAAAGGGCGTGCCGGTGCCGAAGTGATGGGCGCGCACCAGGCCGAGATTGAAGGTGTCGAGTTCGTCGGCCGACCACTCCACGTCCTTCATGGCGCCGACGCCGGTCGTCGATCCGTAAACGGGCGTGCCTGAAGCAATCGCGTCCTCGACGATCTCGCGGGCAATCGCGATGCGGGCCATGCCGGTCGGTGAAGCCGAAATCCTCGCCTTGCCGGCACCAATCGTCACCATCTCGGCAAAACCGAGCGGTCGTCCGGAAAGTTCGATGCCAAGGCGTTCGTGCTGCATGTGCCGTATCTCCTAAACTGCGAGACTAAGCCAGCCCTCCGTCACATGGGATATCCTAAATGCCGAACACAGCATGTTATCGGAACGGTCAGCTCAGCATCCAGGCAATATAGAGGAGCGTCAATGCAATCACCCAGAGCGCGATCCTGCCCGAGCGGTTGTGCCGCGCCTCGGCCTTGCCGATCGCCTCGGCCGTCTGATCGTCGAAACGCAGGCCGTGCTCGCTCATATGCAGCAGCTGATGGTGGAATTTCTCAGTTTTCGCCGCGATTTCCGGCGCGGCTTCGGCGAGCTTGACCGCCGCCTTCAGCCCGTCCTTGAGATCGGTGACGATCCGCTTCGGGCCGAGATTGGTGCGGATCCACTCGCCGACGACAGGCTCGGAGGCCTTCCACATATTGAAGCGCGGGTTGAGCATGCGCGACACGCCTTCGACCACGACCATGGTCTTCTGCAGCATCACCAGTTCCGGCCGTGTCGCCATGTCGAAGAGTTCGGTCACTTCGAACAGCAGCGTCAGGAGCTTGCCCATCGAGATCGTTTCGGCTGGCTGCCCGTGGATCGGCTCGCCGATCGCCCGGATCGCCTGGGCGAAGCTTTCGACATTGTGGTGGCCGGGCACGTAGCCGGCCTCGAAATGCACCTCTGCGACGCGGATGTAATCGCGGGTGATGAAGCCATAGAGGATCTCGGCCAGGAACCGTCGCTCCTTCTTGCCGAGCCGCCCGACAATGCCCATGTCGACGGCGACGATCAAACCGCCGGCATCGACGAAGAGATTGCCGGGATGCATGTCGGCATGGAAGAAACCGTCGCGCAGCGTGTGGCGCAGGAAGGACTGGATCAGCGTATCGGCGAGCAGGTTGAGGTCGTGGCCGGCCGCGCGCAAGCCCTCGACATCGGACATTCTCGTGCCGTCGATCCATTCCATGGTGATGACGTCGCGCCCCGTGCGCTCCCAGTCGACCTTCGGCACGCGAAAGCCGGGGTCGCTGCCGGTGTTTTCGGCAATCTCCGAAAGCGCTGCCGCCTCTAGGCGAAGGTCCATCTCCACCTTCGTCGTCTGTTCCAGCGTCTTCGTCACCTCGACCGGCCGCAGCCGCCGGCTGGACGGCATGAACCGCTCCTGCATGTGGGCGACCAGATACATTGCCTCGATGTCATGGACAAAACGCTGGCGCACGCCCGGCCGGACGACCTTGACGGCGACCTTCCTTCGGCCTTCTGCCGTTTCGACTTCGGCCGGATGCACCTGCGCGATCGAGGCGGCGGCGATCGGCTCGCCGAAGCTCGCATAGAGTTCGTCGACCGGCCGCCCGAGCGATCCTTCGATACTCGCCTTTGCGGCCGCCGAGGGGAAGAAGGCCATCCGGTCCTGCAACTGCGACAGGTCGTTGGCGAATTCGACGCCGACGACGTCGGGCCGCGTCGCCAGGAACTGACCGATCTTGACATAGGAGGGGCCGAGCCGCTCCACCGCCTGTGCCAGCCGATCGCTGCGCTTCTGATACCGCGCCCTGCCGCGCTCGAATATCGTGACGAAGGATTTGGCAAGCGCGACCGAAGGCGGCAGGCCTTCGGACGGCAGGGCCGACACGACGCCCTCACGCACGAGCACCCAGCCGACGCGCCAGAGGCGGAAATAGGCTCCGAAAGTGCTCATGCAGGCTGGCCTGCTTGTGAAGGCGCGGCCAATCTCTCCTCCCTCATTCCTGTGCTCGTCACAGGAATCCGGCCACCGCGCGTCTGCGCGGTGAATGAGTCAGGAAATATAAAAGAATCTTTTGCAGCCCGGGACCGGGCTGCGCTGGATTCCTGTGACATCCCTCGGGCAAAACCCGAGGAAGGGAATGAGGGAAAACGTGGAGACTGCATCATTCCCTCAGAGCTTCCAGCCGGAATGCAGCGCAGCGATGCCGCCGGTATAATTGGTGTAGGTGACGCGCGAAAAGCCGGCCTGGCGGATCATCGCCGCGAAGTTCTCCTGGTTCGGGAATTTGCGGATCGATTCCACCAGATACTGGTAGGGTTCGGCATCGCCCGTGATCACCTTGCCGAATTGGGGAATGGCGTTGAACGACCAGGCGTCGTAGATCTTGTCGAGAAGCGGCATGTCGACTTCGGAAAATTCCAGGACCAGCAGCCGTCCGCCGCGCTTCAACACGCGATGGGCCTCAGACAGCGCCTTGTCGATCCTCGGCACATTGCGGATGCCGAAGGCGATCGTATAGGCGTCGAAGCTGGCGGCCTCGAACGGCAGTTCCTCGGCATTCGCCTCGATGAAGGTGAGATTGTCGGAAAGCTTCTTCTTTGCCGCCCGTTCGGCGCCGACGCCGAGCATCGAGCCGTTGATATCGAGCACCGTCGCGTGTGCCTGCCGGCCCGAGGCCTCGATGATGCGAAAGGCGATGTCGCCGGTGCCGCCGGCCACGTCGAGCACCTTGTAGCCCGCCTCCTTACGCGGGTTGAGCGCCGAGATCATCGCATCTTTCCAGACCCGGTGCATGCCGGCCGACATAACGTCGTTCATGATGTCGTAGCGCTTGGCGACCTTGTGGAACACCTGGTTGACCAGGCCCTGCTTCTCGCCGCCCGGCACCTCGCGGAAGCCGTAGGAGGTCTCCATGCCGCCATCGGCGGAAGTGCGGCTTTCTGACATCAGGCTGCTCCGTTCCTTGAAGATCGGCGCGGCGACCGTAGCGAAAGACCGCGCGCGACGTTATCACTGGACCGCGCTCTCCGCGGCACACTGGCGCTATAGCGCACATCGTCCTCGGTTGAAACACGTTCAATAGAGATGGGTTAAGATGCCGGAATTGCCAGAAGTCGAAACCGTCAAACGCGGCCTGGCGCCGGCGATGGAAGGAGCTCTCATTGCCAGGCTGGAACTGCGGCGTAAGGATTTGCGCTTCCCCTTTCCCGATGCCTTGGCGGACAGGGTTTCCGGCCGCACCATCATCGGCCTTGGTCGGCGCGCCAAATATCTGCTGGTCGATCTCGACGACGGCAACACGCTGATTTCCCATCTCGGCATGTCCGGTTCCTTTCGCATCGAGAAGGGCTCCGCCTCCGCAATGGCGGGCGAATTCCACCACGCCCGCTCGAAGGATGAGAAACACGATCACGTCGTCTTTCATCTGCAGGGTCCGGACGGTGCGCGCCGCGTCATCTACAACGACCCGCGTCGTTTCGGCTTCATGGATATGGTCGGACGCGCCGATCTCGCCGCCCATCCCTTCTTCCGCGATCTCGGCCCGGAGCCGACGGGAAACGAACTCGGCGCCACTTATCTGGCCGAACGTCTTCGCGACAAGGCACAGCCGCTGAAGAGCGCGCTGCTCGACCAGAAGAACATTGCCGGTCTCGGCAATATATATGTATGCGAGGCGCTGTGGCGCGCGCATTTGTCGCCGCTGCGTGCTGCCGGCACGCTGGTGACGCCGGGCGGCCGGCCGAAGCAGCAGCTCGACCTGCTGGTCGCCTCGATCCGCGACGTCATCGCCGATGCGATCGCCGCCGGCGGATCGTCGCTGCGAGACCATATCCAGGCCGACGGATCGCTCGGCTATTTCCAGCATTCCTTCTCCGTCTATGATCGCGAAGGTGAGGCTTGCGGCACGCCCGGCTGCGGCGGTACGGTCGCCCGTGTCGCGCAGGCGGGCCGCTCCACCTTCTATTGCGCCGCCTGTCAGAAGTAACAGTGAGAAACCGGGAGAACAGCATGGCTTACGAGACCTTGATCGTCGAAACCCGAGGCACTGTCGGCCTCGTCACGCTGAACCGCCCGCAGGCGCTGAACGCGCTGAATTCTACCGTGCTGAGGGAGCTGAAGCAGGCCTATGCCGCTTTCCATGAAGACGATGCCGTCGGCGCGATCGTGCTCACCGGTTCCGAACGCGCCTTTGCCGCCGGCGCCGACATCAAGGAGATGCAGTCGCTTCAGTTCGCCGATATCTATAAGAGTGATTTCATCAGCGGCTGGGATGATGTCGCCAAGGCGCGCAAGCCGGTGATCGCTGCCGTCAGCGGTTTTGCCCTCGGTGGTGGCTGCGAGCTCGCCATGATGTGCGATTTCATCATCGCTTCGGAGACCGCGAAGTTCGGCCAGCCGGAGATCACCCTTGGCGTCATTCCCGGCATGGGCGGCTCTCAGCGGCTGACACGCGCCGTCGGCAAGGCGAAGGCCATGGATCTGATCCTGACCGGCCGCATGATGGATGCGGCCGAGGCGGAACGGTCGGGACTCGTTTCGCGTGTGGTGGCGCCCGAGCGTCTCATCGATGAGGCTTTGGCCGCCGCCGAAAAGATCGCCGCGCTGTCGCAGCCCTCGGTCATGATGGCCAAGGAGGCGGTCAACCGCGCCTTCGAGACGACGCTGGAGGAAGGGTTGCGGTTCGAACGCCGCCTGTTTCATAGTCTCTTTGCCACGGACGATCAGAAGGAAGGCATGACCGCCTTCATCGAGAAGCGCAAACCTGCCTTCAAGCACCGTTGAATGCTTTTCGGCGCTTGCCGCCGGAAAGCTTGAAAATCCGCGTTGACGTGGGCCGGCTTTAGGGTTATATGCCCGCCCACGGTTCGGAAAGCCGCTCTGGTTTTCCGCGATTGCTCCCGCATTGCTGGATTTGGTGGCCGCAGGGCCCGCGGTAATGGCGGAGTTTGTTCGAATTCTTGAGAGAGGCATCCATGGCCAATACAACTTCGGCGAAAAAAGCGACCCGCAAGATCGCCCGCCGTACCGACGTCAATAAGGCTCGTCGCTCGCGCGTTCGTACTTTCGTTCGCCAGGTCGAAGAGGCCATCGCATCCGGTGACGCCGACAAGGCGAAGGCAGCTTTCCTGGCCGCTCAGCCGGAACTCGCCCGCGCCGCCAGCAAGGGCGTGCTGCACTCCAACACAGCGTCGCGCAAGGTCTCTCGCCTGGCCGCTCGTGTGAAGGCTCTGTCGGTCTCCACGACCGCGTAATAATCCATTAACGACCTCCTCGTTATGATTAGCCCGGTAATTTTACCGGGCTTTTTCGATTCTGCCGAACGGCCTCTGCATGGTGAATCTCACGACTGTTTCGTGTCAGTGCCATGACAGGAAAAAGTGTTCAAAAACAATGACTTGCGCAAGGATGCTTTCTCACTGCGCGACTCTGGCCGAACCTTTGCGGATCAGGGGCGAGTCAAGCAGATTTTTATTTTTTTTCTTTCTTTGCGTGTCAAAATAGCCCGAACGGGGAATCTCGTTGATTCAACTGCGATTCTTTTTTGACGCTGGTGTGACGCCCGAAAAGGGTCGCTGGAGTCAATGGCCGCATCTTAATTTTGCGTAAAATTCATCGTTGATCTTGCCATTTGATCCTGCCTAAATGGCGTCCAACAGAGGGCGCGGACATCACCTGTAGAGTTCGGTCTTAACTGCCACGTCGGCAGGGCGATGAATTTGTGCCATCTGTTACGGAGCCTTGCGCTTCCGTTTTTTCAAGCACTTGACGGATTTGGGCCGTAACGTGGCTGTTACGGGGCAGGGACGTTTTGTGCCTATGGCAATCACACGTTTAGCGTGAGGCTGCCGGATAGGGGATAGTAATATTGCGTTCGGGCTGGTCGGCCGAAAACGAGGATTGACCGACAGCTTGGCATGGAAAGCCGATGAAGGCGCCGCATGAACGCGGTACCTGCAACGGGCTTCTGTGCCGTGTTTGAGTGAACCGGCAGGCGGGTGGCTTCATGAGGATGCCGCCAGCCCGTCAAAGCGGGGAATGATCGGGCGGCTGTTTTAGCGGAGGCCGCCCGGTGGAATTGAAAGGCGGCATTATGCAGATAAATACGATGATGGCGGGCGGGCTCGACAACGGGGATGCGGCACCGCAGGCGTTCGGCTCCATTCGCCAGGAAGTGGGGGAAGCAAAGGCGGAAATGAAGCAGAGCATTTTGTTTGAGCGTGTCAGCGCGCGCTTGAAGGCCCAGGTCGGTCCTGACGTCTATGCCAGCTGGTTCGCCAGGCTGAAGCTGCATTCGGTATCAAAGAGCGTTGTTCGCCTTTCGGTTCCCACGACCTTCCTGAAGTCGTGGATCAACAATCGTTATCTCGATCTCATTACCGGTCTGTTTCAGGCCGAAGACCCGGAAATCCTGAAGATCGAAATCCTGGTGCGCACGGCAACCCGCAGCGGCATGAAGGCCGTCGACGAGGTGGTCCAGCCCGAGCCGGCTGCTCCCGCGCAGATGCGCCGTCCGCCAAGCGCCCAGCCGGCCGGTCAGGCCGTCCAGCAGGCGGTTTCGGCCGTTGCCGCCGCAAGGCCCGCAAGCCTCGGTACGCCGCTGTTCGGTTCGCCGCTCGACAGCCGTTTCACCTTCGATACCTTCGTGGAAGGCAGCTCGAACCGCGTCGCGCTTGCGGCTGCCAAGACGATCGCGGAAGTTGGCTCCGGCGCCGTACGTTTCAATCCGCTCTTCGTCCATTCGACGGTCGGGCTCGGCAAGACCCATCTGCTGCAGGCGATCGCCAATGCGGCGGTGCAGAACCCGCGAGCCCTGCGCGTCGTATATCTGACGGCCGAATATTTCATGTGGCGCTTCGCCACGGCGATCCGCGACAACGACGCGCTGACGCTGAAGGATTCTTTGCGCAACATCGATCTCCTGATCATCGACGACATGCAGTTCCTGCAGGGCAAGATGATCCAGCATGAATTCTGCCACCTCCTGAATATGCTGCTCGACAGCGCCAAGCAGGTCGTCGTCGCCGCCGACCGCGCGCCATGGGAGCTGGAGTCTCTCGATCCGCGCGTCCGCTCACGCCTGCAGGGCGGCGTTGCCATCGAACTCGACGCGCCAGATTACGAAATGCGCCTCGAAATCCTCAAGCGGCGTCTGGCCGCGGCCCGTCTCGAGGATCCGTCGCTCGAAATTCCGGCAGATCTGCTTCAGCACGTCGCCCGCAACATCACGGCCAGCGGCCGCGAACTCGAAGGCGCCTTCAACCAACTGATCTTCCGCCGCTCCTTCGAACCGAACCTGTCGATCGAGCGCGTCGACGAATTGCTCGCCCATCTCGTCGGTTCGGGCGAACCGCGCCGCGTGCGGATCGAGGATATTCAGCGCATCGTCGCCAGGCACTACAACGTCTCGCGCCAGGAACTGGTCTCCAATCGCCGCACCCGCGTCATCGTCAAGCCGCGCCAGATTGCCATGTATCTGTCGAAGACGCTGACGCCGCGCTCCTTTCCGGAAATCGGCCGCCGCTTCGGCGGGCGCGATCACACGACCGTGCTGCACGCCGTGCGCAAGATCGAGGAGCTGATATCCGGTGACACCAAGCTTTCGCACGAAATCGAGCTGCTGAAGCGGCTGATCAACGAATAACCGGCGGACCTGTCGGGAAATTTGACGGCTGGAAGCGATTCCAGCCGTTTTCCTTTATAGGTTTTTTATTCTATACCTCCCGCATTCGAGAACGAGCGCCGAAAGGGCGCATGGGAGGGAATGAATGAGTTTCGAAAAGATCGCCGTTCTCGGCCTGGGCAAGGTCGGGCGGCTGGCGGCAACGCTTTTGCATGAAGGCGGCTTCGAGGTTATCGGTGTCGATGCGCAGCTGCCCCCGGGCGAGGTGCCCTTCAGATGCCGCGCAGGCGACGTATCCGATCCGCAGCTGATCGGCGAACTGCTCTCGAATGTCGAGGCGGTGCTGTCCTGCCTGCCCTATCATCTGAACATTGAGCTGGCCCGTGCCGCCCATTTTGCCGGCGTCCATTACTTCGATCTGACCGAAGACGTCCCGACCACCAATTTCATCATCGAGCTGTCGAAGACCGCCCGCGGACTGATGGCGCCGCAATGCGGCCTGGCGCCCGGTTTCGTCGGCGTCGTCGGGGCAAGCCTCGCCGATGGCTTCGATCGCTGCCGATCGATCCGCATGCGCGTCGGCGCCCTGCCGCAGCATCCGACGGGTCTCCTCGGCTATGCCTTCAACTGGTCGCCGGAAGGCGTCGTCAACGAATATCTGAACGACTGTGAGGTCATCGAAGGCGGCGTGCGCAAGCTCGTCTCGCCGATGGAGTGGCACGAGACCATCTATGTCGGCGGCGTCAAGCTCGAAGCCTTCACGACATCGGGCGGCCTCGGCACCATGTGCGACACCATGCTCGATAAGGTCGACAATCTCGACTACAAGACCATGCGTTATCCCGGGCACATGGAGCTGATGAACTTCTTCTTCCATGAGCTCTTGATGCGCGACAAGCGCAGGCTCGCCGGCGAAATCCTGACCAATGCCAAGCCGCCTGTTGAAGACGATGTCGTCTATGTCCATGTCGCCGCGGAAGGCACGGAGAACGGCAACCTGCGCCGCAAGGAATTCGTGCGCGCCTATTACCCGATCGAAATTGCCGGCGCCCGCCGCACGGCGATCGCCTGGACGACGTCGGCCTCCGTCGTCGCCGTCATAGAAATGGTCCGCGACGGCCTGCTGCCGGCGACCGGCTTCCTGCACCAGGAACACATTCCGCTCGAGATGTTCCTGAAGACGCCGACCGGCAGCCTGTTCAAGGCGGGCGCGACCAGCCACGGCTGAGACTTGTTTTCCGGCGCGGACGGCGATGTCGCTGCCGCGCCCGGATCAACCTCGTTGGATGTCAGCAGGCGAGATCAGCGACGACGGAATCGAGGATCAGCATGCCCGATGGAGTGCAGCGCAGGCGCGAATTGCCGATCCGCTCGACGAATTTATGTTCGAGCAGGAATTCCTCTCGTTTCGGGTCGAGCTCACGGCCCGAAAGCTGCTGCCAGCGGGCGAGATCGACGCCTTCCCGGAGCCGCAGTCCCATCAGCAGCAACTCGTCCGACTGTTCCTCGAAACCGAGCCGCTCCTGGTCGAGAATGCCGTGGCCGTCGCGCTCGACCATCTCGAGCCAGGCTTCCGGCTTGCGCTCGGTCGCCGTCGCAAGCTTCTCATGCCCACGCGTCAGCCGGCCGTGCGCGCCCGGACCGATGCCGGCATAGTCGCCGTAACGCCAGTAGGTCAGGTTATGGCGGCTTTCGGCGCCCGGCCGGGCATGATTGGAGACCTCGTAGGCGGGCATGCCTTCACGCGCCGTGATCTCCTGCGTCGCCTCGTAGAGCAGGGCCGATTGCTCGCCGTCCGGCACGATCAGCTTGCCCGATTTGTGCAGGCCAAAGAAGGGTGTGCCTTCCTCGATGGTCAGCTGATAGAGCGACAGATGGTCGACTGCATAGGAGATCGCTTCCTTCAGTTCCTTCTCCCATTCCTCGACCGTCTGGTCCGGCCGGGCATAGATGAGGTCGAAGGACATGCGCGGGAAGATCTCGCGCGCCAGCCGGATCGCCTTCAGCGCGTCGGCGACGTCATGCAGCCGGCCGAGGAATTTCAGATCCCGGTCGTTCAACGCCTGCACGCCGAGCGAGACGCGGTTGACGCCGGCCGCCCGGTAGCCGCGAAACCGCTCGGCCTCGACGCTCGACGGATTGGCCTCCATGGTGATTTCGATGCCGGCGGGCACATGCCAGTGCCGTGCGATGCCGTCAAGAATGGCATTGACCGTCTCCGGCTTCATCAGCGACGGTGTGCCGCCGCCGAGAAAGATGCTCGTCACCGTCTTCGGACCGCTCATTGCCCGGACTGCCGCCATCTCCTTCAAAAAGGCTGATGCAAAGCGCTCCTGGTCCACCGGCTGATGGCGTACATGGCTGTTGAAGTCGCAATAGGGACACTTCGCCGCGCAGAAGGGCCAATGCACATAGACGCCGAAGCCGGGCTCGCCGGTATCGGGCAGCAGCGCGGCGTCGCGCGAGAGGCTTGGCGTATCGAAATTGCCCACGAACAGACCTTATGCCTCCAGGCAGGTTTCGACGAAAAGTTTGAAGGCACGGGCCCGGTGCGACAGCGCCTGTGGCTTGCCGACGTTCCAGCCGTGTTTCTCCTCGCCGCTCATTTCGCCGAAGGTAACGTCGTAACCCTCGGGCTGGAAAACCGGATCATAGCCGAAGCCCTGGGTGCCCCGCGGCGGCCAGACGACGTTGCCTTCGACCTCGCCGCGGAAAAGCTCCGTGTGCCCGTCCGGCCAAGCCAGGCAAAGTACGCTGACGAAACGCGCCCCGCGCTGTTCCGGCGTCGTGGCGCCCGCATCCTGCAGCGCCTTTTCCACCTTGGCCATCGCCATGTCGAAGTCGCGCGTGCCGTCTGCCGTCTCCGCCCAGTTGGCGGTGTAGACGCCGGGATCGCCGCCGAGCGCGTCGACCACCAGGCCGGAATCATCCGAAAGCGCCGGCATGCCCGCGGCATTGGCTGAAGCGACCGCCTTGATCGTCGCATTCTCCTCGAAGCTCGTGCCGGTCTCGTCAGGTTCGACGAAATTCAGTTCGGCCGCAGACTTGGCGGTGAAGCCGAGCGGTCCGATCAGTTCCTGGATCTCGCGGATCTTGCCGGCATTGTGGCTGGCGACGACGATGGTTTTGGTTTCGAGCTTGCGCATTCAGATATCCTGTTCGATGCCCCAGATTTTTGCCTCCGCGCATTCCAGGCTGTTGCCGGCAGGGTCGCGGAAATAGATCGAGCGGCCGCCGTTTGGCCAGTGCACCTCGGATTCGATCGCGACGTCAGCCGCCATCAGCTGTTCGGCCATCGCATCGATATTGCGACCGGACACCCGGAAACAGGCATGGCCTTGCCCGGTCATGCCGTGCGGCGGCACCTGCAGTGCGTCGGGTGCCGGTGGCTTTATCGTTTCCTCGGGGTTGAAGATCAGGAGAACGCCAGGCCCACAGCGGAAGAAGACATGCCGATTGCCGGCGCGGGTGATCTTTTCAAGCCCGAGAACGTCTTCGTAGAACGTCTCGGCCTGATCGAGATCGCGCGCATAGAGCGCCGTTTCCAACATGCCTTCCAGCATGGGGTTCATCCCGCAATCGCCTCTTTCTGCAGGGCGACGAGTTCGCCGATGCCGTTCTTGGCAAGCCGCATCAGCGAACTGAATTCCTCTTCGCTGAACGGCGTGCCTTCGGCCGTGCCCTGGATTTCGACGATGCCGCCGGCGCCGGTCATGACGAAATTTGCGTCGGTCTCGGCCGAGGAATCCTCGAGATAATCGAGGTCGATGACCGGTTGGCTGGCGAAAACGCCGCAGGAGATGGCGGCGACGTGGTCCTTCAGGACCCGGTCGACCTTGATCATGTTGCGGCTTTCCATCCATTTCAGGCAGTCGTAGAGCGCGATCCAGCCGCCGGTGATCGAGGCCGTCCGTGTGCCGCCGTCGGCCTGGATGACGTCGCAATCGAGCGTGATCTGCTTTTCGCCGAGCGCCTGCAGATCGACGACGGCGCGCAGCGACCGGCCGATCAGCCGTTGGATTTCCTGCGTGCGGCCGCCCTGCTTGCCGGCGGCGGCCTCGCGCTTCATGCGCTCGCCGGTTGCCCGCGGCAGCATGCCGTATTCGGCCGTGACCCAGCCCTTGCCGGTGTTGCGCAGCCATGGCGGCGTCTTTTCCTCGAGGCTCGCGGTGCAAAGCACGTGCGTATCGCCGAATTTCACCAGGCACGAGCCTTCCGCATGCTTGGAAAAATTGCGCTCGAACGAGACCTTGCGCATCTGGTCGGTTTTTCTGCCTGAAGGCCGCATTCTCATCTCCTGGAGTTGTTGACCGCTTCTACGATTGGCGGCGCCCATTTGCAAATTCCCTTTTGCCACGGGTGCGAGTTTGACTATATTTTCGGGAGCATCATCAGCGTGGGTTTGAAAAGGTTCATGGGCATCAGGTCGACGTCGGTTTCGGATGCCGTTGCTGCACTGGACGAACGCTCCAGGGAAATTTTCCGCCGCATCGTCGAAGGGTATCTTGAAAGCGGCGAGCCGCTCGGCTCGCGCAATCTGTCGCGCCTGCTGCCGATGTCGCTGTCGCCGGCCTCGGTGCGCAACGTCATGAGCGATCTCGAAGAGCTCGGTCTCATCTATTCCCCGCATGTCAGCGCCGGCCGGCTGCCGACCCAGATCGGGCTGCGCTTCTTCGTCGATGCCTTCATGCAGATCGGCGATCTCTCCGCCGAGGAGCGTGCCAGCATCGATCGCCAGGTGCGGGCCGAAAGCGGCGGCAATCCGGTAGAATCGATGATGAACGAGGCGAGTCGCATGCTTTCCGGCATCTCGCGCGGGGCCGGCCTCGTCATCACCTCGAAAAGCGATCCGGTGTTGAAACATGTCGAGTTCATCCGGCTTGAGCCGACAAAGGCGCTCGCCGTACTCGTCGGCGATCACGATCAGGTGGAAAACCGCATCATCGAACTGCCGGCAGGCATCACCTCGTCGCAATTGACGGAGGCGGCGAATTTCCTCAACGCCCACATGTCCGGCCAGACGCTGCCGGAGCTGCGCAAACAATTAAGCCGTCTGAAGGATGATGTCCGTCACGAACTCGATGCGCTCTCGCGCGATCTTGTCGAGCGCGGCATCGCCGTCTGGGCCGGCAGCCCGGACGAGGGAAAGCCCGCCCAGCTGATCATCCGTGGCCGCGCCAATCTGCTGGAAGGCCTCGCCGGCGCCGAGGATCTCGACCGGCTGCGCATGCTGTTCGATGATCTCGAAAAGAAGGATAGCCTGATCGAGCTTCTTAACCTGGCCGAAAGTGGTTCGGGCGTTCGGATCTTCATCGGTTCGGAAAACAAGCTCTTCTCGCTGTCCGGCTCGTCGCTCATCGTCGCGCCTTATCGCGACGAGGACGACCGGATTGTCGGCGCTGTCGGTGTCATCGGCCCGACGCGGCTCAATTATTCCCGTATCGTGCCGATGGTGGATTATACCGCCCAGCTCGTCTCCCGCCTGTCGCGCAATCCGCTTTGATGTCATCACTGGCGAAGCTGCGGAATTTTCGCTTCTTCGTCACGCAGACTTGATTTTTTCCGGTCAAACCTCGATATCGGGCGCATCTGAAAACACCAACCGGAGACCGTCATGACCGATGAAACGACGAAAAACGGACCTGACGCAACTGCGGCCAACGCCGCAGCCGACGCTGCCGTCAACGTCGAAACAGCCACTGCCGGGCAGGAGGAGGCAAACCAGCCGGATCCGCTCGACCTCCTGAAGGCCGAGAATGCCGAGCTGCGTGACCGCTATCTGCGCCTTGCCGCCGAGATGGATAATCTGCGCCGCCGCACCGAGCGCGAGGTCAAGGATGCAAAATCCTATTCCGTCGCCGGTTTCGCCCGGGACATGCTCGCCGTCTCGGACAATTTGCGCCGGGCGCTGGACGCCATCTCTCCGGAGACCAAGGCCACGGCCGATGCCGGCCTCACCACGCTGATCGAAGGTGTGGAGATGACCGAGCGCGCGATGCTCGCGGCGCTGGAGCGCCACGGCGTTCGCAAGCTGGAGCCGGTTGGCCAGAAATTCGATCCGAATTTCCATCAGGCGATGTTCGAAGTGCCGAACTCCGAAGTGCCGAACAATACCGTCGTCCAGGTCGTGCAGGCCGGCTTCACCATCGGCGAACGCGTCCTGCGCCCGGCCATGGTCGGCGTCGCCAAGGGTGGCCCGAAGCCGGTCGAGGCCGAGATCAATTCCGTCTTCGACGAGAAGGACGCCTGAGCTCGGTTTCCCTCTCCGGCTCGGAGAAGGAGATAAAAATCAGATGCGGGCGAAGCGTTCGATCAGCAGATCGAAGAAGCCGTCCGCATCGACATGGCGCATGACCTTGGCATTGCGCTTGCGGTCGGTCACATGCCACCAGTCGACGACGGTCATCCCGACGGTGAGTTCGGACTGGACCTCGATTTCGACATTGCAGTCCCGGCCCTGGAAAAGCTCTGGTTTCAGCAGATAGGCGACAACCGTCGGGTCGTGCAGCGGCCCGCCGTCGGAACCGTATTTCTCGATATCGAAGCGTTCGAAGAATTCCAGCATTTCGACCATGGCCTTTGCCGGCGCCGTGCCGATCTCGGCCATGCGCTTGACCCGGTCCTTGCGGGTCAGCAGCTGGTGCGTCACGTCGAGCGGCATCATCACGATCGGGACGCCGGAGCGGAAAACGATGTCGGCGGCTTCGGGGTCGACATAAATGTTGAATTCGGCGGCCGGTGTGATGTTGCCGCCCTCGAAAAAGCCACCGCCCATCATCACCAGCTCGCGAACGCGGGCAACGATGTCGGGCGCCCTCTGGAAGGCCATGCCGATATTGGTGAGCGGCCCGAGCGTGCAGAGCGTCACTGTGCCCTCCGGCTCGCGGCGCAGCGTCTCGATGATGAAATCGACGGAGTGGCCGGGCTGCAGCGCCATCGTCGGTTCGGGCAGATCAGGGCCGTCGAGCCCGGTCTTGCCATGCACATGCTCTGCCGTCACCAGCTTGCGGGCGATCGGCCTATCGGCTCCGGCGAAAACCTTTACATCCGTGCGGCTGCAGAGCTCGCAGACGATGCGCGCGTTGCGGCTGGTGAATGACAGCGGCACGTTGCCAGCGACCGTCGTGATCCCCAGCACCTCGAGCTCATCGCGGCTGCCGAAAGCCAGCATGATGGCGGCCGCGTCATCCTGGCCGGGATCCGTGTCGATGATGATCTTTCTCGCGCTTGCCATTCCACTCGTCCCGTTTCCGCCATGCCGGTTGTCCCGGCAGACACCATCTCTTCATTTCCCGTCGCAAATCGGCACATTACGCGCGGGCATGTTTTGATGCGAGGCAGCAGGTCCTTTGTCAAGCAAGGAGGCGGCCGCGGCCATTCGAAAATTGACAGATGTTTAAATTGGGGAGGGTCGTGCGCGCCTTGCAGCGCCGTAATCATGCCCCCATATTAGCGGCATCCGGATGCTGCGCTTGAGGTCCGGGATGGTCGCTTGCATCAAGGACTTGAAAAGAGATGAGCCGCATTACGCCTTTCGCCAGCCCGTTGCTTCTGGGCTTCGACGCCATGGAAAAGACGCTGGAGCGCATTTCCAAGGCGAGCGACGGATACCCGCCTTACAATATCGAACGCATCGCCGCCGACAGCGGCGCCCCCGAACGTCTGCGCATCACCCTTGCGGTTGCCGGTTTCAGCGAGGAGGAGCTTGATGTCTCCACCGAGGAGAACCAGCTTGTGATCCGCGGCCGCCAGCTGGAGCAGGGCGAGCGGGACTATCTCTATCGCGGCATCGCCGCCCGCCAGTTTCAGCGCACCTTCGTGCTGGCCGACGGCATGCAGGTGCTTGGCGCCGGCCTCAAGAACGGTCTGCTCTCCGTCGATCTAATTCGTCCCGAACCCGCCCGCATGGTCAAGAAAATTAACATTTCGGTTTCACAGTAGCACAACGGTTTGTCGAACCGTTGGTCCCTTCTCCCGGAGGAACAGGAATGTTGATGAAAGAAGCCACGTCTCGCTTGACCAAATCCGAGCTTGCCCACATCGGCAACGGCGAGGTCGCCTATATCAGAAAGATGCGCACTGAAGAGGTCGCCAAGTGCTTCCCAGAGGCACCGGATATCGATCCGAACGTCGATCTCTGGGCACTCTTCGGCGCCGACGGCACGCCCATCCTTCTGACGGACAACCGCTCCAGCACCTTCTTCAAGGCGGCCGAAGACGAATTGAAGACGGTCAGTCTGCACTGACCGTCAAACGCCATCAGTGCCTATGAAAAACCAAATGCCATCATGCATTTGAAAGCCATACTGCTTCGGAACTAATCGTCGTTGGTGCCGCACGGCACTACATGGCCTTCAATTGCTTCCAGCGCAGTGTTCGCTGAAGTCAGATCTTCCTGAATGTCAGATAGGCCGAGGAACGGCCCTCGCGGCGCGCTTTCGTCTCGTAGCGCGTGCTCGGCCAGCCCTCATAGGGGGTCAGCCAATCCGCCGCGTTTTCCGCCATCCAGTCGAAGCCGCCATGGTCGCGGCATTTGATCAGCGTCCAGTTCACATAGGTGTCGATGTCGGAGGCGAAGCAGAAAAGGCCGCCGGGCTTCAGCACGCGATGAAAGCGGTCGAGATTGGTCTTCGAGACGAAGCGGCGCTTCCAGTGCTTCCGCTTCGGCCATGGGTCGGGATAGAGCAGATCAATCTTGTCGAGCGTGCCATCCGGCAGCCAGTCGAGCAGTTGCGTTGCATCGTCATTATAGACGCGGATATTGGAGGCACCGGTTTCGCCGATGCGCGACAAAAGCTTCTGCATCGAATTGACGAAGGGTTCGACGCCGATGAAACCGGTCGAAGGTCTTTCGAGCGCCCGATGAATCAGATGTTCGCCGCCGCCGAAACCGATTTCCAGCCGCAATGTCGTGACCGGGGTCGGGAAGAGGGATGTCAGCGGCTCCGGGGGAGCCGCCGAGAGATCGATGAGGAATGCCGGGAGCAGGCTGTTCAGCGTTTCCGCCTGCTGTTCGCGCAGGGCCTTTCCCTTGCGGCGACCGAAAAAGGCTTCGGTCGCCCGTCCCCGGCGCTCCATATCCGTCATGCAGCAGCCTTGGTCTTGACGGCTTCCTTGAGCGCCTTGACGAGGTCGGTGCGCTCCCAGGAGAACGAGCCGTCACGGCCGGCCTTGCGGCCGAAATGGCCGTAGGCCGAGGTCTTGGCGTAGATTGGCTTGTTGAGGTCGAGGTGACGGCGGATGCCCGATGGCGAGAGGTCCATATTCTGACGGATCGCCGCTTCGACCTGGTCTTCCGACACACCCTTGCCGGTGCCGTGCAGGTCGACATAGATCGACAGCGGCTGCGCGACGCCGATGGCGTAGGAGAGTTGGATCGTGCAGCGGTCGGCAAGGCCGGCGGCGACGACGTTCTTGGCGAGGTAGCGGGCGGCATAGGCAGCCGAACGGTCGACCTTGGTCGTGTCCTTGCCGGAGAATGCGCCGCCGCCATGCGGAGCCGCACCGCCATAGGTGTCAACGATGATCTTGCGGCCGGTGAGGCCTGCATCGCCGTCCGGTCCGCCGATGACGAACTTGCCGGTCGGGTTGATGTACCACTTGCAATCCTCGGCGATCTTCAGTTCGCCGAGTGCTTCGCGGATATAGGGTTCGACGACCGCGCGAACCTTCTTGGAATCCCAGCTCTCGTCGAGATGCTGGGTCGAAAGCACGATCGAGGTCACTTCCGACGGCTTGCCGTCGACGTAACGCACGGTCACCTGGCTCTTGGCGTCGGGGCCGAGCTTGGCGACTTCGCCGTCACCCTTCTTGCGGGCGGCTGCTAGCAGCTGCAGAATCCTGTGGGAATAATAGATCGGGGCCGGCATCAGGTCCGGCGTTTCCTTGCAGGCGTAACCGAACATGATGCCCTGGTCGCCGGCGCCCTCGTCGCCCTGCTGGTCGGCGGCGCTGTCGACGCCCTGGGCGATGTCGGCCGACTGAGAGTGCAGCAGCACGTCGATCTTTGCCTTCTTCCAGTGGAAGCCGTCCTGCTCGTAGCCGATATCCTTGATGGCGCGGCGGGCGGCGGCCTTGAACTTCGAGGGATTGATGACGTCCTTGCCGTCCTTGTCCTTCTTCATCAGGCTCGGTGGCAGGCGGACCTCGCCGGCAATAACGACGCGATTGGTTGTTGCCAGCGTTTCGCAGGCAATGCGCACGCCCCACGGATTGACGCCGGTCTTGGCCGCTTCGCGGTAGACCAGGTCGACGATCTCGTCGGAGATGCGGTCACACACTTTGTCCGGATGACCTTCGGCAACAGATTCGCTGGTAAAGAGATAATTCGCGCGCATTCCGGGATTCCCCTCAAAGAATAAAAGCCAGCTAGTAGGTACTCAGTTCGAGCGCCGATGACAAGCGCACAAGGACATAAATATATCTTTATATCCGCGGCGAAGTGACAAATTTTGCCCCAAAAACATAAAAAAAGCGGCCTTTCGACCGCCTTTCCATTTTGCAATGAGAGCTGGATCAGTCAGCGTCAGCTTCGGCAGCGAGCGCCTTGACCAGTTCCACGACCTTCCGGCGAACCTTGGGATCGGAAATCTTGACGAAGGCGCGGTTGAGCTGCAGGCCCTCCGAGGAGGAGAGGAAGTCTACGACGTAATTCGAGCTGGAGGCTTCGGCCATGCCGCCAACGGCGCCGGCATGTTCGCCGGGCGCATCTTCGAAGAAGAAGGAGACCGGAACATTGAGGATGCTCGAGATGTTCTGCAGACGGCTTGCGCCGACACGGTTGGTGCCCTTTTCATATTTCTGGATCTGCTGGAAGGTGATGCCGAGGCTTTCGCCAAGCTTTTCCTGGCTCATGCCCAACATCGTTCGGCGAAGGCGAATGCGGCTGCCAACATGGATGTCGATCGGATTCGGCTTCTTCTTATTTTCAATCATGGTCGTGCCCTAGCTACGAATTTCTGTTTCCAACCGGCATGCCCCTGATCCATCCCAAAACGCCACGTTGTAAGCGGCGGGAACCCGCCGACAAACATACGTTAAGAACGCCGATTGACACCACTATGCAATTTTAGGGGTTTTTGGTCAATTCAACCCTAAAATAAAACTTCCGCGTGAAATTAGCGCAATCAACATCAACAGTGCTTCGGTCAACCAGAAGTATGTCTCACGGGGGTATGTGGTTCCGAACCCATTGCCGAGCCCATCAACAGTTGCATCAATGAAGCCAGTCTCACCAAGATCGAGGCCCGCGATGATTTCCCCATGCGCGTTCACGATTGCCGAAATGCCGTTGTTGGCGTCGCGAATCAGCGGCAGGCCTGTCTCGATTGCTCGAACACGCGCCTGCTGGAAATGCTGGTAGGGCCCGGGCGTGATGCCGAACCAGGCATCGTTGGTGAGGTTGAGGAGCGCGTTGGCATCCACGATGTCGCCGGTCATTTCGCCCGGAAAGATGATCTCGTAGCAGATCAGCGGGTAGAGATTGAGACCGCCGGGCAACGCCAGCAGGTGCCGGCTTGCGGCGGCCGAAAAGCCGCCCGGTATCTCGACGACGTTCTGGATGCCGAGTTCGGTGAGGATGTCCTCGAAGGGCAGATATTCGCCGAAAGGCACGAGATGCACCTTGTCGGAGGCGGCGATGATCTGGCCGCGGCCGTCGATCACATAGATGGAATTGTAGTAGCGCACCGGTGTGCCAGGCCCGATCTCCTCGGCGCGCACCGCGCCGGCGATCAGAACCTGGTCGTCGTCGAGCGTATCGGCGATCCGCGTCAGCGCATCCTGGTTGTCGGTGAGGATGAAGGGGATCGAGGTTTCCGGCCAGACGATAATGTTGGGTTTGCGGCCGCCATTCCTGGGCGCTTCGGCGGAAAGCTTCAGATGGGTCTCGAAGATCGCATTGCGGTCGGCGTCGTTGTCCATCTTCGCCGCCTGGTCGATGGCCGGCTGCACCAGCCGCACCACCGGACGCTTGTCCTCGGGCAAGGGCTGCGGCCGCGGCGCCAGATGGACGGCATAGGCGCCGTAACCGAGGTGGGCGGCAAACAGCAGGGCGGCGAGCGCAATTCCCGACTTCGCGCCCTGTCGCGTTCCGATCAGCGCCGGGGCGGAAAAGACGAAGACGGCAAGTGCAGTCACCCCCATCGCACCGATCACATGCGCCGACTGCATCATCAGCGGAACGGGCATCAGGCCGTAGCCGATGGCATTCCAGGGAAAGCCGGTGAGGATCATGCTTCGAAGCCATTCCATCAGGCCGAAGCCGGCCGCCAGCGCGGCGATCCGTCCCATGCCGTCGGACCAGACGATCCGGGCAAGTGCAGTCGCCAGCCCGTAGAAGACCGCAAGGCCGGCCGGCAGTCCCAGGACTGCCAGGGGCAGTGCCCAGGCAAATTCCTCCGAATCGACCAGCAAGGCATGGCCGATCCACCAAAGGCCGGCGACGAAATAGCCGAAGCCGAACAGCCAGCCGACGGCAAAGGCCGGCCATAGCCTGCCGATCAGGCCGCTTTCAGGAGAAGCCGCCGCCCCGTCGAGCAGCCAGACGAGCAGCGTGAAGGAGAGAAACATCGCCGCGAAAAAACCGAAAGGCGGCAGCGCCAGAGCGGCGAATGCTCCAGCGGCGACGGCCAGCAACGACCGTTTTAACCCCCAGACGAGGATAACCCTGTCCGCAAGCCGCTCCATGCGCACTCCCATCAAACCGCGAATCAACCCATTCGCAGTCTTTCAAAAAAGCGGCTCTTTGTCCTGTTTCCGCGTCGGCCCGAAAGGCGATTCCGACTCTCGTACCGATGCCTAGTTGGTGGTCGATTCGGCCGGCCGGTCGTCGCCGGTCTCGGATCCCGGCGTGATGTCGCCAGCCTCTTTGGCGCGGCGGCGGATCGCGTGGCGCTTGCGGGTGATGCGCAGCCGCTTGATGCGGCGCGGATCGGCGTCGAGAATATGGAATTCGAAGTTCGGCAGAGCCTGGACCACTTCGCCGCGAACGGGGATGCGGCCGAGCGCGGAGAAGATCAGCCCGCCCAGCGTGTCGACTTCGTCGACCTGTTCGCTGATGTCGAAATCCGGTCCGATCGCTTCGGCGATCTCTTCCAGTTCGACACGGGCGTCGGCGACGAAAACGTCTTCGGCAACGCGCTTAAACATCACCTCTTCGTCGTCATGTTCGTCGTCGATGTCGCCGACCACCATTTCGACGATGTCCTCATGGGAGGCGAGCCCGTCGGTGCCGCCATACTCGTCGATGACGAGCGCCATTTGCGTACGGTTCACCTGCATCCGGCGCAGCAGGTCGGAGGCCAGCATCGACGGCGGCACGAACAGGATCTTGCGGATGATGCCGGCCTCGGCCAGCGTCTTCTGCAGGTCGACCCGGGCAAGATCGAAATTCGGCTTGGTCGAGCGCGGCGGCTTCTGGATGTTCTCCGGCGCGACGTCGATCGCCGGCGCTGCAGCGGCCGGCTTTGCCGGGCCGCGGCGCTTGTTGCGCGCCTGCTTGGCGACATAGGAGAGCAGGTCGCGGATATGCACCATGCCGCGCGGGTCGTCGAGCGTATCGGCATAAACAGGCATGCGCGAGCGGCCGGATTCCTCGAAAAGGATCATCAGTTCGCCGATGGTGATATTTTGGTCCACCGCCTCGATATCGGCGCGCGGCACCATCACGTCGGCGACGCGCACCTCGCGAAAGCGCAGGATATTGTGCAGCATCGCCCGTTCGTCGGGCGAAAAAGCGTCGTCGCCGGCCGCATCGGTCATCAGCGCGTCGGCAAGATCCTCGCGCAGTCGCGAGCCCTGCTGCGGGCGGAGAATGCGGGCGGCGCGCGACCAGAAGGATTGGGATCGGCCGGATGGCCGACTACTACTGCCTACCTCATCCGAAGAAGATGATGATTCGGAGTCCTTGGCGTCTGTCGCCGGCTTCGTCGTAAAGTCGCTCATGGTTCCATTTTAAGGTCTTGACCCTCGTAGGGATCAGATAGGCCGAGCTGCGCCAAAATGCGAGTCTCCAGCCCCTCCATAATTTCGGCTTCGGCATTATTCATATGGTCGTAGCCGAGAAGATGCAAGAAACCGTGCACCAGAAGATGGGTCAGGTGGTCGTCGAAGCTCTTGTCGAGTTCCTGGGCTTCCCGCTCCACCGTCTCCCGGGCGATGATGATGTCGCCGAGCATCGGCCCGGGCATCTTGCCGCGCTCAACCGGAAAGGCCGGGAAGGAGAGGACATTGGTCGGCTTGTCCTTGCCGCGCCATTCGGCATTGATGTCCTGGATCGAGGCATCGTCGGTAAAGACCAGCGAAACTTCCGGCGGCATCTTCGGAAAGGGCTGCTTCTCATTGTCGCTGAGATAGACCGCGGCGGCCCCGAGCACGCGCTCGCAAAAAACCAGCAGCGTTTCCTCGCCGGGCCAGCCGATGTCCTCGATGCTGATCTGGATATCGAGTTCGGCCATCAGTCCTGCCGACCGACGTCTTCGGCTTCGACAAGATAGGTGGCGTCATAGGCTCTGACGATGCGGCCGACCAGCGGATGGCGCACGACGTCGGTGTCCTTGAAGCGCACGATCGAGATGCCCTCGACGCCGTTCAGCAGCTCCAGGGCCTCGACGAGGCCGGATTTGACGCCCCGCGGCAGGTCGATCTGGCTCGGGTCGCCGGTGACGATCATGCGGGCATTTTCGCCGAGACGCGTCAGGAACATCTTCATCTGCATCGATGTCGTATTCTGCGCTTCGTCGAGGATGATGGCGGCGTTGGCGAGCGTGCGGCCGCGCATGAAGGCGAGCGGGGCGATTTCAATGACGCCGGCGGTGATCGCCCGATCGACCTTGTCGGCCGGGATCATGTCGTAGAGCGCATCATAGAGCGGGCGAAGATAGGGATCGACCTTTTCCTTCATGTCGCCTGGCAGGAAGCCGAGGCGCTCCCCGGCCTCGACGGCCGGGCGCGACAGGATGATCTTTTCGACCGCGCCGCGCTCGAGCATCTGGGCGGCATGGGCAACGGCGAGATATGTCTTGCCGGTGCCGGCCGGGCCGACGCCGAAGACGAGTTCGGCGCGCTCCAGCGCCCTGATATAGGCGTCCTGCGTCGGCGTGCGGGCGATGATCGTCTTCTTGCGCGTCGAAATCTGCGCCATTGTCAGCTTGGCCTTGCGCTCCATGGTGGGAAGGCTGAGCTGATCGTCGGCGGCGACCGCCATGCGGATTGCGCCCTCGACGTCGGATCGTTCCACGCTGCCGCCTTTCTGAAGCTTTTCATAGAGATAATCGAGCGTGCGCCGTGCCTGATTGGTGGTCACGACATCGCCCGATATGACGACGGAATTGCCGCGCGCCCGCGCATCGATGTTCAGCCGCTCCTCGAGCAGCTTGAGGTTCTGGTCGAACTGGCCGAAGAGTTCGCTGGCGAACCGATTGTTCTCGAACGTCAGGACGAAGTGATTGGTGTCGCTCGGCGTGCGGGGGTGGCGCGGTGAAGAAGAAACCAATTCTTGTCCGTTCAAGCGGTCGGGCTCCTTGGGTTAGACCGCAGCCTCTGCGCGTTCGGCAAACAGGCTGTTCGTTCCGGTTCCGGTGATTCGCACTTTGATAATGTCACCGATTTGCGATGCTTTTGCATCAACATTCACGGATTGAAGCCAGGGAGAACGTCCGATCAGCTGGCCCGGCATGCGGCCGGGTTTTTCGAGCAGCAGATCGATCTCCTTGCCGATGCAGGATTCGGCAAACTCCTGCTGCTGCTTCAAAAGAAGCGCTTGCAGGCGTTCCAGCCGTTCTGCCTTGATCTCTTCCGGCACCTGGTCCTTCAGTTCCGCGCCGGGTGTGCCCGGCCGAGTCGAGTATTTGAACGAGAAGGCCTGCGCATAGCGCACCTCCTCCACAAGTCTGAGTGTATCCGCAAAATCCTTGTCTGTCTCCCCCGGAAAACCGGTGATGAAATCGCCCGACAGCGCGATGTCCGGGCGCACGGCGCGGATGCGCTCGATCAGACTGAGATATTCGGCCGCCGTATGACGCCGGTTCATCGCCTTCAGGACACGGTCGGAGCCCGATTGCACCGGCAGGTGCAGGTAGGGCATCAGCGCCCTGAGGTCGCGATGCGCCTCGATCAGCCGGTCGTCCATGTCGCGCGGATGGCTTGTGGTGTAACGCAGCCGCGCCAGGCCGGGGATCTCGGCAAGGCGGTAGAGGAGGTCGCCGAGGCTCCACGCCTCGCCGCGCGGTCCGGCGCCATGCCAGGCGTTGACGTTCTGGCCGAGCAGGGTGATTTCGCGCACGCCGGCTTCGACGAGCTTTTCAGCCTCCTCGACGATCTGCGAAACCGGCCGCGACACTTCCGAGCCGCGCGTATAGGGCACGACGCAGAAGGTGCAGAACTTGTCGCAGCCCTCCTGCACCGTCAGGAAGGCGGTGACGCCGCGGGCGCGGATCTTGCGGCTCTCGGCGAGCGGCAGGTGCTCGAACTTGTCCTCGATCGCATATTCCGTATCGACGACACGCTGGCCCTCTTTGGCCCGGCGCAGCGCCTCCGGCAGGCGGTGATAGGTCTGCGGCCCGATGACGACATCGACGGCGGGCGCGCGGCGCAGAATCTCTTCGCCTTCGGCCTGGGCGACGCAGCCGGCAACGCCGATCATCATCTCCCGGCCGTCGGCGGCCTTTTTCTTTTTCATCTCGCGCAGCCGCCCGAGCGCCGAATAGACCTTCTCCGCCGCCTTCTCTCTTATATGACAGGTGTTGAGCAGAACGAGATCCGCCTGTTCCATGTCTTCGGTCGGTTCGTAGCCGTCGCGGGCAAGCGCATCGCTCATGCGCGTGGAATCATAGACGTTCATCTGGCAGCCATAGGTCTTGATGAAGACCTTGCGGCTGTTGCTGCCGTCGCGGAGAGAAACCTCCGGGGCCTGAAGAAGGGCGTTATCCTGTGTCATGGCGCGCTATTTAGTGGTTTTTGCCGCCCGAGAAAAGAGACCTCTCGGCTTAGCCGATATCGCGACCGCGCAGGCTTGTGATGAGAAGGCTGCGGATGCGCGAGGCGATCGTCGCGCTTACCTCCTTGCGATTGCTGTCGGCGCGGTATTCCACCGCCTCGCCGAAGGAAATTTCCGCGTCGATGGCGCCGCATCTGAGAATGTCGATCAGATGCGGCAGGAGCTCGATATCCCCCGGCCAGGCGGCAAGCGGCCGGTGGTAGCGTCCCATCGGAAGGCCGTGCACTCTGGTATAAGCAACGGCCACCGGCTGCACCACGACGGTTCCCGTCGGCGAATAAGGCACCGCCATCGCGGCAGCGCCGAACAGCGACGACTTGACCTCCAGCAACCGGTTGCCGTCCGAGGTCGTGCCCTCGGGGAAGAGCACGACAATCTCGCCGTCGGCCATGCGCCCGGCGATTTCATTTGCCTGATGGCCGGTCTTGCGCCTCTCCTCGCGCACGACGAACACGCTCTTCTGCAGCTTGGCGAGGGTGCCGAAGATCGGCCAATCGGCGACTTCGATCTTGGCGATGAAGGCGACGTCGGCGACGGCCGACATCACCATGATGTCGAGCCAGGACGAATGGTTGGAGCAGAGCATCAGCGGTCGGCGGTCTTCCAGCCTGCCTGTCACCCGGACGCGGAGGCCGAGACAATAACAGATGATACGGTGCCAGACGCGCGGAAGACTACGGCGCAGCCGCCAATCGAAACGCAGGGCCAAGACCTGCAGCGGCATGAGCACGATGCTGACGGCAAGGATGACGACCGCAGCGAAGGCAATGCGCAGCCAGGCAATCAAATGCGGCACTCCCGGGCTGCCATCGCTTCAGAGATCTTCCTTCTTCAACGGAATGCCGTAGAGCTCCAGGCGGTGGTCGACCAGCTGGAAGCCGTGCTCGCGGGCGATGCGCTCCTGCAGCGCCTCGATCTCAGGCGAACGGAATTCGATGACCGTGCCGGTCTTCAGGTCGATCAGGTGGTCATGATGCTCTTCCGGCACCGTTTCGTAGCGCGAGCGCCCGTCGCGGAAGTCGTGGCGGGCGATGATGCCGGCATCCTCGAACAATTTGACGGTGCGATAGACCGTGGAGATCGAGATCTTCGCATCGACCTTCACGGAACGGCGGTAAAGCTCTTCGACGTCAGGATGGTCTTCCGACTCTTCGAGGATGCGCGCGATCACGCGGCGCTGCTCGGTCATGCGCATGCCACGTTCGGCGCAAAGCTCCTCGAGGGTCTTGGCTACGTCGGTCATGGCCCGCCTTCAAAAATAATCGCGTTTCCACAATGCCTGCACGGCGTTTGCGCCGGTCCGCATGTCATGCTCTGCAGGGAACTATCGAAGAACGCGCTTCATGACAAGCGCCGTGGAACGGGCGCCGTTTTCCTGCTTGTAGTAGCCCTGGCGCTCGCCGACCTTTTCAAAGCCGAGCTTGCGGTATAGGCCGAGCGCCGCCGTATTGCCGCTGTCGACCTCGAGAAACATGCTCTCGCCGCCACGCGCCCGCGCCTCGCGCATCGCCGCCTGCATCAGCCGCCAGCCCAGCCCGGCACGGGCGACCTTCGCCTGCACGGCAATCGTCAGGATCTCGGCCTCGCCGGCGACTTGGCGGGCAAGGATAAAGCCGGGAAGCGGCTTTTTCAGGATGGCATTGGTCTGGCGCGCGACGAAGCCGAAAACAGACTCCTGCGACAGCAGGCTGTGGAATTCGCCGTCGCCCCAGGGCCGGGCGAAACGCTCGCCATGCAGGACGGCGACGTCGCGGCAATCCTCGCGCTCCATGGCGATGATTTCAAATTCCGGCTTCAGCGTCAGATAGGCTTCCAGCATGGTCACACTCGTCGCGCAATCGCATATCCGGCCTGCGGCTTGGCATCCGGTCCGCGCAGATAAAGGGGCTTGGGCTTTCCGGCATCGGCAGGGGCGGCAGCCCCCAGACGCGCGACAATCGAAATCGGAAAGACGTTGGGGTGATCGCCACCGGCGCTGGCCTTCAGGAGCGGCGTTGCCGAACCGGTGATTTCACCGTCGAAGCCGGCCGCTAAAGCCTGGGCCTCGGCGACGCTTGCCGCCCGCGGCTGATCGAGCGGGGAACCATCGGCTGCGAAGGACTGGAGATAGATTTCGTCCCGCTTGGCGTCCATCGCCGCCAGCACGGCGCGGCCGGGCGTCTTCTCACGCTGGGCGGCGGCCATCACCTCGAGCGTGGTGACGCCGACGACGGGCACATTGAGGGAAAGCGCAAAACCGCGGGCTGCGGCAACGCCGACGCGGATACCGGTAAAGGAGCCGGGGCCGATCGTGACGGCAACGCGGTTGATCTGAGAAAGTGTCACTCCCGCCTGATCCAGCACGCGATCGACGATACCGATCAGATGTTCAGCATGCCCCTTGCCGATCATGTCCGATGCCTCCCCCAGCACCGTATTCCTGCCGCTGTCATAAATGGCGGCAGCGCAATCCACACCTGCCGTGTCGAGCGCCAGAACGATCATGCCATCAATTTCCGAATAAATTGTTTGTCGCCTAACCATAAACCGTCCGGCCGAACCTGAGATGAACGGCCGGAGCGAATTCGAAATTCTTAAGCGGCAATCACTTCCTGCACTTCGGGAACGAAATGGCGCAGCAGGTTCTGGACGCCGTGCTTCAGCGTCGCCGTCGAAGACGGGCAGCCGGAGCAGGAGCCTTTCATGTTCAGATAGACCTTGCCGTCCTTGAAGCCGCGGAAGGTGATGTCGCCGCCGTCCTGGGCGACGGCCGGGCGCACGCGGGTCTCCAGAAGCTCCTTGATGGTCAGCACGATCGATTCATCGGCTTCATCAAAGAACTCGTCGCCGGCATCGGCATCCTCGGAAAGGATGGAAGCATCCCCCATGACCGGCTTGCCGGACATGAAATGCTCCATGATCGAGCCAAGGATAGCCGGCTTAAGATGCTGCCATTCGGCGTTGTCCTTGGAGACGGAAATGAAATCATAGCCGAAATAGACACCGGTCACACCGGGAATATCGAACAGTCGGGCGGCGAGCGGCGAGGCTTCAGCCTCTTCGGCGCTGCGGAATTCGGCGGTGCCGTTTTCCATGACGACCTTGCCTGGCAGGAACTTCTGTGTGGCGGGGTTCGGCGTGGCTTCGGTCTGAATGAACATCTGGCTCTCCATGTGACAGGCTCGAGACCTCGGCCGTCTTTAGAATTCTTCAAAAGAAGATAAGCCCATTGCCTGATCTAATCAAGAGACTTGCACTCAAGAAATAGGCTCAGCAAAGGGCGTCGATTTCCTCGTTGGTCAGCGTATCCGGCAGGACGGTAACGGGGATCGGAAACGCCGCCGCGCGTCCGGCGACCGACGAAACAAGCGGTCCCGGACCTTCTTTTGCCGAGCCGGCGGCAAGAACGAGGATCGCCACATCGCGGTCTTCCTCGATCACGGCGTTGATCTGCTCGGCGGCACTGCCTTCACGGATGACGACCTCAGGCTCGATGCCGATCGTCTCGCGCACGATCTGGGCGATCTTGGCAACGGTTGCCTCGGCTTCCTCGCGCGCCTCGGCCCGCATGATCTCCTCGACGCCGAGCCATTGCTGGAAATCGCCGTTGGGGATCACATAGAGCAGCACCAGGCCGCCATTGGAATTCTTCGCGCGCCGGCCGGCATAATGAACGGCGCGCTGGCATTCGGGTGTCCCGTCGATCACCGCCATGAATTTGCGGCGGTGGCCTTCGAGCCGTGAGAGTCGCTTCGATACCATGGGGCGGACTCTGACACCCGAAGCGGAAAAATTGCAAGCGCAGTTTTCTGGCGCCTCTCGCTCTGACGGAGATCCTCTTCTCCCCCAAGAAGGCAGAAGAAGAGATCTGCCTCAGTAGAGGAAGCCGATGACGTCGCGTACTTGGCTCATCGTTACTTCGGCGCGGGCTCTCGCCCGTTCGCCGCCCTTGCGCAGGATCGCGTCGATATGGCTGGTATCGTCCATCAGCCGGCGCATCTCGCCGGTGATCGGCGCCAGCACATGGATGGCGAGATCGACCAGTGCCGGCTTGAAGACGGAGAACTGCTGGCCGCCAAAGTCGGCCAGTACCTCCGCCTTCGATTTGTCGGCGAGCGCGGCATAGATCGCCACCAGATTGTCGGCTTCCGGACGGCCCTGCAACCCGTCAACCTCGCTCGGCAAACCGTCCGGATCGGTCTTGGCCTTGCGGATCTTCTTCGAGATCGCGTCCTCGTCGTCCATCAGATTGATGCGCGAAAGGTCGGAGGGATCGGATTTCGACATTTTTTTGGTGCCGTCGCGCAGCGACATGACGCGCGGCGCCGGTCCGCCGATCAGCGGTTCGACCATCGGGAAATAGGCATGCACCGGCTCGTCGCCGACGATGATGTCGATGCCGTAGCCGCTCTTGCGAATATGCTCGGCATAATCGAGGTTGAACTTCATCGCGATGTCGCGGGCAAGCTCCAGATGCTGCTTCTGGTCCTCGCCAACCGGCACATGAGTGGCGCGATAGACGAGAATGTCGGCGGCCATCAAGCTCGGATAGGCGTAAAGGCCGAGCGAGGCCTGCTCGCGGTCCTTGCCAGCCTTGTCCTTGAACTGCGTCATGCGGTTCATCCAGCCGATGCGGGCGACACAGTTGAAGATCCAGGCGAGTTCCGCGTGCTGCGGCACAGCCGACTGGTTGAAAACGATATGTTTTTCCGGATCGATGCCGGCGGCGATGAAGGCGGCGGCGATCGAGCGCGTCTGGCTCGGCATGTCCTCGTGCACCAGCTGGGCGGTGAGCGCATGCATGTCGACGACGCAGTAGATGCAGTCGTTGCCTTCCTGCAGCGCCACGAACCGGCGAATCGCACCGAGATAATTGCCGAGATGCAGATTGCCGGTCGGCTGCACGCCGGAGAATACGAGTTTCTTGAATTCGCTCATGTCGTCCTCAATAGGCTGGTGGAGGGCCCCAAGGCTTCTCGCCTATGTTGCTAACGCCGCGGCTTATGCACGGGCGGCCGGTCGCAATCAAGAGGTTCGGGCTGCGGCATGCTGGATCAGGTCGAAGGTGTTGCCGTAAGGATCCGCAAAGACCGCGACCGTACCGTAAACCTCATGTCTGGGCTGCTCGAGAAAACGCACGCCGGCGCCGAGCATGGCGGCATGATCGCGAGCGAAATCGTCGGTCTTCAGGAAGAAGCCGACGCGGCCACCCGTCTGGTTGCCGATCGCCGCGCGCTGCGCCTCGTTGGCCGCCTGCGCCAGCAGAAAGGCGGCGCCATCCCCGCCTTTCGGCTTCACCACCACCCAGCGTTTGCCCTCCGGCTGGGGCTCGTCCTGAAGGCAATCGAAACCGAGGGTGCCGCAATAAAAGCCCTTGGCGCGGTCGTAATCGTCGACGACGAGCGTGACGAGAAAAAGAGACTGAAGCGTCATGTGATCTCCCATGTTTGGATGTTTATTCCACCTAGGACGCGAATGAAGCTCACTTTTAAGCCGAATTGATCAGCGCCATTAGTTAAAATTGAGTATAAAATTTCACAGAAAAGCTTTTATTGAACTGAGAATCCTCGGCCGCGCTGGCCAATCCAACGATCGCCAGCTAACCGCCCGGAGGGACCATGCAGAACGTCAGTTTGCTCGCCATGGCAGGCCTTTTCGCCCTACAATCCGCAACCGGCGCCGTCGGTCAAGACAGCAAGAGACCGGCCATTCATCTTCCCACGCATGAGGCGCGTCTCGCCTATGCGGTCCAGACCGTCAGCGTGCGCGCCGGCTGTTTTCCAGAGCGTCTGCGAGCGATCCTCTCGCATATCGCCGCAAAGACCGGACGCCGCCCGATCGTCACCTCCGGCCTCCGGCCGCATCCCCGCCGTCATGGCTCCCTGCATGGAAAATGCCTGGCGGCCGATATCCGGGTGCCCGGCCTCTCGGAACGAACAATCATTGCTGCCGCCAG
The DNA here is from genome assembly GCF_019685235.1 of Rhizobium sp. NLR8a. Taxonomy (NCBI): domain Bacteria; kingdom Pseudomonadati; phylum Pseudomonadota; class Alphaproteobacteria; order Hyphomicrobiales; family Rhizobiaceae; genus Rhizobium; species Rhizobium sp. NLR8a. The sequence continues at coordinate 140,329 of NZ_JABDWI010000004.1, forward strand.
GACAGCTCCAGGCATCGGCGGCATCGGCAGCTATTGCAACGGCATCATTCATGTCGATGTCGGCCCGCAACGACGATGGGTCGATTGTTAAAGCAATTTGAGAAACGTGCGGCTCGGCCTTGTGCAAGAGCTGTCCGGTTCGGACCCGCCCAAAGCCGTCGGTGGCGGCAGCCGGGTGAGGGGCAGGTTTCGCCAATTTCCCTCGTTTCACGCGTCCTTCGCCGGCACCGGCTTGCGGTTGAGGTTGCGCCTTATCATGCCAAGATCCGCCCCGCCGATCAGGAAGGCGGCGGCGAAATAGATGAGCATGGCGATTGCGATCAGCAGCCCCAGCGTACCAACCTTGCTCAGAAGCGGCGCGCCGGAGGCGAGCCATGGCGCCCAATAGTGCTTGAGGAAGACGATTGCCGCGCCCATGACGGCCGAGGCGACGATCAGCAGGGCGGCGCGTTTTGCCAACGCCCATTCCCATGTCAGATGGCCGCGGCGCAGAAGCGTGGTGAACAGCAGCAGCGTGCTGATCCAGCCGGCTGTGGCTTCGGCGACGGCGATGCCGGGCGCGCCCATAAAGGGAAAAAGGGTCAGCGCCGTCGCGCAGTTGGTTCCCACCGCGATGGCCGAGAAGCGCATCGGCGTCTTGGTGTCCTCGCGGGCATAAAAGCCCGGCTGCAGCGCCTTGATCAGCACGAAGGCGGGCAGGCCGATGCCGTAGATCGCCAGGATCGAGCCGACCACCGCGGTGTTCTCCTGATGGAAGGCGCCGCGCTCGTAGAGCACGCGGATGATCTCGTCGGAGAGGATCCAGAGCGCGAAAGCGGCGGGGATGGTCAGGAACAGCACGAATTCGATCGAGCGGTTCTGCAGGTTTGCCGCTTCGCGTAGCGCCCCGCCCTTCAGTGCCCGGGCGAGCTCCGGCAGCAGCACGACGCCGACAGCGACGCCGACGACGCCGAGCGGCAGCTGATAGATGCGGTCGGCATATTGCAAGGCGGCAATCGCGCCGTCGCGGGAGGAGGCGATCGCCTGGCCGATCAGCTGGTTGATCTGGGTAATGCCGCCGGTGACGGCGGCCGGCACGGCGAGGATCAGCAGCCGCTTGACATTCGCAGTCATTTTCGGGAAGCGCAGGCTGATGCTCATGCCGGCCGCCAGCACGCCGACATAGACGACGGCGAGCTGCAGCACCCCGGCGGCAAGAACGCCCCAGGAGAGATACCAGGCCGTCGCGAGCGGATCGGCGCCGGTATAGAGCGAATAAAACAGCGCCCCGATCATCACCACGTTGAGGAAGACGGGGGCGATGGCGGCGGCGAAGAAATGATGCAGCGAATTCAGCATGCCGCTCATCATCGCCGTCAGCGACATGCACATCAGATAGGGAAACATCACCGCCGCCATGCGGATCGTGATCGAGAATTTCTCGGCATCGTCGGCAAAACCCGGCGCGATGATGAAGCGCACCAAGAGCGGCATGGCAAGCTCCATCACAATGGTGATGAGGAGCAGCACCGAAAACAAGACGCCGAAGACTTCTTCCGAAAAGCGCTTGGCGCCGTCCGTGCCGTTCGCCTCGATTTCCTTGGCAAAGAGCGGCACGAAGGCGGCATTGAAGGCGCCTTCGGCAAACAACCGCCGGAAGAGGTTCGGAAAACGGAAAGCAGCGTAGAAGACGTCGGCCATCGGTCCGGTGCCGAGCGCCGCCGCCATCAGCGTTTCACGGGCGAACCCGAAGATCCGGCTGCCGAGAGTGGCGCCGCCGACGGTCGCGAATTTCTTGACGAGGCTCATGCTTTGGGGCTCATGCGGGGGAATCGGCTTTCTTTTCGGCGGCGGGCGATGTTCGGGTGGCGGCGGGCGCGATGATGCCGGAGGGCATGCGCTCGCGCAGCTCGTCCTGCTCCTCTGCCATCACGGCCTTCATGCGGGCGGTGATATTGGCGCGCTTGCTGTCGCCCGATATTTTCTGACCCACGAGATCGGTGACGTAGAAGGTGTCGATCACCTTCTCGCCGAAGGTGGTGATGCGCGCCGACTGGATGTCGAGCGACAGATCGGAGAGCACGGCGGTGATCTCCGACAGCAGGCCCGGCCGGTCGAGGCATTCGACCTCGATGACCGTGAACTTGTTCGACAGGCTGTTGGTGATGTTGACCGAGGGCGGAATGTCGAAAGCCTTGCTTTTCTTGCGGTTGCGCGTGCGCGTGGCGATGACCTCGGGCAGGCGCTTGCGGCCGGCCAGTACATCCTCGATCATCCGCCCGATCGTGCCGGCGCGGCGAAGCTCGTCGGCGTCGTCGGAAAATTCACGGCTGACATGGATCGTATCGAGCGCCCGTCCATCCGAGGTCGTGAAGATCTGTGCGTCGACGATGTTGGCGCCGGCCGCAGCACAGGCGCCGGCAATGACGGCGAGCAGTCTGGGATGGTCGGGCGACAGCACTGTGATTTCAGTGATGGCGTGGAAACTGTCGGTGCGCACCATGGTGGCGAGCGCCTGGCCCGCCTTGTCAGCCTGGCGGATGAAGTCGGCGTGGCGGAGCTGGTCTTCCAACGGCACGGACAGCAGGTAGGGCTGGTAATGCAGCTTCGTATAGGTGTTGCGGTCCTTCTGGCTCCAGGCGGAAAGGGCGCCGCGCAGCGCCTCGGCGGCGGCATTGGCCCGCTCCTTGCGGGAGACCTCCGAAAAGCCGCCGGCCAGCAGCAACTCGGTTTCGTAATAGAGCGTGCGCAGCAACTGGCCCTTCCAGCCGTTCCAGACGCCGGGCCCGACGGCGCGAATATCGCAGATCGTCAGGATCAGAAGCATCTTCAGCCGGTCGAGTGACTGTACGCGGTCGGCAAAGTCGATAATGGTCTTGCGATCGGTGAGGTCGCGGGTCTGCGCCACCATCGACATCGTCAGATGTTCCTCGATCAGCCAGACGACGAGTTCCGTCTGCTTCTGCGACAGTCCGAAGCGGGCGCAGAGCTTGCGGGCGACGCGGGCGCCGGCGATCGAGTGATCCTCCTGGCGGCCCTTGGCGATGTCGTGGAGCAGAACGGCGACGTAGAGCGCCTCGCGATCCTCGATGTTCGAGATCAGCTTGTTGGCAAGCGGATGCAGATCCTCGGCGCGTCCCTTGTCGATCTCGGAGAGAACGTCGACGGTGCGGATCAGATGCTCGTCGACGGTGTAGTGGTGATACATGTTGAACTGCATCATCGCGACGATCTTGCCGAAATCGGGGATGAAGCGGCCGAGCACGCCGGCCTCGTTCATCCGGCGCAAAATCAGCGCCGGGTCGCGCTTCGACGTCAGGATCGACATGAAGAGGCGGTTCGCTTCGTCGTTTTCCCGTAAGCTGTTGTCGATCAGCGCGAGCGAACGGGTGACGCGTTTCAGCGCATCCGGATGGAATTCCAGCCCGTTGATGTCGGCGACGTGAAAGAGCCGGAGGATGCTGACCGGATCGCGCTTGAAGACATCGGCGTCGGCGAGAGCGATGCGGCCGCGGTCTTCGACGAATTCGACGCTGCCGGCGATTTTGCGGGTGCGATGGGTAAAGCGGCTGATGACGCCGGTGAGGCCCGGGATCGACTTCGCCTGCTGGTCTTCGAGCGCGGCGCACAGGATGCGTGTGAGATCGCCGACGTCCTTGGCCACGAGGAAATAGTGCTTCATGAAACGCTCGACCGCCGAAAGGCCCGGGCGGGTGTGATACCCGAAGGCTTCGGCGATCTCGCGCTGGATGTCGAAGGACAGGCGCTCCTCGGCCTTGCCTGTCAGGAAGTGCATATGGCAGCGCACCGCCCAGAGAAAATCGTCGGCTTTCTCAAGCAGGCGATATTCGTGTTTTGACAAGACGCCGAGCTTGATCAGCTCCGCCTGGTCGCGCACGTGGTAGTAATATTTCGAGATCCAGAACAGCGTGTGCAGGTCTCGAAGCCCGCCCTTGCCTTCCTTGACGTTCGGCTCGACGAGGTAACGCGTGTCGCCCGCCTTGCGGTGGCGCTCGTCGCGCTCGGCCAGTTTGGCGGCGATGAATTCGGGGCCGGTTCCGGTGACGATCTCCTTGTCGAAACGGGCCTCGAGCTCGGTTTCCAGCCGCTGCAGGCCGCAGATATAGCGCATCTCGAGGATCGCGGTACGGATCGTCATGTCGGATTTGGAAAGCGCGATGCATTCTTCCACCGTGCGGGTGGCGTGGCCGACTTTGAAGCCCATGTCCCAGAGCACGTAGAGCATGAATTCGACCGCCTTGTGCGTCTCCTCCGAAGGCCGCGGCGGGAAGAGGAAGAGCAGGTCGATATCGGAGCCCGGTGCCAGCGTGTCGCGGCCGTAGCCGCCGACGGCGGTGACGGCGAACTTGTCCTTCTGCAGCGGAAAAATACGGGCAGTGGCGAAATTGTAGAGGACGGTGATGATCTGGTCCTGCAGCCAGGATATCCGAAAGGCGCAATTAAGACCGCTGCCGTCGGCGGCAAGGGCTGCGCGCGCCTTCTGCCGGCCGTCCGCGCTCGCCTTTTTCAGCGCCGCGAGAAGATCGGCGCGCATGATGTCGGGCCGGTTCCGATTGGCTTCGGCAACGGCGTCGCACTGCGTCTGCAAGAGCTCGGTGTCGAGGATCTCCGAGAAATCGAGGTTGCGCGTCGCGCTCACAGGGGTGGTTTCCTGTCCATGCCGGGCTGCCTGATCGGGGCTCGCCTCACGTTTCGTCTGCATGCGCTATAACCTCTTTGCCCGGCGATTGACACGGGCCTTCATATTGCAAGAACCTTTAAATTTGGCGAAATGGTGTTGCCATGCTGCGATGCGGGACGCTTTGCCGCAAGCGGCGGCCTTTCCCTAAAGCCTAGTCTGCGATCTGCGCATGCAGCGAATACAGCACCTGCCGGGTCTCGCGCTGGATCTCCTCGAGCGTCGCCCTGTCGCACTCGCGGTAGCCCGCCTTAGCGATCGACGTTCCAAGTTCAGAGATCATAGCGCAGGAGCGGGTGATTTTCAGCAGGCCGATCGGCGATGTCCAGCCGCGCGCGTTGCGGTCTTTGTCGGCGCGCCGCATCGTGTCGAGCATGGAGCAGATGAGCGAGAGGCGCTCGGTTTCGCGGACCAGCTTCGCCATGAACATCGGCTGCGCTCCTATTTCAGCTTTTTCTTGAGATCGTAAAGCGCATCAAGCGCCTCGCGCGGCGTCATGTCGTCGAGGCTCATCGCCTTCAGCGTCTCCTCGACCTTGGAGGGGCCGCGGGCAGTGTCCTCGCGGCGCACCGCCACCTGGAAGAGCGGCAGGTCGTCGATCAGCTGGCTCGCCGGGTTCTTGCGGTCGGCATCTTCGAGGCGGGTGAGCACGTCGCGGGCCCGCGACACGACCGAGGCCGGTAGTCCGGCAAGCCTAGCGACCTGGATGCCGTAGGAGCGGTCGGCGGCACCCGGCCCGACCTCGTGCAGGAAGATCACGTCGCCGTCCCATTCCTTGACACGCATCGTCGCGTTCGATAGCCGGCCAAGCTTTTCCGACAGCACGGTCAACTCATGGAAATGCGTGGCGAAGAGGCCGCGGCAGCGATTGGCCTCATGCAGGTGCTCGACGGCGGCCCAGGCGATCGACAGCCCGTCGAAAGTGGCGGTGCCACGGCCGATCTCGTCGAGGATCACGAGCGAGCGGTCGCTCGCCTGGTTGAGGATAGCAGCCGTTTCCACCATCTCGACCATGAAGGTCGAGCGCCCGCGCGCCAGATCGTCGGAGGCGCCGACGCGGGAGAACAGCCGGTCGACGATGCCGATATGGGCCGATGTCGCCGGCACGAAGGAACCCATCTGCGCCAGGATCGCAATCAACGCGTTCTGACGCAGGAACGTCGATTTACCGCCCATATTCGGGCCGGTGAGCAGCCAAATCGCCCCGTCCTTGTCGCCCGTTTTCGGCGACAGATCGCAATTGTTGGCGACGAAGGGGCCGCCCGCCTGGCGGCGCAGCGCCTGTTCGACGACCGGATGGCGCCCGCCCTCGATCGCAAACATCTTCGAGCCGTCGACCTGCGGCCGGCAATAGGCCTGCTCTTCGGTGAGCAGCGCCAGGCCTGCGGCGACGTCGATCACCGCAAGCGCCCGCGCGCCCGCCTTGATCGCTTCGGCCTGCGCCACGACGGCCGCCGTCATCCTGTCGAAGGCTTCGAGTTCGATCGCGAGCGCCCGGTCGGCTGCGTTGGCGATGCGGCTTTCGAGATCGGCAAGTTCGGTCGTGGTGAATCGCATGGCGCTTGCCATCGTCTGGCGATGGATGAAGCGGGCCTTCGCTTCGGCCGTGTCCGTCATCGGAGCTGCGTTGCCGGCGGTCACCTCGATGAAATAGCCGAGGATATTGTTGTGCTTGATCTTCAGCGACCGGATGCCGGTTTCTTCGGCATATTGCAATTGCAGCCCGGCGATGACGCGGCGCGACTGATCGCGCAGCGCCCGGACCTCGTCAAGCTCGGCGCTGGCGCCGTCGCGCAGGAAACCGCCATCGCGTTTCAACAGCGGCAATTCATCGGCGAGCGTCTCGGCAAGCAGGGTTTCGAGGCCCGCCGGAAGGGCTTGCAGCCCGGAGAGCGCTTGATCAAGCTCTTCCGGCAGCATCGCGCTTGCAAGCAGATCGGCAAGTCCGCCGGCCGCTTGCAGGCCCTGGCGAATTGCCCACAGATCGCGCGGTCCGCCGCGGTCGAGCGCCAGGCGGGAGAGCGCGCGCGGCATGTCGGGCACATGTTTCAGCGTGTCGCGGAGCTTGCCGCAGAGCGCGGGCTCTTCGATCAGGAAGCCGATCGAATCGAGCCGCGCATTGATGCGGGCGGGGTCGGTGAGCGGCGACATCAGCCGTTCGGCGAGAAGTCGCGCGCCGCCGCCGGTGACGGTGCGATCGATCGCCTTCAGCAGCGAACCATTGCGATCTCCGGAGAGCGTTCGGGCAAGCTCCAGGTTGGCGCGGGTGGCCGGGTCGATGAAGAGCGTCGACGCGGCACTTTCCCGCTCCGGCCTGCCAAGCGGCGGCCGTTCGGCGATCTGCGTCTTCTCGACATAGGCGACGGCGGCTGCGGCCGCCGCCAGCTCGGCGCGCGAGAAGCTGCCGAAGCCGTCGAGGGTCGAGACGCCGAAATAGCGCGCGATCCGGCCTTCGGCGCTGGCGCTGTCGAAGAGCACGGAAGGCTGTGGAACCGCCGTGCGGCCAAGCACGTCGAAGACCGGCTTGAGCTCGGCATCGTGGAAGATCGTGTCGGGCAGGATCAATTCGCGCGGATCGATGCGCAGGATGTCGGCCAGCAGCCGCGCGCTTTCCGTCTCGGCAAGCCGGAAGACGCCTGTGGAAATATCGATCCAGGCGAGCGCCAGCTGCGGTTCGCCGCCGCCGCGGATGCGGGCAAGCGCCATCAGATAGTTCGATTCCGAAGGCGAGAGCAGCTTCTCCTCGGTGATCGTGCCGGGCGTGACGAGACGGATCACGTCGCGTTTGACGACCGATTTGGCGCCGCGTTTCTTGGCCTCGGCCGGATCCTCGATCTGTTCGCAGACGGCGACGCGGAAGCCGAGCGAAATCAGCTTCTGCAGATAGTCGTCGGCCGCATGCACCGGCACGCCGCACATCGGGATATCCTGACCCATGTGCTGGCCGCGCTTCGTCAGCGTGATGCCGAGCGCGCGGGAGGCTTCCAGCGCATCCTCGAAGAACAGTTCGTAGAAATCGCCCATGCGATAGAACAGCAGCGAACCCGGATTGTTCGCCTTGATCTCGATATATTGCTCCATCATCGGCGTCGCCGAGGCGCGGCTTTCCGCCGTGGCGAGCTCGGCAGCCGAAAAGGCTTCATTCCCAATGTCTATACGTGCGTTCACGGAGGTGCAGTTTTTCCCAAAAAAACAGGTGCCAACCCTATCCGCGCGCCGCTATAGATGACAACTGCATTTGAGGAAGAGCGAAGCGTCGCCCACAGGACGTTGGAGGATTTATGCCCGATATCGACAAGAAGGACCGACCGGTGACCTCGGTGACCGATCAGGAGGCGCTTGATTTTCACGCCATGGGCCGCCCCGGCAAGCTGGAGATCAACCCGACCAAGCCCATGGCAACGCAACGCGATCTCTCGCTCGCCTATTCCCCGGGCGTCGCCGTCCCGGTCAAGGCGATCGCCGCCGATCCGCAGACCGCCTATGACTATACCGCACGCGGCAATATGGTCGCCGTCATATCGAACGGGACGGCGATCCTCGGCCTCGGCAACCTCGGCGCGCTTGCCTCCAAGCCGGTCATGGAAGGCAAGTCTGTGCTGTTCAAACGCTTCGCCGATGTCGATTCCATCGACCTCGAGATCGATACGGAAAATGTCGACGAGTTCATCAACTGCGTGCGCTTCCTCGGCCCCTCCTTCGGCGGCATCAATCTCGAGGATATCAAGGCGCCGGATTGCTTCGTCATCGAGAGCCGGCTGCGCGAGCTGATGGACATTCCCGTCTTCCACGACGACCAGCATGGCACCGCGATCATCGCCGCCGCCGGCCTGATCAACGCGCTCGAACTGACCGGCCGCGACCTGAAGACGACGAAGCTCGTCTGCAACGGCGCCGGCGCTGCGGCGATCGCCTGCGTCGAGCTCATCAAGGCGATGGGTTTTGCACCCGAAAACGTCATCCTTTGCGATACCAAGGGCGTCATCTATCAGGGCCGCACCGAGGGCATGAACCAGTGGAAATCGGCGCATGCGGCAACGACTGACGCGCGCACGCTGAAAGAGGCGATGAACGGCGCCGACGTCATTTTCGGTCTGTCGCAGAAAGGCGCCTTCTCGGCCGAGATGATCCGCTCGATGGCCGATCGGCCGATCATCTTCGCCATGGCCAATCCCGATCCCGAGATCACCCCGGAGGAGGTCGCCCGCATCCGCGACGACGCCATCATGGCGACGGGGCGTTCCGATTATCCGAACCAGGTCAACAACGTCCTCGGTTTTCCCTATATCTTCCGCGGCGCCCTCGATGTGCGCGCCTCCACCATCAACGACGCGATGAAGATCGCCGCCGTCAAGGCGCTGGCAAACCTTGCCCGTGAGGACGTGCCCGATGATGTCGTCGCCGCCTACCAGGGCAACCGCCCACGTTTCGGGCCGCAATACATCATTCCCGTTCCCTTCGATCCGCGCCTGATCTCGGCAATCCCGGTGGCGGTCGCTGAGGCCGCGATCGAAAGCGGCGTCGCCCGCAAGGTGATCACCGACATGGCCGGCTACGCCCGCGAGCTCTCGGCGCGCCGCGATCCGATCGCCTCGACGCTTGCCAGCCTCTACGAACGTGTCCGCCGCCGCCCGAAGCGGATCGTCTTTGCCGAGGCCGAAGAAGAACAGGTCCTGCGCGCCGCCATGTCCTACGCCAACCAGCAGCTCGGCACCGCCATCCTGCTCGGCCGCGAGGACCTGATCCGGGCGACGGCGGAGCGCGCCGGCATCGATCTCAACCGGCCGGGCCTTGAGATCGTCAACGCCCGTATCTCGACCCGCGTCGAGGCCTATATCGATTATCTCTATGCCCGGCTGCAGCGGCGCGGTTATCTCCATCGCGATGCTCAGCGCCTGATCCACAATGACCGCAACCACTTCGCCGCCACCATGGTGGCGCTCGGCGACGCCGACGGCATGGTGACGGGCATCACCCGCAACTATTCCACCGCGCTCGAGGATATACGCCGCTGCATCGACGAGAAGCCCGGCCACCGTGTCATCGGCGTGTCGCTGGCGCTCTGCCGCGGCCGCACCGTCTTCGTCGCCGATACGGCCGTGCATGATATGCCGACGTCCGAAGAGCTTGCCGATATCGCCGAAGAGGCCGCCGGTCTCGCACGGCGCATGGGTTATCAGCCGCGCGTCGCCTTGCTTGCCTATTCCACCTTCGGCCATCCCTCCGGCGAACGGTCCGAGCGGGTGCGCGAAGCGGTGAAGATCCTTGACCGGCGGCGCGTCGATTTCGAATATGACGGCGAGATGGCGGCCGATGTGGCGCTGAACCGCAAGGTGATGGAGCAATATCCGTTCTGCCGGCTCTCCGGCCCCGCCAATGTCCTCGTCATGCCGGCCTTCCACTCGGCCTCGATCTCGACGAAGATGCTGCAGGAACTCGGTGGCTCCACCGTGATCGGCCCGATCCTCGTCGGCCTCGACAAGCCGGTGCAGATCACCTCGATGGGCGCCAAGGACAGCGACATCGTCAACATGGCGGCGATTGCCGCCTATGGCGGATCATAAGGCCATCTGCTCGCACAGCGAGCTATTCAGTGACCGGGGAGTTCGGCGAATCGGCCCCTCAACCGCCTGCCGGCACCGTGCCGCGACCTCTCAGTTCCTCGCAGGTCTATCATAGGGTACGTCCACTCTCCCCGTCATTACGGGGAGAGGGTTAGAGTGGGGCAGCCATTGAGCCTACCAGACGTCAGTGCGACGAAGCGATCAGCTTGCGAAGCGGCCGGCGTCGGCGCCGTAGTAGTTCAGGTAGCGGTCGGAAATGCTGGAGATCGGCAGCACGATCAGCACGTCGGTCGTGTTGAAGGCATGGTCGATGACCGCGCTGGAGCCGACCATCGCGCCGAGACGCAGATAGCCCTTGATCAGCGGCGGCAGGGCCATCAGCGCCCGTTTCGGGTTGACGGCCTCGGCCGGCATCAGGTCCATGGTGCGGGCGAGATGCGGCAGTGCGCCGATGGCCCACTCGTCCTTCGCCAGCACATTGTGGTAGAGGAAGGACAGCGCCAGCGCGTGGCTTTCGAGATAGACGCCGGGAAACGAGGCGCAGCCGAACATCGCGCTCATGCCGTGCTTCAGCGCATAAGCCCAGTTGCCCTGCCAGAGAAGCTCGACCGTGCGTTTGGTGCGGTATTCCGGCAGCACACAGGAGCGTCCGAGTTCCATGAAACGCTTGTCCGGATGCTTGACGAGGAGGCTCTCGATTTCGAATTCGGAAGCCGAATAGAAACCGCCATTGGCGATGGCGACGTCCTGGCGCAGCAGCCGATAGGTGCCGACGATCTGGTCTTCCGGATCACCCTCGAGCGAGCGGTCGAGAACGAGAAGATGGTCGCAGAAAGCGTCATAGGCATCGAAATCGCGTTCGCGACGCATGGCTTCCGGCGGCAGCTGCGCCTTCATCTCGTCGACGAAGACGCGGTAGCGCACGGCCTGGGCCGCATCGATCTCACGTGCCGTGCGGGCAAGGCGGGTTTCGAGATTGCCGATCCGGCCGAGGATGTCGCCGTCTTTCTGCGCAGCCGCCGACGGCCGTGCAGCCTCCGCGGTAACGTCGTGATTCAGGATGTCGATGGAGGACATGGCGATTCTCCCGTTGCCGGCTTATCGACGCCATAAAACACTTCTGTACGACAGGAAAGTGACATATTGAATTTCCCGGCGCAAGCAGCGCGCGCAGTCAATCCAGTGACCTATCGCGCCTCTGCCCGGCGGGCGGAAAGAGCGGCGACCGCCTGAACTTCCGTCAGCAGCCGCACCGGGTCGACCGGCTTTACCATGACGCGGTTGGCGCCATTGAGCAAGACCTGGCGGCGCGACTCGTCGCTCTTGTCGGCGGTGAGCACGATCACCGGCACCGGGTCGAGATCGAGTCGCCTTTCGTGGCCGCGCAGGCGTCCCAGCATGTCGATGCCGTTGCCGCCGGGCATCGATAGATCGCTGATGATGATGTCGGGCCGAGCGTTCGCCTCGCCGAGGGCGCAATCGAGAAGCGTCTCGAAATCCTCGACATGGTGCACCTTGTGTCCGCCCTTTTCGAGCATGACGCGCACCAGCATAGCATTGATCGGATCGTCCTCTCCGAGCAGGATGCGCAGCCCGTGTGCGGCAACCACGGTCTCGGCCATCGGCAGGCCGAAACCCGGCTGGTTGTCGTTCAGCGCGTCGCGCTTCTCCATGCCGCGCATGCGCCCGCGCAGCACATCGATCAGCGACTGTTCGCGCAGCGGCCGGATGAGCCAGGCGTCGAACAGGTCGAGCGGATGGGCGCTGCGCTCTTCCGGATTGACGAGCAGGACTTTGCGCAGGCCGAGGGCAGCGATCTCGGCGCGATCGGCGAGATGCGCTGAAAATTCCGCCGACATACGATGATCGACGATGATATCGGTCGGCCGGCGGCCGCCGCTCGCCATTCCGAGCAGCCTCGCGCGCGCAGCCTCGCCGGTGTCGACCAGATGGCAGATCCCGCCGAGCGCGGTGATCGTTTCGGCAATGGCGGAGCGGGCGGCCCCCGCCGGCGCCAGCAGCACGACGCTGTTGCCGGCAAGCAGCGTGTTTCGCCGCTCGGATCGCTCGCTGTCGAGTTCGATGGGGAAGCGGATGGTGAACGTGCTGCCTTTGCCCTTTTCGCTGGTGACCGTCAGGGCGCCGTCGAATTCGCGCATGATGCGGGCTGAGATGGCAAGGCCGAGCCCAGTGCCGCCGCTCTTGTCGGCAACGTTTCCACCCTGTTCGAACTCGCCGAAGACGCGCGCCTGCTCCTCCGCCGTCATGCCCGGACCGGTGTCGGTGACGGTGATCAGGAGGTTGCGGGCATCGAGCGATACGCGGATGAAAACGCCCCCAGCCTGGGTGAATTTGACGGCATTGCCGATGACGTTGAACAGAACCTGGCGCAGCCGCGCCGCATCGAAGTTCATTTTCTCCGGAACGTCTGATGACACGGTAGCGCCGATCTCGATCCCCTTTTCATGCGCCCGGTGAGCGAGCATTTCGACGACGCTTTCCAGAAGCTTCCGCAGCGATTCCGAGCGCGGGTGAAGCTCGAATCGGCCGACCTCGATGGTGGAAAAATCGAGCAGATCCTCGACGAGCTGCGTCAAGGCGTGGCCTGACTGGCGGATGTTGGCCAGATAATTCTGCTGTTCCTGCGTCAGCCGCGTTTCCGCGAGCAGATGCGTCATGCCGAGAATGCCGGAAAGCGGCGTGCGCACTTCGTGGCTGACGGTTGCAAGCAGCCGCGATTTCGCGGCGCTGTTATACTCGGCTTTCTGGCGGGCCGACTCGCGGCTCTGCGCGATGAGCCGCTCCTCCGTGACATCACGGGCGACGCTCTGCAGCAGTAGGCGCCCGCTGCCCGGATCGCGGGTGACAACGTCGCGCCAGAGGAAAATGCGCTGGCCTTCCGGCGTCGATATCTCGACGTCGTAGCAGTGCGGGATCGGGCCGGGGCGGAAGGCAAGCCCGATCTCTTCGCAGGTCCGCCCTTCCGGACGCAGCCGGCCGGTCAGACGGCGAAACGTGTCGTTGGCCGAGATGATGCGCCGGTCCATGGCGCGGGTGAGGGTGATGTCGCCGAGCACGTCATGCACCTCGGCGAAGAGCTTCGCGCCATCATCGCCGTTCGGAGTGGATCGACCGGCCGGCTGCCGGCTTCTCTGCCGGCGAACCATCAGCACGGCATAACAGGCGATGACGGCAAGGCCGAGAGCAACAAGACCGCCCGAAAGGAGCAGCGGCTCGCCGGCATGAGCAAGCAGCGTCAGGATCATGGCGGCCAGAAAGCCGACGCCGCTCAGCCAGTAGAACAGCATGCGCCGCGTCGCTGCAGGCCCTGATAGGGAAGCGGCACCCGGGTGCGCTGTCGATACGCCGGGACGCGGAGAGGGTTCCTCCGTCCGCTCCTGAGGCGGCTTGACGGCGGTTCCGCCGAAGGCGGCGGACAATCTTTCCTGCAACTGTCCCAAACTCTGCATGGTATCTGGATAACATGAGGCTTGTTCCGAATGCCTTCAGGAATTCGATACAATTTTAGCGGCCGGCCTTTTTCGGCAGCAGCAGTTCCTCGAGAATGACGCAGCCGGCGCCGATGGTGATGAAACTGTCGGCGAGATTGAACACCGCAAACGACCAGCTTTCGGTGTAAAAGAGGATATAGTCGATCACATGCCCGTAGGCGAAACGGTCGACAAGGTTGCCGATCGCCCCGGCAATGATCAGCGCATAGCCGAGATGGGCGAGCCAGCGGTCTTTTGCCGTGCGGTACCACAGCCAGATGACGAAGGCGACGATGACGAGCCGCATGCCGACGATGAACCAGCCGTCCATGCCCTCCAGCATCGAAAAGGCGACGCCGAGATTATAGGTGCGATAGAGCGCCAGCATCGGAATGACGGGCACGGCTTCCTGCAGCGGCAGGTAATGATCGACGGCGACCTTCACGACCTGGTCGATCAAAACGGCGAAGAGGATGAAGAAGAGGATCGGCGCCGGGCGCGAAAACAGGGCGGGGCGTGCATGCGTCGGTTCGGTCATTTGCCCTCGGCAAGTGAGAGGAGATGGCGGCGCGCCTCGAAAAGCATGATGGCGGTGGCGACGGCGAGGTTGAGGGAGTCGGCGCGGCCCTGCTGCGGGATGCGGGCGAGCGCATCGGCTTCCCCAGCGAGCTGGTCTGGCAGCCCGGATTGTTCGTTGCCCATCAACAGCACGACGGGCTTCTTCCGATAGTCGATCGTGCGATAGTCGACGGCGCCGGCCAGATGGGTGGCGATGATGGAAACGCCGGCCGACTTCCGCCAGGTGAGAAATTCTTCCGGCGTCGCCCGTGCGACCGGAACGGCGAAGACCGAGCCCATGGTTGCCCGCACGGTCTCCAGCGAGAAGGGATCGGTGGTCTCGCCGATCAGAATGATGCCGGACGCACCGGCCGCATCGGCCGTCCGGATGATGGTGCCGAGGTTGCCCGGATCGCGCACCCGGTCGAGCGCCACCCACGTCTCACCCTCCTGCGGCCGGATGCCCTTGAGCGGCGCCCAGCGCTGCTCGAAGATGCCGACGACCATTTGCGGGTTGTCGCGCCGGGTGATCGCGGCAATGACTTTTTCGCTGACTTCGAGCACCAGCCCGCCGGAGGCGACGGTCCTTGCCGCCATCTGCTCGACCAGCGGCTTGCCTTTGGCCGCCTTGGCATAGACCAGCGTGCGGATCGTCCAGCCGAGCTCTATCGCATCGATGACGAGCTTCAGCCCTTCGGCGAGGAAAGTCCCGCTTTCCTCCCGCGACTTCTTGTTGGTCAGCGCCTTGATGTCCTTGATGATCGGATTGGCGAGCGAGGTGACTTCCTTCACCTGCCCGACCCTGCGCGGCCCCTGATCGTGGAAGTCCTTGCTCATTGCGGCACCCAGCGGGAAAAGAGGGAGGTGGAAAGCGCGCGGCCCGGCGTTTTGCCGTCGAGGCCTGCCTCGCGAATCACCAGCTCGCCGGATTCGACCGCGCCGCCGGCGCCGCGCATCGTTTCACGCATCAGCTCGTGGATCGAATAGAAGCTGGCGCGGATCGAATAAGCCGTCAGCACCAGGCCGACCGCCTTCGGCGACAGGATCTCGCGGCAGATATCGAGCATCAGGGGCAGATGCTCGAAGAGATGCCAGACTTCGCCATTGGGGCCGCGGCCGAATTTCGGCGGATCGGTGAGGATGATGTCGTACTGGCTGCCGCGGCGTTCCTCGCGCAGGATGAATTTCATCGCATCCTCGCAGATCCAGCGGATCGGCAGCTTCTCCATGCGGCCGAGCGCCTGGTTCTCGCGCGCCCAGCCGATCGCCTTCTTCGACGCGTCGACATGGGTGACCTCGGCGCCGGCGGCGGCGGCGACCAGCGAGGCGACGCCGGTATAACCGAAGAGGTTCAGCACCTTCAGCGGCCGGCCGGCCTTTTCGACCGCCTCCCTCATCCAGCTCCAGTGGACGATCTGCTCGGGAAAGACGCCGACGTGACGGAAGGAGGTGAAGCGGCCGAGGAAATCGACGCCGAGCAGGTTGAGCGGCCAGGCCTCGCCGAGCGCCTCCTCGGGGAAACGCCAGCGGCCGGTGCCTTCCTCGTCAGTGTCGCCGGTGAACACGGCATCGACCTTCTCCCAGATCTGCGGTGCTAGCGAAGGCCGCCACAGCGCCTGGGCTTCCGGGCGGATGATGCGGTAGGGGCCATATTGCTCCAGCTTTTGGC
The DNA here is from genome assembly GCF_019685235.1 of Rhizobium sp. NLR8a. Classification (NCBI taxonomy): domain Bacteria; kingdom Pseudomonadati; phylum Pseudomonadota; class Alphaproteobacteria; order Hyphomicrobiales; family Rhizobiaceae; genus Rhizobium; species Rhizobium sp. NLR8a. The sequence goes on from NZ_JABDWI010000004.1 coordinate 156,289, forward strand.
CGTCGCCGCTGTCGATCAGGTGGAAATCGCCGGCGCCGAGCGATTCGAGAATGACAGGCACGCGCTCCGCCGGCCGATCGCCGCTGCGCGCCATGAGCGGGCGCGAAACCGCGGCCGGCGCAGTCTCGCGAACCGTGTCGCGTGTGGCCGCAGGCCGTGCCGCGGACTTCGGTGCTCGGCCGGCCCGATCGTCTCTGCGGCTTTCACCGGCGGGACCCGATGTCTTCTTCTGGCCCGGCCGGCGTTCTCTTTGTTTCAACGTGCTCTTCCGCGTCTCTGTCGGGGTGGCGTGATAGCGCTGCGTCCTCGGCAGCACCTTGTATTATGCAGTAGCCCAGAAAACCGTACCGGATCAACTGCGCATGGGTGCGGGCGTCATTCCACGCGCGGGATCGCAAGCCAGCCAGATAACATTCCCCTCCGCCGTAGCAAAGCGCTTTACCGCTGGGATAAGATGGGCGAATCGCAGATGGGGCTATCGAATGGATTTCACCGGCGAAGAACGCATCGCCGCGCCGCGGGACATGGTCTGGGAAGCGCTCAACGATCCGGAGATCATGCGTGGCTGCATTCCCGGCTGCCAGGGCATTGAGCGACTGTCGCCAAGCGCTTTCGAGGCGACGATCAAGGTCAAGTTCAGCCTGTTCTCCGCCAGCTTCCATGGGGTGCTGACGCTTTCCAATATCGATGCGCCGGAAAGCTATACGCTATCGGCCGAAGGCAAGGGCGGCCTTGCCGGCTTCGCCAGGGGCAGCGCCGATGTCGTACTCAAGGCGAGGGGCGAGGAGACGATCCTGCACTACCGGGCCAAGGCCGAGCTCGGCGGCAAGCTTGCCCAGCTCGGCGCCCGTCTGCTCGACTCGACTTCGCAGAAGCTCGCTGAAGGCTTCTTCTCGGATTTCAATGCTGCGGTCGTTGCAAAAATGGCTGCGGATTGAGCGCCAAAGGCTTTCGCTGCGGCTTGGCGCGGACCTGCGCCTGAGCTATTCCGGCAGGATGACATGGACCATCAGGCCGCCGCGGGCGGAAGACCAGGAAATGCTCGCGGACATCTATCTTGCCGTGCGTCGCCAGACATTCGTCTGGGTCGATCCCGGCAAGTTTCACCGCGAGGATTTTTCGGCTCATACCAACGGTGAAACCATCCTCGTCTGCGAACATACCGATGGTAGCCTTGCCGGTTTCCTGTCGCTCTGGCCGGAGGATGATTTCATTCATATGCTTTATGTAAGGCCGGAATTCCAGGGGCTCGGCGCCGGCACGGCGCTGCTCAGGGCGCTGCCGGAATGGCCGCGACATAAGTACCGGCTGAAATGCCTGGTGAACAACCGGCGGGCGAAGGCCTTCTATCTTTCCCACGGTTTTGCCGTGACCGGCAATGGCGCGTCGCCGGAAGGCGATTATGAGGAGCTGAGTTTTTCTCCGATTTGACGCGGGCGGTAAAGCCGATCTTACCGCGACGGCAGCTGGCCGGCGATATCTTCTGCGCGGCTCCTGTGACGATCGGCCTCGCCCTGCCAGCGAATGGCTTCCTTGGCCTCGGTGCGGGCACGCTTGCGGTGTTTGCCCTGGCTGAACCAGGTAGCGGCCGAACCGATCAGCATGCCTGCTATCAGCGCGATGAACAGGAAGACGAAGAAGGGCGCGGAAACTGCAAGCACCTGGTCTTCGGGCCTGAAGGGATTGAAGGCGAGCGTGACGCTCTGCCGGTTGGCGACGCAGAAGACGATGAGGATGACGCCGAGCGGCAGCAAAATCAACAGGTTGACGATCTTCTTGGCCATTTGAGCTCTCCATGCGCCTGATATGCACCGGCCCGAAAATCGATTCCGACTTTCAGGCCGATGCGCTAGCAGAATAGGAAAACGGTGTTCAAGTTCAAGTGCGGTTTCGCCGCAGGCGGCTCGCGCCGCTCAATCCTCTTCGTCGGCCTGGCCGGGATTGAGCCGCTCGCGCAGTTCCTTGCCTGTTTTGAAGAAGGGAACCCACTTCTCTTCGACGAAGACGGTATCGCCGGTGCGCGGGTTGCGGCCGGATCGGGACGGGCGGTTCTTGACCGAAAACGCGCCGAAGCCGCGCAATTCGACGCGGTTGCCCGCAGCCAGTGCATCGGTGATCTCGTCGAGAACCGCGTTGACGATATTTTCGACGTCGCGATGATAGAGATGTGGGTTGCGTGCCGCAACAATCTGCACCAATTCGGACTTGATCACAGTCGCCCCCTTAAATTATTGATTTCTTATCAATCGCGGCCAACCTGCCAAACTGAAAGCAGCCCGTCAAGAAGCAACTTTGGGGGCAGGATTCCGTTGATATCCTGGCCTTTGACCAGATCATCATAACCCAGGATAGTAATGAGCCGCGAAACAGCTCCAGCGAGCAGAAAAGGCGTGTTGCTCTTCTTGTCCCAATCGACCATCGGCAGATCGGTGTCGATGCCGCGCGACTTGAGATAGGCGCGGATTTCCGCCTCGCCGCCGATCGTATCGACGAGCTTTGCCTTCAGCGCCTGCCGGCCGGTATAGATTGTGCCGTCGGCGAGTTTCAGCACCTCCTCGCGCGGCAGCTTGCGCCGGTCGGCGACCAGGTCGACGAACCAGTTGTAGCTGTCGACCACCATGTTGCGGATCATTGCCTTGGCCTCCTCGCTCGCCTCGTGGAAGGGCGAGGGCTCGGCCTTCAGCGGCGAGGACTTGATCTCCTGCAGCGATACGCCGATCTTGTCGAGTAGCGGCTGGATCTGCGGGTACTGGAAGATAACGCCGATCGAGCCGGTGATCGAGCTGTCGCCGGCAATGATCGTGTCGCCGGCGGTGGCGACCATATAGCCGGCGGAGGCGGCCAGCGTGCGCACGTCGGAGACGACGGGCTTCTTGGCTGATATGGCCCGGATCGCCTTGAAGATTTTTTCCCCGCCATAGGTCGTGCCGCCGGGCGAGGAGATCGAAATCACCGCGGCCTTCACCTGATCGCTGGTCTCGACCTTCTTTAGCCGCTCCAGCAGCTCGTCGTCATCGACGATCAGCCCCGATATCGTCACATGGGCGATATGCGGACTTGCCGTGCCGGCCTCGCCGACGGCGAAACGGTAGAAAGCGAAACCGAGCGCCACGACGAGGGCGACCGCGACGATGCGCCAGAAGCCGAGCTTGCGGCGCAGCCGCCGGCGATCCGCGATGATCGAACTGTCCATAGAAACCTCCAGCGCTGGCCCAGGGTCGGCATGGCGCCGATAGGCCCGGTGAAATTGGTGGAAGCGGCGCGTATGAATGCCACTTTTGTATGTTTTTCCGTTTTGTTGCTTGTTGCAGAAAAAATTCCGTATTGGCAAGCCAATGTAATAATGCGAAACGAACTGTGATTGCCGGCCGGCTTTGTTACGCAGGCGAGGCAATCACCGCACATGGAACGAGACCTATGCTCGATACCCTGAAGAACAACGGACATGCCGCTTATGCGGGCTCCGGCAGGAGCCCCTATGGCGATGCGTTGTTCCATTCCGCCCGCGTGCGGCGGCTGAAGATTTTGCTGCCGTTGGCTGCCCTTGTCGTCGCCGGCGCCCTCACGACGGTGGCCTTGGTGAGCCTGTACCTGCCTGAAAACGTCAAGTTTGAAGGCGCCAAGATCGAGAACGGCAAGGTCGTGATGGAAAAGCCGGCAATTGCCGGACGCAACTCCGACGGCGTCAATTATTCCATGCTTGCCGAAAGGGCGCTGCAGGATATCCGCAATCCCGATCTCATCACCCTCGAGACCATCAAGGCCGCTGTTCCGATGAATGACGGGCTGGTTGCCCGCGTCATCGCTTCGACTGCCGATTATAACCGCGCCACCGACAATCTGCATATGACGGCTCCCTTCACCCTGGTGCTGAGCAGCGGCCTCAACGCACAATTCCAGTCCGCCCGGCTCGACATCAAGGGCGGCAACATGCGCAGCGACGATCCCGTCACCATCACCAAGGACAATGCTTCCATTGTTGCGAAGACGCTGGAGATAACCGATAAGGGGCGCGTGATCACATTCGAGGGGAATGTTCGCATGAATGTCGATCCATCCACCATTCATAAACAGGGCACTTAACCAGCCGGGTCACCCATGACAAAAGATTGTCGCATTTCAGCTTGCAAGACGGGCATCGCATTCGTTGCCGGCGCATTTGCCCTTATTCTGACGGTCTCGGGCGCGGGGGCGCAGTCGACGACCATGTCGGGCATGAAGCTTTCCAACGACCAGCCGATCCAGATCGAAAGCGACAAGCTGGAGATTCGCGACCAGGAGCACACGGCGCTCTTCACCGGCAACGTCAAGGTCGTCCAGGGCACGACGACGATGCAATCCGGCAAGATGACTGTCTATTACAAGGACAAGGCGGCAAAGTCGGGCGCCGGCGCGCCGGCCCAGCCCGAGGCGAAACCCGAGCAGTCGGCCTCCCTGGCGTCGGGAAGTGCGGATATCGACAAAATCTTGGTGACGGACAAGGTCTACCTGGTCTCGGGCACGCAGACGGCGACTGCCGACGATGGCAATTTCGACATGGCCTCGCAGACATTCATCCTGACCGCGGATCAGGGAAACAAGGTCATCCTGTCGGACGGTCCGAACGTCTTCACCGGTTGCAAGCTGACCGTTCACATGCAAACCGGCCAGGCGGAGCTTGAAAGCTGCGGCGGTCGTGTCCAGATTCAGCTCGATCCGAAATCGCAGCCGAACGCGCAGAAGCAGAACTGAACCGGCCTCCCACGTGAAATTATCATCGCTATCCACCATGTTCGGCAGGCCTGAGCCGCAAGCTGCGGGTGCCGCCGACAAGAGCCGCTATCAGGGGACGCTGATCGCCCGTGGTCTGACCAAGACCTATGCGACGCGCCGTGTCGTCAACGGCGTCTCCCTGGTCGTGCGTCGCGGCGAAGCCGTCGGCCTGCTCGGCCCGAACGGCGCCGGCAAGACGACCTGCTTCTACATGATCACCGGCCTGGTACCGGTGGATGAAGGCACGATCGAGATCGATGGAAACGATGTCACGACCATGCCGATGTACCGCCGCTCGCGGCTCGGCGTCGGTTACCTGCCGCAGGAAGCCTCGATCTTTCGCGGACTGACGGTTGAAGAAAATATCCGCGCCGTCCTCGAAGTGCATGTGAAGGACAAGGCCGAGCGCGAGCAGAAGCTGAACGAGCTGCTGGAGGAATTTCATATCCAGAAGCTGCGCAAGAGTGCCGCCGTCGCCCTTTCCGGCGGCGAACGCCGCCGTCTCGAAATCGCGCGAGCGCTTGCAACCGACCCGACCTTCATGCTGCTCGACGAGCCCTTCGCCGGTGTCGACCCGATTTCGGTCGCCGATATCCAGAACCTCGTCCACCACCTGACGGCGCGCGGCATCGGCGTTCTCATTACCGACCACAATGTGCGTGAGACGCTTGGCCTCATCGACCGCGCCTATATCATCCATGCCGGCGAGGTGCTGACCCACGGCCGGGCGAACGACATCGTCAACAATCCGGAAGTGCGCCGACTCTATCTCGGCGACAAGTTCAGCCTCTGACCCCGCGCTGATTCACCTTCCCGCGTAGTTCCGCTTGACCAAATGAGATAAAAAAGCAATTTTTGGGCCAACTCGGATTTCCGTGGCCTGAAGCGTGGATCGGGCGCGGTTTCCTGGAGTCGAGGGAGTTTCGCGTCCGTCATGGCACTGTCCGCCAATCTATTTCTGCGCCAGAGCCAGTCCCTGGTCATGACGCCGCAACTGATGCAATCCATCCAGTTGCTGCAGATGACCCATTTTGAGCTCAACCAGTTCATCGCTCAGGAAGTGGAGAAGAACCCGCTGCTCGAATTTCCGTCGAATGACGGCGAGGCGGGCGACGAACGGGCGGCAGGCGAGGACGAGCAATTCGGTCACACGCCGGAGGATGCCGGCTCGGACGACAGCGCCGACAATCGCGCCGAGGCGCTGTCGAGCGACTGGTACGATAATGGCGGCAGCGAAAGCAGCAGCCGGCTGAACGACGAGCTCGACGCCAATTACACCAATGTTTTTCCCGATGACGGTGGTCCGCAGCGCCTCGATGCACCGGAACTCGTCGGTCAGTGGAAGTCCATGCCGGGCAGCGCCGACGGCGCCGATTACGATCTCGATGATTTTGTCGCCGGTCAGGTGTCGCTGCGCGATCATCTCGCCCAGCAGATCCCCTTCGTCCTGCCCGATATGAGCGATCGGCTGATCGCCCAGAATTTTATCGATCAGCTTGACGATGCCGGTTACATCCAGCTCGATCTCGTCGAGACCGGCGAGCGGCTCGGCACGGGTCTCACGCAGGTCGAACACGTGCTCGCCGCACTCCAGACACTCGATCCGCCGGGTGTTTTCGCCCGCAGCCTCGCCGAATGCCTGGCGATCCAGCTCCGGCAGAAGGACCGTTACGACCCTGCCATGCAGGCGCTGGTCGAAAACCTCGAACTCCTGGCGCGGCGTGACTTCGTCACGCTGAAGCGGCTCTGTGGCGTTGACGAGGAAGATCTTCTCGACATGCTCGGCGAGATCCGCCAGCTCAATCCGAAGCCCGGCAGCGGATTCGAGACGGGTGTTTCCGAAGCGATCATGCCGGATGTCGTTGTCAGGCCCTCCGCGGAGGGTGGCTGGCTGGTCGAGCTCAATCCGGATACGCTGCCGCGCGTGCTTGTTAATCAGTCCTATTTTTCCCGCGTGACCCGGAACGGTGAGGATCATGCCTTCCTTTCCGAGTGCCTGCAGAGCGCCAACTGGCTGACCCGCAGCCTCGACCAGCGGGCAAAGACCATCATGAAGGTGGCAAGCGAGATCGTCCGCCAGCAGGACGCCTTCCTGCTGCACGGTGTCGACCACCTGCGGCCGCTGAACCTGAAGACGGTGGCCGAGGCGATCAAGATGCATGAATCCACCGTCAGCCGCGTCACCTCGAACAAATATATGCTGACGCCGCGCGGCCTCTTCGAGCTCAAATATTTCTTCACCGTGTCGATCGGCGCCGTCGAGGGCGGCGACAGCCATTCGGCCGAGGCAGTGCGTCACAAGATCCGCGCGCTGATCATGCAGGAGAGCCCGGACGCGGTGCTCTCCGATGATGACATCGTCGACATGCTGAAGAAGGGGGGCGTCGATCTCGCCCGCCGCACGGTCGCGAAATACCGGGAAGCGATGAACATCGCTTCCTCGGTCCAGCGCCGCCGCGAGAAACGGGCGCTCGCCAAGGTCGCGGGCTTCTGACGCAGCAGGACGCTTCGATCTTGATCGAAGCATCCACTTCGCAATTGGCCTATTTCTCCCGTGTCTTGAACGAATATCGACGTGTCTATGACGCCGCAAAAGCCGAAGCTTGCCAGAGAACTTGTCCTGCTTTTGGTGCTGGCGACCCTCTGGGGTTCTTCCTACACCTTCATCAAGATCGGGGTCGAAACGATCCCGCCGGTGACCTTGATCGCCGTGCGCACACTGATTGCCGGCGCCATTCTGCTGGCCGTGCTTTGCCATCGGCATGTCCGCCTGCCGCGCGATGGCGCGACATGGCGCCTGTTCGTCGTCCAGGCCTGCCTGAACAGCGTCATTCCTTTCACGCTGATCGCCTGGGCGGAGCAGTCCGTCGATGCCGGACTGGCGGTGATCTTGAATTCGGCGACGCCGATCTTCACCTTCCTGCTGACCGTGTCGATAACCCGCCATGAGCAGGCGACGGCGCGAAAGCTCTTCGGCGTCGTCTCCGGGCTTGCCGGCATCTGCCTTGTCATCGGCGTCGAAGCGCTCGGCGGTCTTGGCGAAAGCCTGATGGCGCAAATCGCGATCATCCTGGCGACCATCTGTTATGCCGGGGCCGCGATTTTCAGCAAGAACTTCAGAGGCCTTGATCCTGCCGTGCCGGCGGCCGGCTCGCTGATCTCGGGCGCGGTCATTCTGATGCCTGTGAGCCTGCTCGTCGACCGGCCGTGGGGGCTCGATCCCTCGGCCGCAATCGGTGCTGGCGCTGCTTGCCCTTTCCGCCTTCTCGACGGCGCTTGCCTTTACGATCTATTTCCGTCTCGTTCAGACGCTGGGTTCGGTCGGAACCACATCGCAAGCCTATCTCCGCGTGCCGATCGGTGTCGCGATCGGCACCATCTTCCTCGGCGAAAGTCTAAGCCCGACGGCCTTGATCGGGCTCACCTGCGTCATTCTCGGTGTCATCGCCATGACGATGCCGCGCACAACGCAGGCGCGAAGCGCGTGAGATCATGAAAGGAAAGTCGCTGGAAGGCTCCTTCCGCAAGAGATTTGCCACACCTTCTGCGAGCGCGCCCGGGCCTGATTCGACGTCCTATTGACTTTCCGGTAACCTGTGGCTAGAAGCCCGCCGCAATCGGCGCCGTGAACGGCGTTTTGAAGTTATCCCCATCATCCCAAGGGAACCGAGGGCCCACAGGCCTACGCCGATCTTGCTTGAGATTGCGCGAAGTGCTTGGATGAACCCGAGGCTTGGCGTAAACTGATACCCGCAAACGACCATAAGAAGGGAAACTCCATGAGTGTGCGTGTATCCGGGAAACATATGGAAATTGGTGAATCCTTCCGTCAAAAGATCGAGGACCAAATTGCTACGGCCATCACGAAATACTTCGATGGGGGGTATTCCGGTCAGGTGACCGTCGAAAAGGCGAGTTCTCGTTTCTCGGCAGACTGCAAGCTTCATCTCGACAGCGGGGTGGTGCTTCATGCCGCCGGCGAAGCCACGGATCCGCAGCTTGCTTTCGACGCCGCTTCCGAGCGCATCGAGAAACGCCTGCGTCGCTACAAGCGCAAGCTGAAGGACCACCATGCCGGAAACCACCTGAATGGCTTTGCAGAAGTCTCCTACACGGTCATGGACTCCGTTCCTGATCACGAGGATGAAATCCCCGACGATTTCGCCCCGGCGATCGTCGCTGAAAGCACGAAGCAGTTGAAGACCATGTCCGTCGCCACCGCCGTGATGGCGCTCGACATGACCGATGAGCCGCTTCTCCTGTTCCGCAGTCCCGGCAAGGAACATCTGAACATCGTTTATCGTCGGCACGACGGAAATATTGGCTGGATCGATTCGGCCAATATCAAAGCCTGAGATCAGGGCGGTGAGCGGCGGTATCGCCGCCGCTCCTCGCATCAACTGATCCCGGCGACAGAAGGAAAAAGAAATGGCATTGGCAGATTTGCTCCATCAGGATGCGATCATTCCCGCCCTCAGAGTAAATTCCAAGAAACAGTTGCTTCAGGAATTGGCGGCAAGAGCCGCGAGGATCACCGGGCTCTCCGAACGGGAGATCTTCGACGTCATCCTGCAGCGCGAACGCCTGGGTTCGACCGGCGTCGGCAACGGTATCGCCATTCCCCACGGCAAGCTGGTGAACATTCATTCCATCGTTGGCATCTTCGCCCGGCTGGAGCAGCCTGTTGATTTCGAAGCGCTGGACGACCAGCCCGTCGACCTCGTCTTCCTGCTGCTTGCGCCGGAGGGCGCCGGCGCCGATCATCTCAAAGCCCTGTCGCGCATCGCCCGCGTCCTGCGCGATCAAGACCTGGTTGCAAAGCTGCGCGCCACCGATTCCGCCTCGGCGATCTATGCCTTCCTCAACGAGGAGCAGACGTCGAACGCTGCCTGAGCTGCATAGATACCCAAACGAAAAAGGCGCCTGATTTCGCAGGCGCCTTTTTGTTTATGGAGGGCTGAACGGTCAGAACTCTTCCCAGTTATCCCCAGCCAGGGCAGCCGAGCCATGCGATTGAGGTGTGGTGCGGCGGGTCGCCGGGGCGTGGCGAACGGCGGGAGCGGCCGCGAAATGCGAGGGGGCTGCAGCCGGCGCACGCATCTGCCTTGCCACGGAGGCGAGTGCAGTCGCATTGGCGGAGCCGGAGACGCTGAAGCGCGTAGCGAGCGCCTTCAGTGTCTGCGCTTCGTCGTTGAGCGCCACGCTGGCGGCAGTCGCTTCCTCCACCATCGCCGCATTCTGCTGCGTTACCTGATCCATCTGGTTCATGGCCTGGTTGATTTCCTTCAGCCCGACCGCCTGTTCGCTGGCCGACGCCGAAATCTCCCGGATCAGGCTGTTGATCCCCATCACTTGCTCGGCGATTTTGTGCAGCGCACCGCCGGCGCGCCCGACGAGATCGACGCCTTCCTTGACCTGGACGGCCGAGGTGTTGATCAGCGTCTTGATCTCCTTGGCGGCATTGGCCGAACGCTGCGCGAGTTCACGCACTTCCTGGGCGACGACAGCAAAACCCTTGCCGGCTTCGCCGGCGCGCGCCGCTTCGACGCCGGCGTTCAGTGCCAGCAGGTTGGTCTGGAAGGCGATTTCGTCGATGACGCCGATGATCCGCGAAACCTCCGTCGAAGACTGCTCGATCCCTTGCATGGAGGCGATGGCTTTCTGCACCACTTCGCCGGATTTTTCGGCATCCTGGCAGGCGAGGTTGACGTTGTCGGCAGCCGTGCGTGCATTCTCGGCACTCGAATCGACCTGGGCGGTGAGCTCATTCAGCGCTGCCGCCGTCTCTTCCAGGCTTGCCGCCTGTTGCTCGGTGCGTTTGGCGAGGTCGGAAGCGCTGTTGCTGATCTCCCCGGTGCCGGCGCCGATATTGACGACACTGAGGTTCATTGTAACGATGGTCTCTTCGAGGCTTGCTAGCGCGGCATTGAAATCCTGTTTCAGCTTGCCGTATTCGCCGGGAAATTCGTCGGTGATGCGGTGACCGAGATTGCCCCGCGACAGCTCCGAAAGACCGGCGCCGACGATCGAGACGATCTGGCGCTGCAGCGATAGCGATTCCTGGCGTTCCGATTCAGAACGGCCGCGCTCGGCCTCCGCGGCCCCCCGCTCTCTGGCGGCTTCGTCTTCGAGTCGCCTGGAGTCGGCGAGCTTGAAGCGGAAGCCTTCGAGCGCCTTGGCGACCGAACCGACTTCGTCGGTACGATCCTGCCCCGTGACCGGCACGGCATATTCGCCGTCGCTGAGGGTTTTGACGCTGGCGACAAGGCTGCCGAGCGGCCGCTGCACGAGTGAGCGGACGGCGAAATAGAGCGCGAGCATCACCGCGCCGAGCACGATCAGGCCGGTGGCGATCATCATGTAAGTCTGGTCTTGTACCGGCGCGTTGATCGCGGCGTGCGGGACGTCGACAAGCACGAGCCAGGTGGCATTGACGCCGGGGACCTCGAACGGATAGACGACGCGGTCGAAGGGATCGAAGCCGTCATAGGTGAGGTTGCGGACGAGGCCGGGCTGCTTGTTCGACAGCGCCGCCTTGACGACGTCGGCGCCTTCGCCGTCATATTGCTTCGTCATCAGGTCGGGGATCGGTGCGACGATCCAGTTGCCGGCCTGGGACAGCAGCGTCACCCGGCCCGAGCCGAAGGGATGCAGCGCCTGCAGCTTGTCGGTCAGCGACTTCAGCGAGATGTCGACACCGCCGACACCGATCATCTTGCCGCCCGATATGACGGGATAGGCAATGGACGTCAGCAGCGTCGGCACATCTGTTCCCTGGGCGAGGTAGGGGGTCGTGATCGCGCCCTTGCCACTGTCGGCAGCAAGCTTCCACCATTCGGCGGTATAATCATTGTCGAAGGTGGAGTACTGGATTCCACCGTCCTTGGTCTTCGACCAATAGGGCGTGAAGGCGCCGTTCTTGTTCGTGCCTTCGTCATTATTGTTGGCGATCTCGGTGGTCTTGCCGTCGAGCGCGCCGAGCTGCTCGCAGAACCAGCTGCCGAAGGCAAAGGCGTTCTGTTCGAGATTAGCTTTCAGCACGTTGATCATGCCCCTGCGGTCGAGCGACTTGCCTTCGTGGGCTCGACCGATCACGCCTGTCATGCTGCGTGCGGCACTGGCGAGTTCGCCGACATTGGCGGCGATTTCGTTGGCGATCGCTTTCGCCTCGAGATTGGCTTGGTCCATCGTCAGCGTCTGGACGCGGTCCCGGGTCTGGCCGATGAGGAAGAGATTCGAAACGATGAGAACAAGCGCGATAGCGACGCCGGTGATGACGATGAGCTTCGCCGCAAGCGATTTCATGCGAAAAATGAACATGGGGTCCTCGGGCAAGGATACGCCGAACGTGCATTCTCCGGCGCAGGAGCGAAGGCATGGCTCCGTCATGGAGCAGCCGCATCAGCCGCGGATCCGCAAGCGCGAAGACCCGGCGATCACTGGGAAGATCGCCGGAGACCTCTTAAATTTGAGTGAAACTTTAGCGGTTTGTATGATGAAAGCCGCAGAAATCTCCCTTAAAATTGAAGGAGATCTGGCGAGTTTCGCAGGCAGGCTAGCCTATATTCTGTCTGCGACTTCCTCACTCACAGGAATCGACGGTTGCGCTCCTGATTTGAGACATGCGAGTGAACCGGCGACTGCCGCCCGGTGCAGCGCCGTCCGAAAGTCGAGGCCCTCGTCGAGACTGGCGGCGAGATAGCCGCAGAAGGTGTCGCCTGCCCCGACCGTATCGACAGGATCGATCGCCAGCCCTTGCGCCCGTGAAATGACCCCATCCCGGATGGCGATGACGCCATCGCCGCCGAGCGTCACGATCAGGGTCTGGCCGGTTTCCTGATGCAGGCGGACAAGCGCTGCCTCGCGCGCTTGTGCGTCCATGCCGTCCTGTCCGGCAAGCCGCTCGAACTCGGTCTCATTGGCAATGACGATATCGGCCAGGCGACCGAGGCGCGGTGCATCGGGGATCAAGGGGGCGAGGTTGAGGATGCTGGTGATGCCCTTGGCGCGCGCGGCCGAGAGCGCGCGTTCGACGGCCGCGACAGGCACCTCGAGCTGCAACATCAGCATGTCGCCTTCGTTCATGCGGCCGACCGCGATTTCCGCATCAGCTGGCGTGACCAGGCCGTTGGCGCCCGGAACCACGGCGATCATGTTCTCGCCGTCGGCGCCGACCAGGATCAGCGCCGTGCCCGTGGGGCCGTCGACATGCTTCACGAGGGAGAGATCGGTTCCCGCCGCATCGAGCAGGGCAAGTGCATCGGCGGCAAAAGCATCCTTGCCGACGGCGCCGACCATGTGCACATAGCGGCCGGCGCGGCGGGCTGCCAGCGCCTGGTTGGCGCCCTTGCCGCCGGCAGCCGTGGCAAAACCGTTGCCGGCCACCGTCTCGCCGGGCTTCGGCAGTCGCTCGGTCGTGGCGATGAGATCCATGTTGATGGATCCGAAAACTGTGATCATCAGGCTGTCCCGTCTTTTAGAGCATGCGAATGACATCATGCCCCTGCTATTCCATGGGGCGAGACACTGCCCGAAGCGGTCACTCCTCGTCAACCACCCGAAGCTTGAGAAGGCCGGTACGGCTTTCCACCGATTTGGCCGGAGCCTCGCCATCGCGGGCGGGCTTGGCGTCACCGCCTGCCTCGAATTCCAGCGCCTCGATCTTGGCGCCGCGCCTGGTGAGCTTGTCGGCTGACGTGACCACCATGTCGATATCTTTCTGCGCCATGGCGAAGTGGCCCTGCAGCTTGCGCACCCGCTCGTCGAGGCGGCCGAGATCGTCCATCAGCAGTGCCACCTCGCCCTGGATCAGATGCGCCTGCGCCTGCATGCGCTGGTCTTTCAGCACCGCCTGGATGACCTGGATCGACAGCATCAGAAGTGATGGCGAGACGATGACGATGCGCGCTCGGTGTGCCTTCTGCACCAGCGGCTCGAAGTTCTCGTGGATCTCCGCGAAGATCGATTCCGACGGCACGAAGAGAAAGGCCGTCTCCTGGGTTTCCCCCTGAATCAGATATTTCTCCGAAATATCCCGGATATGGATCTCCATATCGCGGCGGAACTGCTGGCCGGCGATCTTGGCGGCCTCGGGGCTGCCGGCGTCACGGATGGCGTTCCAGGCTTCGAGCGGGAACTTCGCATCGATGACAAGCGGCGGCGCGCCGTTCGGCATGCGGATCGTGCAGTCCGGCCGCGAGCCGTTGGAGAGCGTCTGCTGGAAGGCATAGGCGCCCATCGGCAGGCCGTCGGCGACGATCGTCTCCATCCGCGACTGGCCAAAGGCGCCGCGCGTCTGCTTGTTCGAGAGAATCGCCTGCAGTCCGACGACGTCCTTGGCGAGCGTCTGGATATTGTTCTGCGCCGCATCGATGACCGCCAGCCGCTCCTGCAGCCGCTGCAGATTCTCATGCGTCGATTTCGTCTGCTCGGTGATCGTCGAGCTGACGCGCTGCGACATGCCGTCGAGACGTTGGCTGATTGCCTGATTGAGCTCGCTCTGACGCGCGCCGAAAACCTCGGCCATGGCCGTGATGCGGCCCTGCATCTCCGCCTGGATCTTCAAAAGCTCGGCCATGCGCGCCTCGCTTTCGCCAGCCCGCAGGCTCGCCTCCTCCGCCTGCTCGCGGCGGAGGCTGATGCCGCGCAAGAGAAGGATGATCACCAGAAGCACAAAGGCGATGAGAACGCCGCCGGCAAGCGCCAGCATGGCCGGACTGAGCGAGGCGACGGAGAGGGCGAGCGATTCGGGATGAACGGTCATGCCGCAACCATAACAGAAGATGGGGCAATATATAGATCAAAACGTGAACAAAATCGGCAATTCCCAATATCCTCTCTGTCGCTTTCCTCGCCGACGCGGAAAATCGCTGCCAGTTTAATCATTGCTCAACCATATTGGCCAAAATCTGTGCCAATGAATTCCCTCCCGCGCCGTTGCGCCAAGTACAGAGATTTCCATGACATCCCAGCAGACCGACAGTGCCCTCAGACAGCGTCTCGATTTCATCGAACTGGACGAGGCGGCGCGCCGGTCGATGCGGGATATCAGCCCCGTCATATCAGAGCTGATCGGCGCTGCCCTCGATAAGTTTTATGCCAAGATCGCCAGGACCCCCGCCGTATCGGCTTTTTTCGCCGATAAGAACCATGTCGCCCACGCCAAGAAGCACCAGCAGGATCATTGGAGCAAGCTTGCCGGCGGCGCCTTCGACGAGAGCTATGTGGACGGCGTGACCGCGGTCGGCCGAACGCATGCCCGCATCGGGCTGGAGCCGCGCTGGTATGTCGGCGGCTACGCCCTTGTCATGTCCGAACTCGTCAAGGGCATCATGGAGAAGCAGTGGCCGTCGGTCTTCGCGCGCCAGCAGGGCAAACTGCTCGCCGAGAAGCTGTCGGCGGTCATCAAGGCGGGCATGCTCGACATGGATTATTCCATCTCGGTCTATCTCGAGACGCTTGAAGCCAAACGCCAGGCTCTTGAAGAGCAGCGCGCCCAAGCCCAATCCGACCAGGCGCTTGCGCTCGAGCAGCTGCGCCGCGGCCTGGAGGCGCTGTCGAACGGCGATCTCGAGGCTACCCTGCCGTCCGACCTGCCAGGTGATTTCCGGCAAATGGCCGAGGATTACAATCGTGCCGTCAAGGCGCTTCGCCAGTCCTTTGCATCGGTGCGGGACACGTCCGGCCATATCATGAACGGCGCCGACGTCATTTCCAATGCGACCAACGACCTGGCGTTGCGCACTGCCCAGCAGGCGGCGGGCGTCGAGGAGAGCTCGGCCGCCCTGCAGCAGCTTTCCGTCAGCGTCGGCCAGACGGCCGCCAATGCCGAGAAGGCTTCGGACGCCGTACGCGAGACGCAGCAGAAGGCGAAGAATTCGGGTGAGCTCGTCACCAGCGCCGTTTCGGCGATGGCCGGCATCGAGAAATCCTCGACGGAGATTTCCAAGATCATCGGCGTCATCGACGAAATCGCCTTCCAGACCAATCTTCTGGCGCTGAACGCCGGCGTCGAGGCAGCGCGCGCCGGCGATGCCGGCAAGGGTTTTGCCGTTGTCGCCCAGGAAGTGCGCCAACTTGCCCAGCGCACGGCCGAGGCTGCCAAGGAGATCAAGAACCTGATCTCGCAGAGCTCGACCCAGGTCAATGAGGGTGTCGGCATCGTCTCCAGCACTGGCGAAGCGCTGAACGACATGATCGGCCGCATCGACATCATCAACCGCTTCGTCGCCGATATCGCCGCCGCCGCTCGCGATCAGGCGACCGGCGTCAACGAGGTCAGCGTGGCAATCCGCAGCATGGGCGAGATCACCCAGCAGAATTCCGGCATGGTTGAGCGCACGTCGGCGGAAACCGGTCGCCTCAAGGACGAGGTGGACCAATTGATCGAATTGCTGCGCCGCTTCCGCGCCCGCTCGGAAGGCCCTGCCGTCGTCGCGGCTCGCCGGGTGGCGTGAGGCGAATATGGCGAAATTCCGGGCGGGGATGCAAAAAAGCGCCTTCCCCGCGCGCCGGATAATTCCATAGCGGGAAAAGATGGGTTATGGGAACGCCCATGACCATCAAGCCACTCATCATTCTTCCCGACCCCGTTCTTCGTCAGCTCTCCAAGCCGATCGAGCGTGTGGATGCCGACCTGCAGCGCCTTGCCGACGACATGCTGGAAACCATGTACGACGCGCCGGGCATCGGCCTTGCCGCAATCCAGATCGGCGTGCCGCGCCGCATGCTGGTCATCGACGTCTCCCGCGAGGGCGAGGAAAAGCAGCCGCAGGTCTTCATCAATCCGGAGATCGTCAAATCGTCCGACGAGCGCTCAGTCTATGAGGAAGGCTGCCTGTCGATTCCTGATTATTATGCCGAGGTCGAGCGGCCGGCTGCCGTCTCGGTCAAGTATCTCGACCGCAACGGCAAGGAACAGACAGTGGAAGCCGACGGGCTGCTCGCCACCTGCCTGCAGCACGAGATCGACCACTTGAACGGCGTGCTTTTCATCGACCATATCTCGCGGCTGAAGCGGGAGATGGTGATCAAGAAGTTCACCAAGGCTGCGAAATCCAAGGCGCTCTGATAACGCAATGAGAATTGGTCGGGAACGGCGCACTGCTCGCCACCCGCAGGACCAGCGATTTCGAGGGGCTTGATCTCAAGCTCGTAAACCCGTTTGAAGACGGCTGATCCTCAACTGGCGAGATAAAATGTCTCTTCGCATCATCTTCATGGGAACCCCGGAGTTCTCGGTTCCGACCCTGCGCCTGCTCGTCGATGCCGGCCATAGCATCGTCGCCGTCTATACGCAGCCGCCGCGGCCGGGGGGCCGGCGCGGGCTCGATCTGCAGAAATCGCCGGTGCATCAGGCGGCCGAACTGCTCGGTCTGCCGGTCTTCACGCCGGTCAATTTCAAGGATCCAGAGGAGCGCGAGAAGTTTGCCGCGTTCAAGGCCGATGTCGCCGTCGTCGTCGCCTACGGGCTGCTGCTGCCGGAGGCGGTTTTGAACGGCACCCGCGAGGGCTGCTATAACGGCCATGCCTCGCTGCTGCCGCGCTGGCGGGGTGCCGCGCCGATCCAGCGGGCGATCATGGCCGGCGATGCAAAGACCGGAATGATGGTGATGAAGATGGACAAGGGGCTCGACACCGGCGCTGTCGCGCTGACCCGCGAGGTCGAGATTGGCCCGAACATGACGGCAGGCGAACTGCACGACCGACTGATGCAGGTCGGCGCCAAGGCGATGGCGGAAGCCATGGTGAAGCTTGAAATGAACGACCTGCCACTGACGCCTCAGCCGGAAGACGGCGTGCTTTATGCCGCCAAGATCGACAAGGCCGAGACGCGCATCGACTTCGCCAGGCAGGCGCGGGATGTGCACAACCATATCCGCGGTTTGGCGCCGTTTCCGGGCGCCTGGTTCGAGCTTGAGATCGGCGGCAGGCCTGAACGGGTGAAGGTCCTGGGCTCAGAGCTGGCTGAGGGGCAGGGGACGGCCGGACAGTTGCTGACCGACGATCTGGTCGTCGCCTGCGCCTCTGGCGCAGTGCGGCTGACACGGCTGCAAAAAGCAGGCGGCAAGCCGCTCGCCGCGGCCGATTTCCTCAGGGGCACGCCGCTTGCGGCGGGCACGAGGCTTTCCTGATGCCGCGTTTCCGCATGACCGTCGAATATGACGGCGGCTCCTATGTCGGCTGGCAGCGGCAGGAGAATGGGCCCTCGGTGCAGGGGGCGATTGAGGCGGCAGTACTGTCGCTGACCGGCGAGACCGTGTCGATCCGCGGCGCCGGCCGCACCGATTCCGGCGTCCATGCCATGGGACAGGTGATCCATGCCGATCTTTCCAAGGCCTGGTCGCCTTACAAGCTGCAGAACGCGTTGAATGCGCATCTGAGGCTTGCCGGCGAGCGTGTCTCCATTCTCGACGTCGAGGCGGTTCCCGATTTTTTCGATGCCCGCTTTTCGGCGCTGCGGCGCCATTACCTCTATCGCATCGTCAGCCGCCGGGCGCCGCTGGCGCTCGAAGCCGGCAAGGCCTGGTGGGTGCCGAAGGCGCTCGATCACGAAGTCATGCACGCCGCCGCCCAGAAGCTGGTCGGCCGGCATGACTTCTCCACCTTCCGCTCCGCCCATTGTCAGGCGAACAGCCCGGTGCGCACGCTCGACCGGCTTGATGTGACGCGCAGCGGCGAACTGATTGAAATCCGCGCCACCGCGCAGAGCTTCCTCCACAACCAGATCCGTTCCTTCGCCGGCACGCTGAAGCTCGCCGGCGAAGGCAAATGGACGCCCGAAGATGTGCAGGCAGCGCTGGAGGCGCGCGACCGCAAGGCCTGCGGCCCGGTGGCGCCGCCCGAAGGGCTCTATTTCATGCAGGTGGATTATCCCGAGGTGATCACCGACCGGCGCAGGCCCGCCGATGAAAACGACGATGATCTGTCGTAAAGCCTCCGCCGAGGCTGGTCAGGCCGGATAAATGCCGAGGAAGTGCTGCAGATATTCCGAAAGGATCATCGACGGCACCAGCAGCACCAGCGTCAGCGCCCCGACCATCAGCGCGTGATCGTGGCAGATCATTCTGAGAATGCGCGCCAAAGCGAAGACTTGCGCCAGCATGAAGGCGAGCAGCAGCAGCGAGACGAGGCCGACGGTGCCGGGCAGGAAGAACACCAGAGCCAGCAGCAGACCGTTGATATAGGAGAGCGGTACGCCGAGCCAGTTGACGCTGACGACGACGGGGGCGAAGCGCTCGCCCATGCGGAAGGCAAGCAGCAGCAGTCCGGCAAAGACCAGCGGCACGAACCAGTTGGCGACCTCGACGAGGCCGAGCCTGATGTAGAAGGCAAAGTCGACATCGGCCTCCGGCGGCATCGACCGCAGGAAGGCCTGTCGCCACCAGAGCCAGGAAATGCCCATCGGCGGCAGGCACCAGGCCATTGCCCAAAACGATCGGTTGACGCCGCGCTCCGACAGATCGAGGAAGCGGAAGCCGCGCGGATCCATCCGGATCAGCAGCCAGAGGCCGGCCAGGTAATACTGGACTTCCCTAAGACCCGGCATGGGCGAACCAGCGGTCGATGAAAGTCTCGTAGATCGCCGTCAGCGTCTCCAGATCGGCAACAGTGACGCGTTCGTCGACCATGTGCATCGTCTGGCCGACCAAGCCGAACTCGACGACCGGGCAATAGTCCTTGATGAAGCGCGCATCCGACGTGCCGCCGGTGGTCGAAAGCGCCGGGGACCGGCCGGCCACACTTTCGACGGCAGACGACAGCGAAGCGATCAGGGCGTTGTTGCGGGTCAGGAAGACATGGCTTGGCCGGTCGGCCCAGACGATATCGTATCTGACCGGCTCGCGGCCCGGACGCAACTGGCCATGGCCGGCGGCGGCTTCGAGTCGGCGCAGGATTTCGGCGCGCAGCGTTTCGACGGTCCAGCTGTCGTTGAAGCGGATGTTGAAGCTTGCCGATGCCTTGGCCGGAATGACGTTCGTCGCAGGATTGCCGACATCGACCGTCGTCACTTCGAGGTTCGACGGCTGGAAATCGTCGGTGCCGCCGTCGAAAGGCGGATCCATCAGCGCCTGCGTCAGCTGCAGCATGCCGCGCACCGGATTGTCGGCAAGGTGCGGGTAGGCGGCATGGCCCTGAACGCCGTGTACGATGATCCTGCCCGACAGCGAGCCGCGCCGGCCGATCTTGATCATGTCGCCGAGCCGGTCCGGATTGGTCGGTTCTCCCACAAGGCAGGCGTCCCAGCGTTCGCCGCGCTCCGCCGCCCATTGCAGCAGTTTGATCGTGCCGTTGATCGCCGGGCCTTCTTCGTCGCCGGTGATCAGGAAAGAGACCGAGCCGGCCGGCGGCCCGTGTTTTTCGATATGGCGGGCGACGGCGGCGACGAAACAGGCGATGCCGCCCTTCATGTCGACGGCGCCGCGTCCGAAGAGCTCGCCCTTTGATATCTCCGCGGCAAAAGGCGGGTGCGTCCAGGCAGCTTCATCGCCAACCGGCACGACATCGGTATGGCCGGCAAACATCAGATGCGGTCCGTCGCCGCCGAGGCGGGCATAGAGGTTCTCGATGTCGGGTGTTCCCTCTTCGCTCGCCTTCACTTTGTCGACGTTGAAGCCGAGCGGTGCGAGCATCGCTTCCAACGCCGTCAGCGCGCCGCCTTCGGCTGGTGTGACGGAGGGGCAGCGAATCAGCGTCTGCAGATTGGCGACGGGATCGGTAGCGGTCATGGCGGTCGAACTATCCGGCGGGAATGGCAAAGACATGGCAAGGCGAGGCCGCCTCGCCCAAAAAGACGTCGCCTGTTTACCGGATCAATGCCCCGGTGTCATCAATCTCTGAGCAGCTCGTTGATACCGGTCTTTGAGCGGGTCTGTTCGTCGACGCGCTTGACGATGACGGCGCAGTAGAGGTGTGGCGCCGGCTGGCCGTTTGCCATCGTCGCATTGGCCGAGGCCATCGAGCCGGCGACGACGACCGAATAGGGCGGCACCTCGCCGTACATCACCTCGCCGGTGGCGCGATCGACGATCTTGGTCGACTTGCCGATATAGACGCCCATGCCGAGCACCGAGCCTTCGCGGATGATGCAGCCTTCGACCACTTCGGAACGGGCGCCGATGAAGCAATTGTCCTCGATGATGGTCGGGCCGGCCTGCATCGGTTCGAGCACGCCGCCGATGCCGACGCCGCCGGAGAGATGCACGTGTTTGCCGATCTGCGCGCAGGAGCCGACCGTCGCCCATGTGTCGACCATCGTGCCTTCGCCGACATAGGCGCCGAGATTGACGAAGGAGGGCATCAGGATCGCATTCGGGGCGATATAGGCCGAGCGGCGCACGACGCAATTCGGCACGGCGCGGAAGCCCGCGGCGCGGAACTGGTTTTCGCCCCAATTCTCGAACTTCGAGGGAACCTTGTCCCACCAGGTGGAGTTGCCGGAGCCGCCCTTGACCACCTCCATGTCGTTGAGGCGGAAGGACAAGAGCACCGCCTTTTTCAGCCACTGATTGACCGTCCAGGCGCCGTCGGCGCCGCGGGTCGCGACGCGGGCCTTGCCGGAATCGAGCAGATCGAGCGCCGCTTCGACCGCATCACGGACCTCGCCCTTCGTCGACACGTTCACATTGTCGCGATTGTCGAAGGCAGCTTCGATGGTCTTTTCCAGGGATGCGAGGTCGGTGGCGCTCATGAGAATTCCTTAAACTTCGATCTTTATCGTGGAGACGGCGGAGTCTCCGGAGATGCGATCGGCGTGGGTTTGTCCTGCTCTACAGCATGCACCCGTAGAACGGAATGATTTTTCGAACAAGATCATACCTGGTTTCAAGGCGTTATAGCGACATATCCGGTTTCACGGCCGGCAATACTGAAAGGCATTTCGACATGGCAAAGGGACGAAACGGCGGTTCGCGGCGCAAGGATGGCGTATGGGACCCGTTGAAGAGCAGCTCGACCGACAGGCAGCGCGCCGAAGCCGTGCCGAAGACGCCGCAGACGTTGTCGCCGGCCTATCGCCTCGCCTATGTCGACGAGGATTTCCTCTGCCGCGAGGAGTTGCGGCCGATCCGGCTGCAGCTGGAGCTCTTGAAGACCGAGATGATGCTGACCGAACGCGGCATCCGCTCGACCGTCGTCATGTTCGGCGGCGCCCGTATTCCCGCCCCCGGCCAGAGTGCCTGGGCGGCGCGCAACGACATCCAGCGCGCCAATCTGGAGGCGGCCTCCATCTATTATGACGAGGCGCGCAAATTTGCCCGGCTCTGCTCGAAATATTCGGCGGGCTTCGACTTTCAGGAATATGTCATCGTCACCGGCGGCGGCCCCGGCGTCATGGAGGCGGGCAATCGCGGTGCGGCCGACGAGGGCGCACCCTCCATCGGTCTCAACATCGTGCTGCCGCACGAACAGGCTCCGAACGTCTATGTCACGCCGGAACTCAGCTTCAACTTCCACTATTTCGCCATTCGCAAGATGCATTTCATGGTGCGCGCCAAGGCAATCGCGGTCTTTCCCGGCGGCTTCGGAACGCTCGACGAATTCTTCGAATGCCTGACGCTGATCCAGACCGGCCGCATGGAACGTCTGCCGCTGATCCTTTTCGGCGAGGCCTTCTGGCGCCGCATCATCAATTTCGAGGCCTTGGCCGAATTCGGCACGATCGCACCCGACGATGTCAAGCTGATCAGCTTCGTCGACACCGCCGACGCCGCATGGAAGATCGTCCAGGATTTCTACGAACACTCGTAAGACACGTCTCTTTCCCCGTCGCAACGGGGAAAGAGCAAGGGCAATGGTTCGTCCGCCCTTACAGCAGCGGCCGATCCGGCATGTCGTCGATCGAGATGACGCCGTCCTTGTCGCGGTCCATCCGCGTAAACAGCTTGTCGAAGGCGGCGACCGCCTCCTGTTTGGAAATCTGGCCGTTTTCGTCGGTGTCGATCCGATGCATCATCATCGAGGCGTGCATGATGTTGCCGCCGTGGCGCATCCAGCGATGACCATCATGGCCGTCGCGCGGCGGCCGCCCGGATTCGCTGTCCGGCATGTCGGGCGCGGCGTTCGCGTCCTTCTCGTCGCCGGCGTCCTGCTTGTGCTGATCTCTCATCGCCTGCAGCTGCGTCTGGCGGTACTGGCGGATTTCGCCGGGCGTCAGCGACCCGTCATTGTTGGTGTCGATCGCAGCGAAGATCTTGTCGAGGCCGCTGCTCGCCTCCTCCTTGGAGACCTTTCCGTCCTTGTTCGCGTCGAACTCCTTGAGCATGCGGACATAGGTGATTTCAAGGAAGGCGTCGCGGCCCGGTCGGTCCATGCCGGCATGATGCGGGCGCGGTCCGTCGCCCGGTGCGGCAAAGCTTGCCCCGGCTGCGACGCCGAAGATAAGGACGGAGGAGAGCGCTGCCAGTATCGGCTTGTTGCGGTACATCGTATTTCCCTTTCGTAAGGTGTCCCCTCACGAAAGACGCTACGGCAGCGGGCCTCAAAGACCCAGTTAAACATCGGTAAGTTGGGTGAAACTTTCGTAACCTGGCGGTCAGCCGCCGGATCTGGTCACCTTGCCGAGAAATGCAACGAGGTCGTCGGTGACGAAATCGATGTGATCCTCGTCGCCGCTGGTCTTTTCCCACCATTCGACGACGGTCTCTTCCAGATTGCGCGGCACCAGCAGCACGGTCTGCATGCCAAGCGCCTTCGGCACGGTCAGATTGCGCGGCAGATCCTCGAACATCGCCGCCTTGTTCGTTTCGACGCGCTTTAGCGCCGCAAACTTGTCGTAGGTCGCCTGCGCCGGCTTCGGCACGTAATCGGCGGCGACGATGTCGAAGATATCGTCGAAATGCTCGAGAATGCCGAGCGCTCCGGCGGTCATTTCGGCATGTTTGACGCTGCCATTGGTGAAGATGAATTTGCGCCCCGGCAGCGCCTTGATCGCTTCTCCGAGTTCGGGCTGTGGCATCAGCGCCGAATAGTCGATCTCATGGGCCTTTTCGAGGAAGTCGTTCGGGTCGATGCCGTGATGGATCATCAGGCCCTGCAACGTCGTGCCGTGGTCGAGATAATACTGCTTCTGCAGCTTGCGCGCTTCTTCCCGTTCCATCTGTAACAGCGCCGCGACATAGGCGGTCATGTTCTTGTCGATCTGCGCGAAAAGATTGATGTGATGGGGATAGAGGGTGTTGTCGAGGTCGAACACCCAGTCTGTCACGTGTTCGAAATCGGCTTTTTCAGGCGTACGGTCGATCTTGGTCATGGCCGCCCTTATCGCACGGCTGCTCGCCCAAGGAAATCGACAAGAAAAAATAGACGCCCGATTTTCGGCGGACGCGGCCGGCGTTGGATGTTAGAAAGCGCACATGCTTTTCCAACGCCCCGACGACGATACGCTCTATGATGCCCTGATTGCGCGCAGCGCCGATTATGAGGGCCAAGCCTATGTCTGCGTGAAGACGACGGGCATCTTCTGCCGCCTAACCTGCCCGGCGCGCAAGCCGAAGCGGGAAAACACGTTCTTCCTCGAGACGATTGCCGCCTGCATGCATTCCGGCTTCCGCCCCTGCCGGCGCTGCAGGCCGCTGGAACAGCCCGGCAGGGAACCGGTCGTCGATCTGCTGCTTGCCGCGCTCGACGACGAGCCGGAGGTTCGCTGGTGTGAGGATGAGCTCGTGCGCCGGGGCCTTGATCCCTCGACCGTGCGGCGCGCCTTCAAGCGGGCGCTCGGCATGACCTTCCATGACATCGTCCGCTATATCAGGCTCGGAGAAGCGGCCCGGCAGCTGGCGGATGGGGCGCGTGTCATCGATGCCCAGATCGACGCCGGGTACGAATCGTCGAGCGGTTTCCGGTCGGCGTTCCAGCGGCTCGTCGGCAAGGCGCCGGAGCTCTCGCAGAATCGCGAGCTGCTCTTTGCCGATTGGTTCGATACGCCGCTCGGACCGATGATCGCGGTCGCCGACAAGACACACTTGCATCTTCTCGAATTTCACGATCGCAAGGCGCTGCCGAGCGAACTGGCAGTGCTGCAGAAGCGCGTCCGCTCCTCCGTCGCGATCGGCCGCACCCTGGTGATCGATCAGATCGAGGCGGAGATCCGCGATTATTTCGAAGGTCGGCTGACCGTCTTCAGGACGCCTCTGGCGCTTGGCGGCACGCCCTTCGAAAAGCATGTCTGGGCAAGCCTGATGGAGATCCCCCTCGGGCAGACGCGCGCCTATGGCGATCTCGCCAGGGAGATGGAGAGGCCGGAGGTCGTGCGTGCAGTCGGCCGCGCCAATGGCGCCAACCAGCTTGCCATCATCGTGCCCTGTCACCGTATCCTCGGCGCCGATGGTTCTTTGACCGGTTACGGCGGCGGGCTCTGGCGCAAGCAATGGCTGCTGCGGCACGAAGAGAAGATCAGTACGCAAGCAAGGATGGAGGAGACAGCATGAACCAGACTGAAAAGGCCAAGGCATTCGCCGCGCTTCACCGGAAGGGCGATCCGATCGTGCTCTACAATATCTGGGACGCCGGCACGGCAAAGGCCATTGCCGATGCCGGCGCCAAGGCGCTTGCGACGGGAAGCTGGTCGGTCGCCGCCGCCCACGGCTTTGCCGACGGCGAGAAACTGCCGATGTCGGTGCTTGTGGAGACGGCCAAATCCATCACCGATGCCGTCGACCTGCCGCTTTCGGTCGATTTCGAAGGCGCTTATTCCGCAGATCCTGACAGGGCGGCCGCCAATGTCGCCGAGCTGATGGAGGTCGGCGCCATCGGCATCAATTTCGAGGACCGTGTGGTCTCGGGCGACGGACTTTATCCTGTCGAGAGCCAGGCGGCCCGCATCCGCGCCATTCGCGCCATGGCCGACGGCAGAGACATCGCCTTCTTCATCAACGCCCGCACCGACCTTTTTCTGGCCGAGAGCGATCTCTCCAAACATGCCGGCCTGGTGGACGAGGCGATCGAGCGGGGCAGGGCCTATGCGGCAGCGGGCGGCAACGGCTTCTTCGTGCCCGGCCTGATCGAGCCCGCCTTGATCGAAAAGATCTGCGCGGCATCGTCGCTGCCGGTCAACATCATGATGCGGGCAGGCGCCCCCGAAGTGAAAACCCTGGCAAAGCTCGGCGTCGGCCGCATCAGCTATGGGCCGGGACCCTACCGGTCGATGATGGAAAAGCTGAAGCAGGCGGCGGCGGCGATTTATAGCCAGCTCTGAAGCCAATACGCTCGAGGGCCGCATCCGCACGAAAGGTTGCGGCCCGCAGCGACATCGCGTTTGCGCTCAAGAGCGGAAGCGCAGATTGCGCCGCGTCAGCTGGTCGACCGAGGTGCAGCCCATCAGCTTCATGTCGCGCTCGATCTCGGTGCGCATCGTCTCCAGCGCGCGTTCGACGCCGGGCTGTCCGGCAGCGGCGAGGGGGAAGAGATAGTAGCGGCCGAGGCCGACGGCCTTCGCGCCGAGCGACAGGGCCTTCAGAACATGCGTTCCCCGCTGCACGCCGCCATCCATCATCACGTCGATGCGGTCGCCGACGGCATCGACGATCTCGGCGAGCTGGTCGAAGGCGCTGCGCGAGCCGTCGAGCTGGCGTCCGCCATGATTGGAAAGCACGATGCCGGTGCAGCCGATCTCGACCGCGCGCTTGGCGTCCTCAACCGACATGATGCCCTTCAGGCAGAATTGCCCGCCCCAGGCCTGCACCATGTCAGCCACGTCGTTCCATGACATGGAGGGGTCGAGCATTTCGGTGAAGTAGCGGCTGATCGACAGCGCGCCGCCGTCCATCTTGACGTGGTTTTCGAGCTGCGGCAGCCGGAACGCCTCATGCGTCATCCAGTCGATCGCCCAGGACGGCTTGATGGCAAACTGCATCATGCCGGCGAGATTGAGCTTGAAGGGAATGGCAAAACCGGTGCGCTTGTCGCGCTCGCGGTTCCCGCCGGTGATGCTGTCGACCGTCAGCATCATCGCCTGCACACCGGCATTTTTCGCCCGCGCCATCATTTCGTGGTTCAGCCCGCGGTCCTTGTGGAAATAGAACTGATAGACCTGTGGCCCGTCGCTGATCTGCCTGGCCTCCTCCAGGCTGATCGTGCCGAGTGAGGAGACGCCGAACATCGTGCCGTGTTTTGCCGCTGCCGCCGCGACCGCCCGTTCCCCCTGGTGGTGAAACAGCCGCTGCAACGCCGTCGGCGAGCAATAGACCGGCATGGCGAGCTTCTGCCCCATGACCGTCACCGACATGTCGACCTCGGCCACGCCTCTGAGAACGTCGGGCACCAGATCACAATTTTCGAAAGCCGCGCTATTGCGCCGATAGGTCACCTCGTCATCGGCGGCACCATCGATATAGTCGAAGATCGGCCCGGGAAGACGCTGTTTGGCCATGCGCCGGAAATCGTGGAAATTATAGCAGTCTGTAAGGCGCATCTCTTGCTCGACCCGTTTATATTTCGGGCCGCAACCTAAAGCACGATTCGAAATCTTGCCAAGGCTTCATTATACGATTTGCGACCTCTCGAACGGGATATCGTCATTTAGGGGCGATGGATCCGCGCGAAGATCGACAACCACGGCATCTTCCAACACCTCTATTCCGGCGCCGCATACATCTCATAGCCGCGGCATCGGGCAATCTCTTCATGGACGCGGCACCCACCAACCTCCCTCTGCTGAGGTGCGCAGGCCGAAGGCCGGAGCCTCGAAGGACACGCGCCAACGCCGCTCCTTGCATTCATCAATCGTCCGAGCACCCGCCTCGCCCTTCGAGGCCCCTTCGGGGGCCGGGGTGAGGCTCTCTTGGGCTTTGGCGCTTCATCTCCGACGCAGCCGATGCAGAAGCTACGCTACCTTGCTCCGGCAAATCCTATGCCGTCGGGTCACCGGATAAACGAGCGCGGGGAGGAGGGACGAGCTGGGCAGCCGCTGCGCCCGTGCGCGGCGTGTAAAAGATGCGCCCTTCGTTCCGCTGAGGGGCGCAGCCTTGATCAGGGAACGATCAGCGTTCCGATGCCGTGCTCGGTGAAAATCTCGAGCAGGACGGAATGGGCGGTCTTGCCGTTCAGGATGACGACGCCCTGGACGCCGGCCCTGATCGCATCGATGCAGGTCTCGACCTTCGGGATCATGCCGCCTGAGATCGTGCCGTCGGCGATCAGCGCATGCGCTTCGGCGACGGAAAGCTCCTTGATCAGCTGACCTTTCTTGTCGAGCACGCCGGGCACGTCGGTCAGGAACAGCAGACGGGTGGCGTTGAGCGCGCCGGCTATGGCGCCGGCGAAAGTGTCGGCGTTGATATTGTAGGTGGCTCCGTCGCGCCCCGGCGCCACGGGCGCGATGACCGGGATCATCTCGGAGCGGGCGAGCAGATCGAGCAGCGTGCGGTCAACCTCGACCACTTCGCCGACGAAGCCGAGATCAAGCACCCGCTCGATGTTGGAATCCGGATCTTTAATGGTCTTGCGCGCCTTTTCGGCGAAGACCATGTTGCCGTCCTTGCCGCAAAGGCCGATCGCCCATTCGCCGGTCTGGTTGATCAGCGCGACGATCTCCTTGTTGATCGAGCCAGCGAGCACCATCTCGACGATCTCGACCGTCTTCTGGTCGGTAACGCGAAGCCCGCCTTCGAATTTCGATTCGATGCCCATCTTGGTCAGCATGGCGCCGATCTGCGGGCCGCCGCCGTGAACGACGATCGGGTTGACGCCCGACTGCTTCAAAAGCGCGATATCGCTGGCAAAGGCCTTGCCGAGCTCGGGATTGCCCATCGCATGGCCGCCGTACTTCACCACGATCGTCTTGTTTTCATAACGCTGCATGAAAGGCAGCGCCTGGGCGAGAAGACGTGCCTGGATTTCGCTTTCGGACTCGTTCATGGGGACCCCGCAGGAGTTGATCGCGGGCCTTTTATCGCAAGTTTCTGACAGAGGGAATAATCCAGAGGGCAATAGTTTTTCGTATCTGGCGCGGAGCCGGTGGCCCTGACCGTCCGGCATACGTGAGCATGATATGAGGAACTGCATGCAAGGCGATGAGATTGCAGACCTGATCGGCCGCGTCGCGCTTGGCGACCGCACGGCCTTTACGGCTCTCTACAACCAGACCGGACCGAAACTTTTTGCGATCTGCCTGCGCATCTTGAAGGATCGCATGGAAGCCGAGGAGGCCCTGCAGGAAGTCTATATCAGCATCTGGCAGAGGGCCCGAGGCTTCCAGGCAGCCGCGGGTTCGTCCTCGGCATGGCTCTCGGCGATTGCCCGCAACCGGTCGATCGATGCGCTGCGGGCGCGCAAGCCCGTCGCCGACGAAATCGACAGCGCCTACGATCTTGCCGATGCCGCACCCGACCCGGAAAGGCAGACGGTGACGAAGGATGAAGGAAGGCGGATTGACACCTGCATGGAAGAGTTGGAAGCTGATCGTGCGGTCGCGGTGAAACGGGCTTATGTCGAAGGGCTGAGCTATCAGGAACTGGCGGATCAGTTCGGCGTTCCGCTGAACACGATGCGGACCTGGCTCAGGCGCAGCCTCTTGAAACTGAGAGAGTGCATGGAACGATGACATCGCCCGACAAAAGCAAGGGAGACCGCTCCCGCGACGAGGTTCTCGCCGGCGAATATGTGCTTGGCGTCCTATCGCTGCAGGATCGCCGGGTGGTGGAAGAACGCATGCGCCACGATCGGCCCTTTGCCGCCATCGTCAGCCGCTGGGAAACCAACCTTTCCGCCTTCAACGACGAATATGACGGCGTCGCGCCGAGCCGGGAAACCTTCAAGCAGATCGAGTCTCGGTTGTTCGGCGATGCCGGAAAGCCCGGATCCTTTTCGCAGGGACTGTGGAATTCGGCGGTCTTCTGGCGCTCACTGGCCTTCGCCTGCATCGTCGTTGCCGTCAGCGCCGTCATCTTCGCCTCCGGCCTCGTACCCCAGCCGCAGGGGCCGGCACCGCTGGTCGCCGAACTTTCGGGCCAAAACAACGCCATCAATCTCCGCGCCTCCTACGAGATCCAGAGCGGTCGGCTGAAGATCGTGCCGGTCGCAGCCGGCAAGCCGGAGGAGAAGTCGCTGGAACTCTGGCTGGTGCCGGGCAGTGGCGTGCCGAAATCGCTCGGCGTCTTCCAGCCGGGCGAAAGCGGCGAGCTCGTCATTCCCGCCGAACTGCGCAAGAATCTTGCCGACGGCGCAAACCTTGCCGTCAGCCTCGAACCTTTCGGCGGTTCGCCGACGGGGCAGGCGACCGGTCCGGTCATCGCGAGCGGCACGGTGCACCGGCCATAACGCTGGCTAGAACGAAAATCATCTCTCCTGCCTGAAACTCTTCGGCGCTGCCTTTCGTAGTTCGAAATGTCGGGACGACGCTCAGGCATAAAGCCGGCGGACAGTGCCCGGCCAGAGGAGAAAATCATGACCAAGAATTTGTTGCGCGGCCTCACCTTCGCGGCTGCCATTTCAGCCGTGGCCTTCGCCGCTTATGCGAAGAACCCCAAGGTCGGCGGCGCTGCGATGTTCGAAACCAAAAACATCGTCGAAAATGCCGTAAACTCCAAGGATCACACGACGCTGGTCGCCGCCGTCAAGGCTGCCGGTCTCGTCGGCACGCTCGAGAGCAAAGGGCCCTTCACCGTTTTTGCGCCGACCAACGAGGCTTTCGCCGCCTTGCCCAAGGGCACCGTCGATACTTTGCTGAAGCCGGAGAACAAGGCGACGCTCACAAAGGTTCTGACCTGCCACGTGGTGGCGGCCGACGCGATGGCGAGGACCGTCGCCAAGATGATCAAGGATGACGGCGGCGAACACGACATCACGACGGTCGGCGGCTGCGTGATCAAAGCCAGGGAGGATATGGGCAAGATCACGTTGACCGACGAAAACGGCACTGTCGCCCATGTGACCATCGCCGATGTCAAGCAGTCGAACGGCGTCATCCACGTCGTCGACAAGGTTCTGCTGCCGAAGATGTAAGTGTGTGTATCGGCGGAGGGCGCGCTCTTCGGGCGCGCTCCAAACCACCTGCGATTGGTGCCCAGCGTCTAGCGGTTCCGCTAGCTAATGGAGCGGCGGCGCCGCTGATATAGCTATTGGGCCGCTTCGACTCTTGGGAACGCGAGCGAGACACTCATTCCCCTGCCGGGGGAAGAGCTGACTTCGACCTGGGCGCGGGCGTTCTGTTTCAGGGACTGGATGATCATGGCGCTCAGTTTTCCGGCGTTCGGCCAAGGCACATTCTCAGGAAGGCCGACCCCGTTATCGGCGACAGTGATCCTGCATCCGGTGTCGCTGACGACACAACGCAGCGTGATCTCTCCGCCATCCCGCCCTACGAAGGCATGCTTGAATGTGTTGGTCAGGAGCTCGTTAACGACGAGTCCGGCAGGCATTGCCACGTTCACGGAAACCGGCCAGGTGTCCACCTTCATGTCGATTCGGATCCCTTCCACAGCGTGGGCGGCCATGACCGACGCGGCGATCTGGCTCACATAGCTGCCGAGATCGATCATCGCGCCTTTGTCTTCGTCCGACAGTGCGCGGTAAAGCAGAGCCAAGGCTTCGATCCGACCCGCAAGACGTGCAAACCGCTCGCTTTCCTCGTTCTTTTGAGCATTACGCGCTTCCATTCGGATCAGCGCCGTTATCATCTGCAGATTGTTCTTCACACGATGCTGAAGTTCTCGCAGAAGGACATCCTTCTCGGCCAGCAGCTCGCTGAAGCTCTGGCCACCGGTCACCTCATTGCGGGCAGCGAAGGCGACCAGACGGAAAAGCGGGACGTCATCATCATTGACGATCGTGTTTGACCACACGTCGATAGTCACATCGCTTTCCGGTTCTGCCACGAGCGAGAAGGCGCCAATATATTCCTCCGCCGTGGTCACAGCGGCTGCAAGCGTTGTCTCCCCGGAGACTGCACTGCAATTCACCTCGATGTCCGCCCAGCGTTTCCCCTCCACCTGTCTGGCGGTCAGCGCTGTCAGCCGTTCGAATTCGAGGTTTACGTAAATTAGCTTTTCACAGGTGCCGAGCTCGGAGACCGCCACTGCAAATGGGACATGATCGAGAAAGTGTCGAAACCGATCGTCATCGAGGGCTTCGGCAAGATGGGGCAGGTTGCCGACGCCTTCTGGCGAAAGGGCTTCGTCTTTGCTGTCAGTCATGGATGGTTTCTCGCGGACGCCGCTGCGCTTCAACAGCATGAGATCAAGCGTTGCTTCAAAAACTGCGATGGCGCAAGCACAATCGATGTCGCACGTCTAAACAGCCGGTGTTCAAATGCTGCAACTGTCAGGGATCTCGATGCTCTGCAGCTGCCGTGAACGCGGCGGTCGACGTTACTGGTCGGCAGGCCTCTGTTGGCCGCAAGATCATGCGTCAGCGTCGGTCGCGAGCTTACGCCCGGTCAAAAGTGAACGAGGTCAGTAGCGTGGTGACAAAATTGCTGGCCCTTTCTTTGACCAGAACTTCCGTCCACTCGTCCGTCCCGCGCAGCCGCAAATCCGTATAAATACTGTCCACGGCTGCCTCCTCTATGCGCTTGATATGCGACTTGAACGACGCCTCGCCGCCGCCATGATACATGTCTCGGATCACCATGCGCAAAATCTCCTGGATGGCGATCTGCCATGCTGTATTGATCGACTGGAGTTCCTTCGTATCCTCTGCCATTGCGGTGTCCTTTGATATGAGTGAACTGTCAGCACGGTCTGCCCGTCCTGTTGCCGCTTTTTGAACCCGCTGAGGCGATGCGGTGCGGTTCGTGCGCGAGAACCGGCGCAGCTCGGCATGTCTGCGGGCAGCCACATAGGGCTCGCAGCGACCTTCTCCGGTGATCAGAAGGCTTTGGCGCGTTTCGCAAGGAGAGCAGACAAGGCCGAGGCGCGAGCGTCGCGTTGCTTCGCCAGCCGTGCTTCCCGCAATCGCATCGTCTTTGCCTGTTGCGACTGGGCGTGGGATTCCAGCTCTTCCATCGCCTTGTTCTTCGCGAAAAACTGGGACTGGATGTTGCCGAAGGCGATCTCTGCCCGTTGACGCGATTTGCTGTATGTTTCTGTCATTTCTTCTCCGATATTGAAGGGCTCGACTGCGAGCGAAAACAAAAAGGCCAGGCAGATTGCCCGGCCTTAAATGAATCGGTGCTTCCGGCAGTGCCAGTACATCCGTGGTCAAAGGGAAGCAGATACCGATTTAAGCCTTCTGGAGATTGCAAGCGGACATTTTGCCCGACTTGTGGTCTCGCTCGAGATCGAAGCCGATCTTCTGGCCTTCGACGAGTTCGCGCATTCCGGCACGCTCGACGGCGGAGATATGAACGAAGGCGTCAGCACCGCCATTGTCGGGCTGAATGAAGCCGAAGCCCTTGGTGGAGTTGAACCATTTAACTGTGCCAGTGGTCATGATGAACCCTTTCATAGCAATATTGAGAAACCGCAAGGCGTCAACGCGATGCGGATGGTGGTAACGATTTTTGAAAGGAAGTTCGTTCAGGCCGCGGTGCTAATCGCGCGATAACCAAGCCAGCAAGCAAAATTCGATAAGCACTATATAGGTCGCCTATTCCGGCGCGTCAACCTTTAGTTTTTCTGTTTGATGGTAAAATAAACTTTTAGCTGTTTCAGCGAGTGCATGGAGGTCGGATCGTTATTTCCAGTTTGCTATCCCGACAGTTTCCGCGATCGCCTGGCGTAAATCATCGAGTCCGTCGCCCTTTTCGGACGAGGTGGACAGCACATAGGGATAGGCGGCCGGGCGCTTGCGGATCTTCTCCGCCGTTTCAGCAAGAAGCTTCGGCACGGCCGGCGCCTTGATCTTGTCGGTCTTGGTCAGCACCACCTGGTAGGAGACGGCCGCTTTGTCGAGCAGATCAAGCACCTCCTCGTCGTTCTTCTTGATGCCGTGGCGGCTGTCGATCAGCACGTAGACGCGCTTCAGCGTCGCACGGCCGCGCAGATAATCGAAGACGAGCTTCGTCCATTTGTCGACCTGCTCTTTCGGCGCCTGCGCATAGCCGTAGCCCGGCATGTCGACGATCGCCATCGGCGGCAGGTCGCCCGCTTCGCCGGAATAGCCGTCCGGAACGAAATAATTGAGCTCCTGCGTGCGTCCCGGCGTGTTCGACGTGCGCGCCAGGCCCTTCTGGCCGACCAGCGCATTGATCAGCGACGACTTGCCGACATTCGAGCGTCCGGCAAAGGCGACTTCCAACGGCCCTTCCGGCGGCAGGAAGTTGAGCGACGGGACGCCGCGGATAAAGATCCATGGGTGGCCGAAGAGCGGCTTTTCGGTTTCGGGCATGCGGGCTCGGCAATCTCGGGGTTCGGTCTTCTGTCGGCTTCGTGGTTTTACGGGCGGATGTCAAGCTTTCAGGCGGGCAGCGTCTTGCGTACGAGGCGGCCGGAAATGAAAAGCCCCGCCGGAGCGGGGCTTGTGGGCATCATTTCGACGGCGCCGTCTTTCGTCGGAACAGACCCTTCAGATTGTCGAAGAGTTCGATCTTCACGCCGTGGCGCTTCATGATCACCGACTGCTGGATCACCGAGAGCGTGTTGTTCCAGGCCCAGTAGATGACGAGACCGGCCGGGAAGCTTGCCAACATGAACATGAACACCAGCGGCATCCAGTTGAAGATCATTGCCTGCGTCGGATCGGGTGGCGTCGGGTTCATGCGCATCTGCAGGAACATGGTGACGCCCATGATCAGCGGCCAGACACCGAGATGCAGGAAGGTCGGCGCCTCGAAGGGCAGCAGGCCGAACAGATTGACGATCGTCGTCGGATCGGGCGCCGAAAGGTCCTTGATCCAGCCGAAGAAAGGCGCGTGCCGCATCTCGATGGTGATGTAGATCACCTTGTAGAGCGAGAAGAAGATCGGGATCTGCAGCGCCACCGGCCAGCAGCCGGCGATGGGGTTGATCTTCTCGTCCTTGTAGAGCTGCATCGTCGCCTGCTGCAGCGCCATGCGGTCGTCGCCGAATTTCGCCTTCAGCTCCTCCATCTTCGGCTGCATGCGCTTCATGTTCGCCATCGAAGCGTACTGCTTGCTGGCGAGCGGGAAAAACAGCGCCTTGACGACGATCGTGGTGCACAGGATCGCCACGCCGAAATTGCCGAAGAAGCGATAGAAGAAGTCCATCAGCTTGAACATCGGCTTGGTGATGAAATAGAACCAGCCCCAGTCGATCAGCCGGTCAAACTTGGGGATCGAATAGGAGGCCTCGTAGCCGTCGATAACAGGCACTTCCTTGGCGCCGGCGAAAACGAGGTTCTTGAGCTCGATCGACTGACCTGGCGCAACTGTGAAGGCGTCATCTTTGTAGTCGGCCTGATAACGCGGCTGACCGTCAGAAAAATAAGAGAATTTCGCCTCATATGCAGCGCTCTGCGGCGGAACGATCGTCGCCGCCCAGTATTTGTCGGTAATGCCAAGCCAGCCGCCGGTGGATTTCGCCGGCGACACGGCTTCTTTCTCGACGGCGCTATACTTGCTTTCGATCAGGCCGTCGTCGCCGATGACGCCGATAAAGCCCTCATGCAGGACGTAGACGGACGGCGTCGTCGGCTTGTTGTAGCGCATCACGCGGCCGTAGGAGGAGAGCGAGGCGGGCGCCTGGCCGGTATTTTCGATCTTGTCGACGACGGTGAACATGTAGCGCTCGTCGACGGAAATCGTGCGGGTGAAGGTCAGGCCCTTGTCATTGGTATAGGAGAGCGTCACCGGTGTCTTCTCGGTGAGTTTGGCGCCCTCCGGAGCCGTCCACAGCGTCGACGGACCAGGGACGGTGCCCGTGGCGTCGCTGCCGATATAGCCGAGCTCCGTGAAGTAACCATCCTTGGTTTCGGCCGGGCTGAACAGCGTGATGGTCGGGCTCGAGTCGTCGACGGTCTCGTGATAGCCCTTGAGCTTCAGATCGTCGAGCCGGGCGCCGGCAAGGTTGATCGAGCCGGAAAGCGCAGCAGTATCGATGGCGATGCGCGGCGTCTTTTCGAGCGCCTGCTCGCGCGTCGCCGTCGCGGCCGCCTGGCCGGACGGGGCCGCGCCGGTCGTCTGGGCAGGTGCCTGGCCGCCGCCTGCCGCAGGCTGCTGCGTCTGCTCGGTCTGCTGTTGCGCCTTCTGGGCTTCCTGCGTCTTGCGCTGGGCTTCGATGCGCGGATTCATATAGAGAAACTGCCAGCCGAGGACGATCAGCACCGAGAGAGCGATCGCAATGAAATAATTGCGGTTGTTTTCCATCATACGTTCCTGGGGCGTCCGTCTCCGGAGCGCCGGTGTTTCGGCCTGGTTTCCACGCGAAGCTTCAGCTCCGCGGCCAATTCCTGGAAGGACGCATCAAGTACATCCCTGCGCGCGACAACCACATAGTCGTGTCCGGGCTGCATTGCAAATCCCGCATGAAGCCGCACCGCCTCTTTCAGGCGGCGGCGCATACGGTTCCGTT
Organism: Rhizobium sp. NLR8a; assembly: GCF_019685235.1. Taxonomy (NCBI): domain Bacteria; kingdom Pseudomonadati; phylum Pseudomonadota; class Alphaproteobacteria; order Hyphomicrobiales; family Rhizobiaceae; genus Rhizobium; species Rhizobium sp. NLR8a. The sequence goes on from NZ_JABDWI010000004.1 coordinate 192,444, forward strand.
CGACCGCGTTGCCATGTTTTTTGGTGACTGTAAAACCGACGCGCGCCTGGCTGTCGGGTTCCTTCCGGTCGAGCACTTCGAGCAGGAAGAGGCCGCCGCGGCGTTTTTCGCCTTCGCGCGCGGCAAGAAACTGCGGGCGGCTTTTCAGCCGCCCGACAGTGTGTTTCTTCTCACTGGTCGTCAATTCGCCCGCCATCTCTTCTCGGGCAACCCGGCCTTAAGCCGAGAGACGCTTGCGGCCCTGCGCGCGGCGGGCAGCGATGACCTTGCGGCCACCCTTCGTGGACATGCGCGCACGGAAGCCGTGGCGACGCTTGCGAACAAGCTTGGATGGTTGATAGGTACGCTTCATTTATTTAAACACCGCGGAGTGCGGCCCTTCTTGAATTTGCATGATGCAAGGAGCGTTGTTTTTCGAACGGGCGGGCCATGAAGGCCTTGGGTGACCGGACGTGCGGCGGCTTATACGGATGAAGGCCGCCAAAGTCAATTATATCAGATCATTTCACTGGTAATGCTGATCGGCGCTTGGTTTTCGCACGCAAGTGTTAACAAGTTTGCTTTGCTCTGACAGGTTGTACTTTGTCGCAGCCGCGATAGAAAATCATGATTTTCAGCGACTTGCGTTCGGGGCGGGCGCCGGCATCGCTCATTCTCAGTGACATAATCGTAAATATTAGAAATCCAACTTTAAGGAATTTCGCCGATAGTCGGCTCATCGGCTGGGAATTTGCTTTCCAGGCAGTTTGGGGTAGCTAGGAGGCACTGCATTGAAGATCCGCGGGAAAATTAATTTGCTGGTTTGCGTGATGGGCGCGGTGGCGCTTCTGATCGGCGCAACGGCATTGTCGGCCATGCACGAATACAGCCGCAACCTCACGGCCTACGAGCAGGCCGCCGCCCGCGCCTATGCCGGCGAGCGCCTCAACCGTTTCGTTACCGCGGTCGTCATGGAATCGCGTGGCATCTATGCGGCCAAGACGATCAAGGATACGCCGAATTTCGCCAAGGGCATCACGGCCGCTCTCGACGAGATCGATAAGGTCATCGCCGGCTGGGCGCCGCTCGTTCCCGAAAGCGAGAAGGTCGATTTCGCCAAGCTCGTCTCCCGCGCCGCCGAATTCCGCACCTTCCGCACGGAAACGGCCCGCCTCGGCACGGAAGTCGGGCCCGAGGCCGCCAGCCAGCAGGGCAACAATGAGGCCAATCGCGCCAACCGCAAGGCCTTCCAGGCTGAAATCGACGCGGTCGTCGCGACCGACAAGGCAGCGCTCGAAGCCGTCAACGCCGAGATCGAAAGTTTCCGCTCCTGGGTCCTGATGCTCGTGCTCAGCATTACCGGCATCGGTATCGCGGTCGGCATCGGCATGGGCTTTTATATCGGCACCAGCCATCTGAGCCGCCCGATCAAGCGTGTCACCCACGCGATCAAGGAGGTCGCCAACGGCAATTTCGACGCCGAGGTTCCCTTTGCCGGCCGCAAGGACGAAATCGGCGAGATGGCCGCCGCGGTGGCGGTCTTCAAGGAGAACGGCCTTGCCGTCAAGCGCCTGAACGCCCAAGAGGCGGCGATGCGCGCCAAGAGCGATGACCTGCAGTCGAGCATGTCCGTCGTCGTGGCCGCGGCTGCGGCCGGCGATTTCAGCCATCGCATCGACAAGGATTATCAGGACGAGAACCTCAATCAGTTCGCCGGCAATATCAACACGCTGCTGTCGAGCGTCGATGCCGGCATCGGCGAGACCCGCCGCGTCATCGCAAGCCTTGCCGAAGGCGACCTCACCCAGACGATGAACGGCAATTTCCAGGGCGCCTTCGCCGAGCTGCAGCAGAACGTCAACAACAGCTTCGTAACGCTGCAGGCGACGATGCGCGAAGTGCGCGAGACGACCGAAGCGATGAACGGCAACACCGCCGAGTTGCGCAATGCCAGCGACGACCTCTCGAAGCGCACCGAGCAGCAGGCGGCAGCGCTCGAACAGACCTCTGCGGCACTCGACGAGATTACCGCCGTCGTCCAGAACTCGACCGAGCGGGCGCATGAAGCAACCGTCATGGTGTCCGAAGCCAAGGAAAATGCCGGCCGCTCCGGCGTCGTCGTCCGCAACGCCGTCGAGGCTATGGGCCGCATCGAGCAGGCCTCGCGCGAAATCAGCCAGATCATCAACGTCATTGATGAGATCGCCTTCCAGACCAACCTCCTGGCACTGAACGCCGGCGTCGAAGCCGCCCGCGCCGGCGAGGCCGGCAAGGGCTTCGCGGTGGTCGCGCAGGAAGTGCGCGAACTCGCCCAGCGTTCGGCGACGGCCGCCAAGGACATCAAGGCGCTGATCACCAAGTCCGGCGACGAGGTGCAGGTCGGCGTCAAGCTCGTCCAGGCGACCGGTGAGGCTCTGTCCGAAATCGGCACCCGCGTCATCGCCATCAACGACCATATCCATTCGATCGCCACGGCCGCGGTCGAACAGTCGACCGGCCTCAAGGAGGTCAACACCGCCGTCAACCAGATGGATCAGGTGACCCAGCAGAATGCCGCGATGGTGGAGGAAACCTCTGCCGCCACGCACCGGCTTTCGGCCGAAGCCAATGGGCTGGTACATCTCATCGCCCGCTTCAAGCTGTCGGATGCGGCGGCGCCCGTGGCGCTTGTGCGCAACGAGCCGCACAGGCAGCCGGTTGCCTCGCCCGCCCGCCGGGCGATCGCCAAGGTCGCCCGCGCCTTCGGCGGCAGTTCCGCCCCGGCCGAACAGAGCTGGGAAGAGTTCTGATTTTCCATAATAGAAGACTTTTCCAATGCCTGGCTTTTGCCCCTCACCCTCACCCTCACCCTCGCCCTCTCCCCGTAAAATGGGGCGAGGGGACGTGCCCCACGAGAGGTTGGCGACGGACGGAGAGATCACGGCATATTCCCTTCGCCCCGCGAGTGGGGAGAAGGTGCCGGCAGGCGGATGAGGGGCTGCCCCTTGCGCCAACCAGAGAGCTACTGCACCAACATAACGAAAGCACGACGCCGCCCCCGGGCGGCGTTTTGTTGTGACGAGGTGACGCTGCTCGCAAAGATTTGAAAGCGGAGCGTCTTGGTCTAATATAAGAACCCTACGGTGAGGGCGGCGAGCGCTGCCGATCGGGCGAGATGACCATGCCGGTTCGAGACCAGGGCGAAGATCCTTCGGCTGACATCCCGGCGGCCGGCGAGGCTGCCAAGGGGCGGTGTCCGTCCGGCTTGTTCGGCGGGCTGTCTGGCAAGCTGCTCTGGCTCACCGTCGTCTTCATCATGCTCGCCGAGATCCTGATTTTCTTTCCCTCGGTCGCCAGCATGCGGATGCGCTGGCTGCAGGACAGGCTGAACACGGCCGCCGCCGCCGCCATCGTCATCGACGGGCTGCAGCCGATCGAGCTGCCGCGCGCCCTGCAGAAGGAAACGCTGGAGGCGACCGGCACCAAGGCGATCGTGCTGCGCAAGGAGGGCACTTCGCGGCTGCTGGCGACGACCGACATGCCGACCTCCGTCGACGAATCCTACGATCTCACCGACGTGCCGCCGCTGACGGCGATCCGCGACGCGCTCGATACCCTGATCTTCGGCGGCAGCAGGATGATCCGCGTCTACGGCCCCGTCGGCGAAAACAAGGTCGGCGTCGAGGTTGTCATGAAGGACCGGCCGCTGCGCACGGCGATGTTTGCTTATTCCCGCAACGTGCTGCTGCTTTCGGTGCTGATTTCGCTCTTCACGGCGACGCTGATCTTCTTTGCGATCAACCGCATTCTCATCGGCCCGATTCGCCGGCTAACCGGCAGCATGCAGCAATTCTCCTCCGATCCCGAGAACCCGGCCCACATCTATATCGGAGACGGCGGCCGTGACGAGCTGGCGGTGGCCGGCCGCAATCTCACCTCGATGCAGATGGAGCTGCAGAAGACGCTGAAGCAGCAGAAGAACCTTGCCGCTCTTGGCCTCGCCGTTTCCAAGATCAATCACGATATGCGCAATATCCTGGCTTCCGCGCAGCTGATGTCGGACCGGCTCGTCGATGTCGATGATCCGATGGTCAAGAGCTTCGCGCCGAAGCTGCTGCGCACCATCGACCGCGCCGTCGGCTATACGACGGAGGTGCTGTCCTACGGCAAGGCGAGCGAATCGGCGCCGCGCCGCCGCCACGTCCGGCTGCTGGGACTGACTCAGGACGTCAGGGACATGCTGGCGATCGATCCGCAAAGCGGCATCGAGTTTGTCGAACAGTTCGCTGCCGATCTCGAGATCGATGCCGACGGCGAGCAGCTTTTCCGGGTCATTCACAATCTCTGCCGCAACGCCCTGCAGGCGCTGACATCACCGGGCGAGGGCGGCCCCGGCGCCATCAGGCGCATCACCGTCTCCGCCCAGCGTGTCGGCAGCGTCGTCAGCATCACCGTGGACGATACCGGCCCCGGCATGCCGCTGAAGGCGCGCCAGAACCTCTTTGCCGCCTTCCGCGGCTCGGCCCGTTCCGGCGGCACCGGCCTCGGCCTGACCATCGCCCGCGAACTGGTGCTCGCCCATGGCGGCACGATCGCGCTGGTGGAAAAGCCGACGGTCGGCACCCAATTCCGCATCGAGATCCCCGATCGCCCGGTTTCGCTGGACGATTACCGCAACCGAACGCATGGCGAGAAGTGACGGAATTTCAGCCGGCGCGGCCGCAAGCAGGCAAAGACGCGATTTTTTTCGAAATGCTCTTGCAATGTCCGAAAGGACCCTTTAGAGGATCGCCCACGCAAGCGGCACCGCCGCAATTTGCACGCACCCGTAGCTCAGCTGGATAGAGCACCAGACTACGAATCTGGGGGTCAGGAGTTCGAATCTCTTCGGGTGCGCCATTCTTTTCCTAATGCATTGAAGCTGAAAAACATCTAGGGTTTCAGAACCTTAGCGAGAGCCGCCTAGTACACAACGGTATCGCACAAGGGTGGGACACTCGATGGCAGGGCTCAGCTATATGCAGAGACGGACTTCAGGCATCTACGAGTTTCGAAAGCGGCTTCCTCAGGAGCTAGCCGGAAAGCCAGCGCCCAAGAACCCTCCCGCTGCCCTCTCAGAACTCATCAATCCCGACACAGGACGCTTCAAGCGAGAGCTTACGGTCTCCCTCAAGACCAACAACTTTGCGGATGCTAAGCGTAGGGACATGAGGGAGGCTCTGAGGGTCACCGACCTCTTCGCCTTGGCCTCGCGATACCAGAGAGGGGAAGTGGGTGGCGAGATGGTCTCACTTCTGCGCTTGCCCTCAGTTGAGGAGATCGAGGCCGATATCATCGCCGCCTTGCTCAAGGAGGACGAGACTGAAAGGGAGCAGGGCGACGCGCGGCGCTACATGCAAACCCCTGAGGAGCGGGCCCAGTGGCCAGACCTTTTAGACCCCGGCTTCGGTCAGCTCGGGATGGCAGAAGGGCACCTTGAGGCCAAGCAAGACTGGCTTGAGACCCTCTCGAAGGAGTACCGCTCAGCCTACGCCAGCCGCAACCCCGACATCGTGAAGGCGGAACTTCATGCCTACCTCAAGGCTGGCAACTATCCGATAGACCCCTCATCACCCTATTACCGAGAGGCGGGCCTTGCGGTCCTTAGGGGTCACGTCAAAGCCTACGACCTCATGCTGAAGAGGCAGGAAGGTGAGGATGTCCCGACCCCCAGCCCTAGCCCGGCCAAGGGGCCGACCCTCTCGGGAGCCTTCGAGGCGTGGCGTCAGGGCACCCCCGCGAGGGGTGGCAAGAAGGCATCCCCCAGCACTGTCAGGGAGGCGGAGAGGGCCGTCAGGTACTTTACGGAATGGCATGGGGACTTGCGCCTGGGCGACATCACCAAGGAGAAGGCAAGAGACTTCCGCACCAATGGGCTCGCAAAGATACCCACGAGGCTCACCGGAAAGCAGCGCTCAATGTCGCTCAGAGCCCTCGTCAAGAGCGGTGATGGTGGGCAGGAACTCATTCATGCGGCAAGCGTCAACAAGTATCTAAACCTCTTGGCGGCCATCGTGAGCGCCTGTGAGCGGGAGGGGCTCATGGACAGTCTCCCCGGCTTCAGCAATCCCTTCACCAAGCTTGGCCTCACCATCGACAAGCGGAATGATCTCAATCGCCGGGAGCCCTTCTCAGAGGCGAGCCTCAAGGCTCTATTCAATAGCGGGGTCTATGAGCGGGGCGAGAGGCCGCTGGGTGGTGGCGGGGAGGCCGCCTACTGGGTGCCGCTCATCGCCCTCTTCTCCGGGGCGCGGCTCAATGAAATCGCTCAGTTGCGCCTTAGGGACCTGAGGCAGGATTTAGAGACTGGCTTGTGGTTCATCGACATAGGGACTGAGGGTGATCGGTCGATTAAGACGGCTAGCTCTCGAAGGCAGGTCCCATTGCATCCTGAGCTTATCAGGCTCGGCCTTCTCCGCTATCGCCAACATCGGCTTGATAGGGACCGCAATGACACCGCCAGCTTGTGGCCCGACATCAAGTCTGCCGATGAGGCCTACCGCTCAACGGCGTGGTCTAAATGGTTCAATCGCTACTTACGGACCTCGGTTGGTATCAAAGACCCATCGATCGTCTTTCACTCCCTGCGGCATACCTTCAAGCGGTTGGCGCGGGATGCTGGCCTTTCGGAAGAGCTTCATGACGCCTTGACCGGCCATGCGGGAGGCGGCGGGGTGGGCCGAAGCTACGGCTCTGGGTTTGGCTTGAGGGCTCTCGGAGAGGCTATGGCGAGGATAGGGGTCCCATCACCTGTCAAGGCTCTGCCAGAGTGGGGGGCCTGAAGGTGGGGCACAGGGGCAGGCTCCGAGACGGGCAGGAGGGGCCGAACCCCTTCAACATCCTCCCCCCGTCTCAGCCTTGGGGTCTGGCTACTCGCCTATGACCCGTAGGAAGTTATGGCCATGCTTGATGTCGTAAAGCCGGAAGGCCCCCCGAAGCATGGCGAGATAGTCGGTCTTGCTGAGCAGCTTCGAGAGACCCCAGCTTTCGGCCCGCTCATCGTAGTCCGCAAGGGCGGCCTCGAAGGCCTCCCGGCGTCCCCTTGTGTTCCGCTGGGGGCCGGGAATGATGGCGAGATTGCTAGCTATTAGGAGGTGATGGTCTTCCCTCATCTTCACTAGCTCTCCCTTCTGGGCGTCAGCAAGGAGCCGCTGAAGGGTAATGCCCATGCCCCTCCGAGAGAACATTTCGAGATAGTGATACTCGTCGCCCCCCTTCTGGTTTTTATCGAGGTAGGCTCCTCCGTTGAATAGCGAGAGGCCTCGAAGGGCAGCGAAGCCCTCGGGCTCGATGAGGCGCTCATTGCGGCGCTTGATGGTGAAGGCGATGAGGCCAGACTCGGGGTCATAGCGAGCAGCACTAAGGGAGCCCTGAGGCAGGCCTTGAAGGAGGACTTCAGGGTTGGGGATGGGTTGGTCACTCTCCCCTATCACCTCCTTGCCATTGAGGGTCTTGGTGGCGGCATTGAGATAGCTCAGGAGTGCCTGAACTGCCTCCGGAGTGGTGGGGGCGTAGGTGCGAATGTCTATGCGTGTCATAAGGGGTTAGCCTTTCTGTTGGGCGCAGTGGGTCAGCTCCCGGGCTGGTGCTCCGAGAGGTGGCCGTGCGCTAAGTTGTGAGGTGGTCTGGGGTTCGGCAGTATGGTCGTATTGGCAGAGAGCCGGTGCCCAAGTGTCCTTGGGATCGATGACATCTCGGGATTGGCTCTCAGTGCGTGACGCCCTTCGGCGGCCTCAATGGGGCGGTAGGGTGCCGGACGGAGGGTGGTCTCTCCGCCTCTCCTCTGTCCTTGCGGTAGTCCCTCAGGTCGAGGTCTAAGAGGAGGGTAGGGGCTGCTCAGGGCAGCACTAGAGGTGAGGCTTTAGGGCTCGGTGATGATAGGGGGCTAGCTCGTGACTAGTCACCACAAGGAAACTTTGAGCCTCCCCTTTCAGATAATGCGTCCTATTTCGGCCAGCGGTATTGCAGACGGCAAGAAGCAGGTTACACGCTGTGTGCTTGCGTGCTTCCCCTGAGCGAAGATGCGTTGATAGCCCAATGAATAACGCCAATCCCAGCGGGGCCGCTCAGGGGAGAAGCCTTTTGCTCAACTAAGGGCTGACCGGGAGCTTCCTCTTCACATAATGAGGGCTAATTCTTTTCGAGCAATCCATTCCTCAAAGCGCCACCGCATCGAAAAATCCTACCGGCGAGCGCAACGGGCCTTAGGGCCTGATCGCGACCTATGAGAACGCCAAGCGCTCTCTCAGCCGGATTACACTCTGAGCCGTCCAGTGCCCGCCCCGTGGGGACCGGAAGCCCCTTGCGTTCAACTCCCCGGCCAATCCCCGCGCGGACATGGTTGAGGAGGGATCGATATCGCTCAGGACTTCACGGAACTCCTCAGCCCGTTCCTGAGCGCCAGCTTTCACGGTTGCCACAGCCGCCCCGTTACCGATCCCCTTGAGGCAAGCCGCACCATTCGGGTTTCCCAAGCGCAAGGGCCGCGTCGTGCCGTCTTCGAGCCGCCTTACGGGTTCCTGCCCCAGCGCCTCTAGCTGTGCCCGCTCCCGAGCCAAGGCTTCGCGCTTAACTGCGAGAGCTGCCTTAGTGCGCGCCTGAATCATCTTCCGCTCGTGCTCAGCCACCAACGCCAGAACCCCAATGGTCAGGTCACAGGCATCGGGCATGTCTGCGGCTACGAACTTCGCGCCACTGTCACGCAGAGCCAACAAGAAGGCAGCATTGCGGCTGAGCCGATCTAGCTTGGCGATGATGAGCGTTGCCTTGGCGTGTTTGGCGTGCCTCAGCGCGGCCTGAAGTTGGGGCCGGTTGTTCGCCTTGCCGCTCTCGACCTCGACGTATTCGCAAAGGTGGTCTGCGGGGCCATAGGAGCCCACTGAGCGGCCCCGGATGTACGAGGCGACTGCTTCACGCTGAGCGTCCAGCCCGAGTCCTGAGGCTCCTTGGCGGGCCGTAGAGACGCGAAGGTACGAGACGTAACGCTGGCGTGGTTCGGCGTCCCCCACCTTGCCGACTTCGGGGCGGCTCTGGGCACGCGCTCTACGCTGGGACGCTGTTGGGCTGGGCTTGTCACGGGACGGCATCTGGCGGACCTCAGGAGCAACTTCATTCCCAAACAGTGTAACGACGGTTAGGCAGTTTGTGAAGGGGCAGCGAGGGATTCGTTTGTCCTGTCAATCGACATATACGTGGATAGACGCTAGCGCCCGAATGTGGCCGAATGTTCCACGAACCAGCGACCGGGAAAGGCGATTCGAATGGCCGTGTATGAGTTGTACTCAAAGAGGCAGCAGCGCCTTAGCGGTGCCGAGCCCGACGTTTATCGATATGACGTCATACCGCAGAGGCTACGCGTCCAAATCATTCATATTCTCGACAGAGCCTTAGGAAGCAGGGAGGACGCCGCTAGCAGTCGCGGGCAAGTAGAGAATACGTACCGTCTAATCGTATCGACACTGAGGCAGGAGCTTGGTGTGTTTCTTCTGCCGCCTTCAAACCGAGAAGGGAACCCTTATACGGAATTACGAGATTTTTTCCTTGGTGCCTCAAGCGCAGAGACTTGCCTAGACGTAATTGAGCTTGCATTTCGAGCTGTTGATCGCCTAACCCGTACCATCGATTACTCAAACACTAGAGGCTATAATGAGCGCGCCGACGAGGCAATTGACGACCTCAATATCAGGTTCAAAGAGAATGCGGTCGGCTATCAATACATCGATGGGGAAATCGTCCGGGTAGACTCGGAGTTGATACATGCGGAGGCCGTGAAGCCTGCCCTGCGCCTCTTGAACACCAAGGACTATGCTGGCCCGCATCAAGAGTTCCTGAGCGCCTATGAGCATTACCGCGAGGGCAAGAACAAGGAAGCCTTGAATGACTGCCTCAAGGCCTTCGAGAGCACCATGAAGGCGATCTGCGACAAGAGGGGCTGGACCTACAAGCCGGGAGATACGGCCAAGCCGCTAATCGACGTTATATACGCGAACGGCCTTGTGCCACCATTCTGGCAGAACCAGTTCGCTTCTCTTCGGGGTCTTCTGGAAAGCAGTATTCCCCCGGCTAGGAACAAGCAAAGCGGCCATGGTCAAGGAGCGGTGCCCACAACAGTTCCCAACCACATGGCCGCCTACATGCTGCACATGACTGCCTCGACCCTTGTCTTCCTCACAACGGCAGAGCAAAGCCTCCCTTAGGCGGCAGGTAGGAGTGTGTGTGTTTCCTCGGTATTGGGTCCCATCAAGGCGGCACGTGGGGGAACCTGCCGGTCACTGGCACGTAGGTGACCTCTCAAATATCTGACCCCAATTATGTTTGTCGCCAATCAGAGGTTCTAGAAGTCATGGTTCTGCCCGTTCAGATTGTCCTCGGGAAGACTGGGGAAGCCTTAGTCAATCGTGTGTCGAACGCAATCGGCGTTGTCTTTGAGCCCCACCGAATGAGGCGAGAGGCGAGAGCGAAAATTGACGTCGCTGAGGCTGAAACGAAAGCCGAGATTATCCGAGCTGAAGGCAGGCTGAAGATTAGCGAGATTGAAGCTCGTGGCCTTCAACGGATGATTTATGAGGAGGGACGGAACCAGGAAAATATTGAATCCATAACCGCGAAGGCCATTCCGCATTTATCTAAAGATGCAAAACCTGAAGACCTCGAAGAGGATTTCGTAAGATATCTTTTCGACAAGGCTAAGCTGGTATCAAATGAAGACATGCAAGAAATGTGGGCAAAGATACTTGCGGGCGAGGCTAACGCGGCCGGTTCTTTCTCCAGGCGATCAATTGATTTGGTTTCTCAGTTGAGTAAAGCTGATGCTGAGTTGTTTACGAAGTTTGTAAGAAGCGTATGGATAATAGGAAAACCGGTGCCAATCATTACAAACGCTGATGAGGTTGATAGAAACGACGAGACCAGATTTTCTTTTGGTGAACTCCAGCATCTCGAAAGCATCGGATTAATCACCTTCTCAGGCACCGGCACCTATACCCGAACCGGAATTGGGAAGACAGGGCGTGCGTTCTATTATGGCTGCCCCGTCGATCTAGAGTTTTCTTCAGATGGACCAAATAGTATTTTGGTAGGGATGGCTCTTCTTACGGCGACCGGGGTGGAAATCGCGTCTTTATCCGGAGCGGAATCAAGCATCCCCGCATTCGAAAAGGGTCTGCAACACCTCTTGAGTCAGAATATAGCGGTCTCAATCCCCATCGAAGCCAAGCAAGCTTATCTTGCTCTCTAGATGCCCTTGCCAAAGCGAGATGAATGGTACACTTTGAGTGCGCGGCTCGATCATAAGTGGTTTAACTTCAATGCGTTGTGAGTGATTGTGGCGTTTCTCTTCGGGTGCGCCATTCTTCCCAAATGCATCAGCAAAGTTCCAGGCGCCCGAAATCGGTGCCGCTCCAATCAGCGCTTCGCTCCTCGCTTCGCCTCCTTGGAGGCTTGAACAATAGCTGGGGCGGCCGCCTCATTCCTTGATGGGAATCCCGGCTTCGATTGCAGCTTCGATGAACGCCTGCCGCGCCTCTTCCCGGCTTCGTTTCCCAGATATGACATCGGCGCAAACCGCACACGCTCTGTCGAGCGCAGGCCCCTCTTCGGTCGGCCAGTCTTCGATCAGCGCCCATGTTGCGGCCTGGGTCGTCTGGATGACCACCCATTGATCCGGGCCTTCAAGGGCAAGCGTCACCGGCTTCTTCCATAGGGTTTGCATAATGCAGGATCTCCGCTGCGTCTTCTCGGCCACCTGCTCGCCTAAGGCAATTGTTCCGGCGTGTCGAGATGCCGTCTGAACGAGACGTTTTCCGGAGCAGTGAGCTGCTTACTGAAACACCGGCATATTATTTCCGGCCGCCGCTTCTCGTCGGCCGCTGCCGTCTTTGCCGCAAGGCAGCAAGGCAAAAGCTATTGAGCGTTCGGATGCTCTCTCTCATAGGCCTCCCTTTCTTCCTTCCCGAACACGGCGGAGTAAAAGCCGCTGCAAACCAGATATGAGCACGTATCCGGGTTGCCCGTTTGCCATCCGGGCTGGCAGAGGACGACGCGATGGAATTTGGCATTGCAAAGCCCGTGGTTTGCCAGAAGCCGCGGATCGTTTCCGAAATACGCGCTTATGGCTTGCTCGCGAGTCCATGCAGGAACGACCTTCCAATCAGCGGCGCCGCCCTCAGCGCTCACATTGCCGGTCGCGCAGAACGACCAATTCGATATCGTGATCGGTTGATCGCAGGGAAACGCCTGGACGGCGCTTCCCAGCAAGAGCGAAATCAATGCCAGCAATCGGCTGCTGTAACCCACCATGAACTTTTCCCCCATGCAGATCATTCGCATCCTGCCCTCCAAACGGTGATCGGGTCTAATCCGAATCCTAAGATTATTTTCCTAGTTCTTGAAACGTTCTTACGCTAGATTGCACGCTGTTGCAACCATGGAATGTTGAATGTCGAAGAATTTTGTAGCGATTGGCGCAGTGGGCGCTTGGGCGGGTCTTTCCCTCTGCATGCGGGAAAAAACCAGTTCTTCTGCTGCTTGCCGGAAGGACGTGCTCGCAGCCGGGGCGAGGGGCTGATGGCGGAATTCAACTCTCGTGACAAGAGCCGCACCAGTTCCGGCAAGACGCGATCGCTGGTGCGCAAACACACCGCGCCGCCGAGCGCCAGCGATGACGGCAGCCTGCGATGGCAATGGTTGACGATCCAGCTACTGGAATCGGCGGCCTTTACCACCTTGAGTGCGAATGCCTGCCGCGCCTTCTTCCGCATCGTCATCGAGCACCTCTCGCATGCCGCGTTGCAGAATGGCAGGCTTGTCGTGACGCATCACCAGTTCGTCTCCTACGGCGTCACCGGAGAATATGTGGCCGATGCGCTCGACGAGCTTGAATATAAGGGGCTCGTAAAGGTCCGCCGCGGCCGGGCCGGAAGCGGGGTCGCCCATCCCAACCTGTTCACGCTCACCTTCGTCGGCGACCTTGAAGGCGCGCCGCCGACCGACGAGTGGAAGCGGTGCACGGCGGAAAGGTGCCGGAAATGGTCCGAGACCGACCGCAAAATCGCCGCCGACAAACGCGGCCGCCTCGGCCGGAAGAAAAAAACCTCGCTTCGGGATCCCGAAATTCGTCCGCTTCGGGATTCCGAAATTCGCCGCGCTTCGTAAGCTTTTCGGCTGAGCGGAAACGCAATGATTTCAACGCCGCAGCCTATTTCGGGATTCCGAGGTGCTATATAGATTTTGGTGGGGGTTCCCGGCGTGGAGCGTGACGACCGTCCTCGGTCGGCAGCGGCATTGGTTTTCCCGCATGCTTAGCTTCGCGCAACCTTCCTGATGTATTCGCAGGCCTGATGATCTCGGAGGAATGCATGACGGTGGGAATTTTTCGGGTCCTGGCGATTCTCGCGACGATAGCCGCCCTTGCCGGCTGCATCGACCATGCCAACGAGCCGGTGCTGCTGGCAGTCGGCGTACCGGTCAATCCGCCGTCCGTTGCGCACAGCCTTTGCATGACCGACGGCAATGCCATGTATGGCGAGGCGAAGCGCCAGTATGAGCTGCGCGCCCAGTTGACCGGATATGCGCAGGCCGATGCGTTCGAAGCGGAAACCGTGGCGCGCGCCGCCGCCCATCGCCAGTATGTCGCCTGTCTCTCGGCCCAAGGTTACCGGGCATTATACGCGAATTGAAAACAGAGAATTCGCATTCTTGACCAGCGCCGGATCGCGCCATTCTGCTGTTACAGCTTTCACGTTTTCTCGCGAAAAACTCACGCCGGATCGCCTGCAATCACGAGTTTTGGAAGTTTCGCACGCGCTGGGAAGCGCGCCCTTCGTGTCGGCATTTTCTCAGGTTAAATCCACGAAGGAGGGTTTAACATGAAGATCTTCAATTTGTCCGTTCCGCCATTGCGTTCAGTGTACTTCTCGCCCTTGCGCCGATCGGCCAAGCTGAGGCCGCTCCCGTTCAAACGGTTCGACCGCCCGATATTTCCGAAGCAAAAACCGTGCAATATAAGCCGCATGCCGGTCTCTGGCAGGGCTATCGAGGTTTCCGAACGGAGCGCCCCGGCACCCACCGTCACTCCGATGGCTACTGGTACCCGCTTGCCGCCTTCGGCGATGAGGCCGGCGCCACCGACTCCATCGTCCGCCAACCCGTCGACAGGCCGGTGGCTCCGACGATGTGCAACCCTACGTTTTCGGGGTCGATCGGTCCAGCATGCCCTGTGATAACGGCTATTGAGCCGGCAAATGAAAAAGGCGGCGCGTGCCGCCTTTTTCCTGTTCGGGCGCCGCTCACATGTTCGTGACCTCTATTGCGTCGCGGTAGATTGTGACAAATCCGCTTCCTACCTCCTCGGCGTAAATCACCCGATCCTCCCAAGGAGATGACAATATGACGACGTTCAAGAGCGGCCTGGCCGCCGCGGTCCTCGGTGCGATGCTTGGCCTTGCCACCTTCGCGGCGCAAGCGGCTCCCTTCCAGTCGAGCGCGACGCAGCAGGGTTCGGTCAAGCAGCAGGTTGTCGAGCATGAGACCCGCCTGCAGCACGACAGGAGCACGACCGGTTCGATCGGTGAAGGCAACCCGAAGGGCATGGCCTCGCCCTACATGATGAACCCGAAGAAGCCCCTGAACATGGATTGCAAGCTCGGCTTCAATCCGACCAGCAGTTCCGGCTGCAACTATTAACGCGGCGCTTTGCGGTGGCGACCAGGCCATCGCGGTGAGGGGCGGCTTCCCGGCCGCCCTTTTTGCCGCAGACGAGGGCGCTCGCTATGTCATAGCTGCATAGATGCAAAAATGCCGGACGCCAGTGGGAAAAGAGGTGGGAAATGCCGGCTCACAAGGGCGATTGACGTCTCTGCCTTGGAATTGCCATGCTAGCCGCGATGGTCGCATTCATAATCAATTGAATTTCAGACAGGTGGGACAGTCATGACCGCAAAGGCTGCATGCTCGGATTTCCTGCATTTTTTCCGCTCCTGGATTAGCAATCCGCTTCGGGTGGCCGCCATCGCGCCGTCGGGTGATTCACTTGCCAGGATCATGACCAGCGAAATTGCGGCGCTCGACGGGCCGATCATCGAGCTCGGCCCCGGCACGGGCGTCTTCACCCGGGCGCTCCTTGCCCGCGGCATCAGCGAGACGGATCTGACGCTGATCGAATACGGCCCGGAATTCATCGATGCGCTGCAGGCGCGGTTCCCGGCGGCGCGCATATTACAGATGGACGCGGCCCACCTTGCCCAGGCCGATATTTTCGAAGGCGAACCGGTCGGCGCCGTCATCAGCGGGCTGCCGCTTCTGTCGATGTCGCCGCGCAAGATCGCCTCGATCCTTGCCGGCGTCTTCACCTATATGCGCCCGGGCGGAGCCGTCTATCAATTCACCTATGGTCCGCGCTGCCCGGTGCCGCGGCCGATCCTCGATCGCCTCGGCCTGAAGGCGGTGCGCATCGGCGGTACGGTTCGCAACCTCCCGCCAGCCTCCGTCTACCGGATCTCGCGCCGCAAGCCGCTGGAACTCTCGCGCGAGCGCCTGAGATACCGCGAGGCGGACATCGAAGTCGCCGCCTTTTCCGGCGAATCGGCCGGCTGAACGCGGCAACGGCTGAGCGGAAGCGACAGGCTTCGTCGCAGCCCGGCCGATATTCCGGCGCACCGCAGCGGCGCCGGTCGAAGGACGATGTTTTCGGCCCCTCCCTGTTATCCCGTCGGGGTCGTCCTATATGTGCAAGCGTCGCCACGGCCGCATGTCCGATATCGCCGCGGCGGCCGGGTCATCACCATGCCGGGCATCACCAGACCCGGCAGACATTCAGAACTGGATCCATCCTCGCCAGCCCGGCATCCCGGCCTTGGCGAAGCGGGCGGCTTCGGCCATTTCATCGACATTGAATGATTTTAGTGACGAAGGGAGGAAAGATCATGTTCAGTCACAACGCAGCCAAGTCAGGAACCTTCAGGATCGGCGGCGAGATCGAGGTCAATCGTCTCGGCTTCGGCGCCATGCGCGTTACCGGCAAGGGGATCTGGGGCGAGCCCGATGACCATGCCGAGTCCATGCGGACGCTGAAGCGCCTGCCGGAGCTTGGCGTCAATTTCATCGATACGGCCGATTCCTACGGCCCCGATGTCTCCGAATGGCTGATCAAGGAGGCGCTGCATCCCTATGACGCGGGATCCGTCATCGCCACCAAGGGCGGCCTCACCCGCCACGGTCCCGACATCTGGCTGCCCGTCGGCCGTCCGGAATATCTGATCCAGCAGGCGCATAAGAGCCTGCGCAATCTCGGCGTCGAGCAGATCGATCTGTGGCAGCTTCACCGCATCGATCCGAAGGTGCCTGCCAAGGAGCAGTTCGACGCGATCAGATCGCTGCTCGATGCCGGCCTCATCCGCCATGCGGGCTTGAGCGAAGTCTCCGTCGCCGAGATCGAGGCGGCCTCGAAGCACTTCAAGGTCGCCACCGTCCAGAACCGCTACAACCTCGTCGATCGCACCAGCGAAGACGTGCTCGATTATTGCGCCAAGCACAATATCGGCTTCATCCCCTGGTATCCGCTCGCCGCCGGCGATCTTGCCAAATCAGGCTCGCTGCTCGATACGATCGCCAGGAAGCACAATGCCGCTCCCAGCCAGGTCGCGCTCGCCTGGGTGCTGAAGCGCAGCCCGGTGATGCTGCCGATCCCCGGCACCTCGAAGGTCAGGCACCTGGAAGAAAACGTCGCGGCGGTGGACATCACGCTGTCCGATGAGGAGTTTACCGCGCTGGACGCCGAGGGCAGGAAGGTCTTCAAGGCCGCTTGAGGAGTGATGCAAGCGGCGGCCCCCTCACCCTAACCCTCTCTCCGCTCGCGGGGCGAGGGGACGTGCCCTGGGAAAGGTTGGCGAGGGACGGAGAGGTTGCCGCATATCCCTTCGCCCCGTTTACGGGGGTCCGAAGGACGGGACGAGACCCGCGGCTCGACCCAGGCAGAGGTGCCGGCAGGCGGATGAGGGGCTGCCGCCACTGCCACATCTTTCAGCAAATTTTGACCACCCGGTCAAAGATGCCGCAAAATGAGGCGCGCACTGCCGCTTGAAGTGGCGAGCATTGCGCTCATTGCATTGCTGCATTGCGGTAATTTCGCTATTCCCGATCAAATGAATGGGGTATCACTATCTTCGTAAGCAGCGCACTCCTCCTCCCAAGCGCTCTTACATCGGACCGGCAACACTCCTCCTCCCAGTTGTCGGTCAGGATCAAGAGCCTGGCGCACCTCCTCCCGCGCCAGGCTCTTTTCTTTTCCCCTCATGCCATTTCGCCGGCGCTGCTTTGCCGTGCACAATTTGACTCGACAGCCTTCGCCGGACTATTTGAACCTGTGCCGTCTGTCCGGCGCGTGAACCGGTTGGAGTTAGTCATGATCGGCAGATGGCGCGGCTCGCATGCGGCTCTGACAGGGCTTCTGGTCGCAACGATGGTGCTCGCCGGCTGCGGCGGCCGACCGGTCGGGGTGATGCAGGCGGCCGGCACCGTGCCTCCGGGCACGTCGAAGGTCGATCTCCTGGTGGCGACGACGCGCGCTGCCGATGACAACCCGGCCGTGCTTTTCTCCGGCGAACGCGGCACGGGGCTTGCCGTTAACGCCGTCGATGTCTCGATTCCGCCGGAAGCCAACCGCACGGTCGGCCAGGTGCAATGGCCGAAGCGCCTGCCGGCCGATCCGCTCCGTGACTTCGTCACCGTTTCCGTCGATCCGCTCGAGGGCGAGCGGGCAGGCGAGAGCTGGCTGAAAACCCATATGCCGAAGAGCCGCCGCGTGCTCGTCTTCGTGCACGGCTTCAACAACCGTTATGAAGACGCGGTCTATCGTTTCGCGCAGATCGTCCACGATTCGCATGCCGACGTTGCGCCCGTCGTCTTCACCTGGCCGTCGCGCGCCAGCATCTTCGATTACAATTACGACAAGGAAAGCACCAACTATTCCCGCGATGCGCTGGAAGAGCTGCTGACCCGCACCGCCGCCAATCCCGCCGTCAGCGACGTCACCGTCATGGCCCATTCGATGGGCACCTGGCTGACCGTCGAAGCACTCCGGCAGATGGCGATCCGCAACGGTCACGTCGCTTCGAAGATCAACAATGTCATCCTTGCCTCGCCGGATCTCGATGTCGACGTCTTCGGCCGGCAGTTCATGAGCCTCGGCAAGGACCGGCCGCATTTCACCATCTTCGTCTCCAGGGATGATCGGGCGCTGGCGCTGTCGCGGCGCATCTCGGGCAATATCGACCGGCTCGGCCAGATCGATCCTTCCGCCGAGCCTTACCGCAGCAAGCTGGAGGCGGCCGGCATCACCGTGCTCGATCTCACCAAGCTCAAGGGCGGCGACCGGCTGAACCACGGCAAATTCGCCGAAAGCCCGGAAGTGGTGAAGCTGATCGGCGACCGGCTGATTGCCGGCCAGACGATCACCGATTCCAATGTCGGCCTCGGCGAGGCCGTCGGCGCGGTGGCGATGGGGGCGGCTCAGACGGCCGGAAGTGCGGTCAGCGTCGCCGTCAGCACGCCGATCGCAATCTTCGATCCGCGCACCCGGCGCAACTACGATGCGCAGCTGAAGCGGCTCGGCCAGTCGATGGACAACACCGTCGGTTCGGTCGGTGACAGTGTCGGCGCCGGCCTGCCCGAAAGCCAGTAAGAATTCCGCGGAGTAATTCCAGCAAAAGTGCACGGCGGTTTCGCGTTTCGGAATTGCGTAAATCCAAAAGGTTAGAGCGGTTCCGCGTTTCCGTGAAAAACTGAACCGCTCTAGGCAGCATCGCTGATCTGATATATCAGGTTTGCGAACGGCGATACTGTATGCCGTGCGGGTGGGTTGATCGCATGACGGATGAGACGAAGAAGAAGGTGGCTGTCGTCGGCGCGGGCGTGATCGGCGCCTCGATCGCTTTCGATTTGCAGCGGCGCGGATTTCAGGTCACGCTGATCGACAAGGGTGAGCCCGGACGTGGCACCTCTTTCGGCAATATGGCGAGCATCGCGCTCGATTTCGCCGCCGGCTCCGGCCCTTCGACCTGGAAGAAGATCCCCGGCTGGCTGCTCGACCCCGAAGGCCCGGTCTGGCTGCGGCCGTCCTATGCCGCCAAGATGCTGCCCTGGTTCCTGCGCTTCCTCGCCGCCGGCCGGCCTTCGCGCTTGAGGGAGATCGAGGATGCCGGCATGAGCCTGTCGCTGCGGGCGCTCGCCGATTTCCGCGAAATGCTGAAGGCGATCGGCGCATCCGATCTGCTGACCGAGGAAGGTTGCCTGGCGATCTACGAGACGGAGGCTGAGTTTACCGCCGATCGCGGCCACCTCGCCATGATGCAGCGCTACGGCCTCGAATTCGAGGTGTTGAGCAACGGCGCCATCCAATATTATGAGCCCGCCCTGTCGTCTGTCATCGCCAAAGCGGTGCTGCTCCCCGACAATAAGTCGGTCCGCGATCCCTACAAGCTGGTGGTCAAACTGACCGACGCCGCCCTGGCGGCCGGCGCAACCTTCGTCTCCGGCACCGTGAGGAATATCGAGCGCAAGGGCGATGGCAGCGTCGTCGTCCTCCTCGACAATGGCAGCCGTGTCGAGGCGGCTTCCGTTGTGCTTGCCGCCGGCGTCCACACCCGTTTCCTGGCGGCCAAGCTCGGCGAACCGATCCCGCTGGAGACCGAGCGCGGTTATCACACGCAGATCATGAAGCCCGGCATTTCCATGCGTTACTCGCTGATCTGGCCGCATCGCGCCTTCATGGTGACGCCGACTGCCGGCGGCATCCGCGTCGGCGGCAATGTCGAGCTGGCCGGGCTTGACGCCGCTCCCGATTTCCGCCGTCCGCGGGTGCTGGTGCGCCACGCCCAGCGCGCGCTTCCCGGGCTGAAGGCCGAGGAGACGACGGAATGGATGGGTCACCGCCCGGCCTTGCCCGATACGATCCCGATCATTTCGCCGTCCTCGAAGATGCCGGGGGTTTTTTATGCCACCGGCCATGGCCATCTCGGCCTGACATATGCCGCGACGACAGCGCGGTTGATCGGCGATATGGTGAGCGGAGCAAAACCGTCGGTCGACATGACCCCGTTCCGGATAGACCGATACTGAGCAATTCCAGGAAAAGTGTGAAGCGGTTTTCCGTTCGGAATTGCGTTAAAACAAGTTAGAACCGCGTCGGCGGCATCAGCCGTCACGTCCGAACTGGAGTTTCGAGATGAGATGGAAGCGCACGATCCAGCTGCTGGACGTTCATGCCGAGGGCGAGATCGGTCGCGTCGCGATCGGCGGCGTTCCGAAGATCCCCGGCGATACCATCGCCGCCCAGCTGCATTGGCTGAACACCGATCCGAAGGGTGACGAGCTTCGCCGCTTTCTCTGCCTGGAGCCGCGCGGTGCTCCGATCGGCTCGGTCAACCTGCTGCTGCCGGCGAGGCACCCCGACGCCGACGCTGCTTTCATCATCCTGCAGCCCGACCAGGCACATGCGAGCTCCGGCTCGAACTCGATCTGCGTGACGACGGCCTTGCTCGAATCCGGCATCGTCGAAATGAAGGAGCCGGAGACGATCGTGACGCTGGAGACCGCGGCCGGTCTCGTCAAGGCGGTGGCGACCTGCCGCGACGGGCGCTGCGAGAAGGTGAAGCTCACCATGGTGCCCTCCTTCGTCCATGAGCTCGACATCGGGATCGACACGCCCCATTGGGGAAAGATCAAAGCCGATCTCTGCTATGGCGGTATCTTCTATGCCCTCGTCGATGTCGGCCAGATCAATCTCACGATCGAGAAGGCCAATGCGGCCGGCCTCGTCCAGGCCGGCATGATCCTGAAAGAGCTGATCAACCGCGACCTTAAGGTCGTCCATCCCGAAATCCCGGCGATTTCAGGCGTCGCCTATGTGATGTTCCGCGATATCGAGCCGGACGGCACGGTGCGCACCTGCACCACCATGTGGCCAGGCCGGGCCGACCGCTCCCCCTGCGGCACCGGCAATTCCGCCAATCTCGCCACCCTTTATGCCCGCGGCAAGGCCAAGGTCGGTGACGTCTTCACCTCGAAGTCGATCATTGGCTCGGAATTCGAGGTCGGCCTGCAGGCAGTGACCGAAGTCGCCGGCCGCCCGGCGGTCATCCCCACCATCACCGGCCGCGGCTTCACCTTCGGCCTCACCCAGGTCGCGCTCGATCCCTTCGACCCGCACCCCGGCGGCTTTGCTTTGACGGATGTCTGGGGGCCGCAAGCTGGGGAGATTTGAGCGGCGTCGAACCGAGGAGATTGGGCAAGCCGGCCCCTCATCCGGCTGCCGCCACCTTCTCCCTGTAAACGGGGCGAAGGGACCATGCCGCGACCTCTCCGTTCCCCACCAACCTCTCGCAGGGCATGTCCCCTCGCCCCGTTTACGGGGGGTCCGCAGGACGGGTCGAGACCAGTGGCTCGACCCAGGTAAGGGCTAGGGTGAGTGGCAGCCATTATGCGCAACCGGACCGCAATGACCTTGGACCGAGGCTCCCAGCTTGATTTAAGTCCGGCCGCTTGGACGGCCCTGGAAATGCTCGACCGTTTCCGCAAGCTGCACCCATCCATGTTTCGATTGCTCGAATACCGATAGTTCAGGCGGCGCAAAGGCCGGGTCGGCAAGTGACCCGATCGCCACCCCGATCCAAAGTGGCGCGGCATCGGCCTTCCAATAGACGGTCGACCCACACGTTGGACAGAAATGCATGCGGACCTGACGACCGCTGTCGGCGGTCCGAATGAATTCCGTAGACGTTCCAGATATTTCGACACAGTCAATCGAGTAGAACGCATTGGCGCTGAACGGTGCACCGGTTCGCCGCTGGCAGGCATAACAGTGACACAGCGCAGTCAATCGTGGTGGTTCGCTAAGCTTCAATTGGAGAGCGCCACAGGCGCATTGGGCATCGGCCATGGAAACTCCTTCCGCTTGCGCGGTGAGATACGTTGACATTGTGGGCTGAGGAGCAGGCCGGAACCGAGACTCACTGCGGTCGGCGTTGCGCAAGGGCCGAGACCTGATGCAGTTTCAGGCTCGCGAATACCAGCGTAAATCGGCAAACTGCCGAAGTCTAGAGCATGTCGCGCAATTGCGTGCAGCGGTCTTGCGCTGAAGACAGGCGAAAACAGAAGATGTGCAGCATGACACGCGAGCCCACCTGACCATTTGTTTAATACTGGCCGCTCGTCTTTCGAAACAGTGCGACAAGACTTCCAAGCCAGCCTCGACGACCCGTCGGCGCATCAGCGACGTTGCGCTATCCTGGCGCTGACCTGATCTGCGGCAAGGCTCTCGGCCGGCGCCGGCCTGCCAAGCAGGTAACCTTGGCCGATATCGCAGCCGAGATCCTGAAGCCGTTGAAGTTGGCTTTCCTCTTCGATGCCTTCGGCCGTTATCGTCACGCCGAGGCCCGCGCCGAGAGCGATAATGGCCTTGATCACCTTGTCCTGCTTGTCGTTGGTTTGGAACGAAGCGACGAAACTCCGATCGATCTTGATCTTGTCGAACCGGTAGTTCGAGAGCTGCGAGAGGCTGGAATAGCCCGTGCCGAAGTCGTCGAGAGCAATCCGGACGCCGGCGTTCACCAGATCGTCGAGGACGATTCGTGCGGTGACGGCATCCTGGATGATGGCGCTCTCCGTCACCTCCAGCTCGATCCTGTGCGCGGGCAGGCCGACATCGCCCAATATCTTCAGAATCCTGAGGCCCAGCAACCGGTCGCTCAGCTGGATCGGAGACAGGTTGAACGACAGAACCAGATGATTTGGCCAGGAAAGCGCATCGCCACAGGCACGGCGCAGCAGTTGGTCCGTCAGGTCGACGATCAGACCGGCCTCTTCCGCCACGGGAATGAACTCGTTCGGCGGGATGAATTCGCCGGATGCCGTCTTCCAGCGCGCCAGCGCTTCGAAGCCGATAATTTCCTTCGTCTTCAGGTCGACGAGAGGTTGATAATAAGGAACGATCTCAGCGTTCTTGATGGCGGCTCGCAGATTCGCTTCCACCCGGATCCGCTTCGCCAACTCCTCCTGCATCGAAGGGACGAAGGGCTTCACCAGATTGCGCCCCTGCTTTTTCGCCACATACATCGCACAGTCCGAATGGCGAATGACCTGGCTTAGATCGTCGCCGTTTTCAGGATGGAGCGCGAGTCCGACACTGGCGCCGAGATCGACGGCGACGCCATTGAATGTGAAGGGCTTGCTGATCGCGTTCACGATGCGGTTCCCCAAAGCGACGAGATCGGCATTTCCGGTGCGCCGCGCCAGAACGACGAACTCGTCGCCACCGAGGCGGAAAACGCGCTCACGCGGAAAGAGGGAAGAAAGCCGCTGAGCGACGGCCTTCAGCACCGCATCGCCGTGATCGTGCCCGAGGAGGTCGTTGATCTTCTTGAAGCCGTCGAGATCGATGCTGAACACGGCATAGCTTTCGGGCGCCCGTTGATCGATCATCGATTGCGCGCAGACGGACTCCAGAAATCTGCGGTTAGGCAATTCGGTCAGCGTGTCGTGACAGGCAATCCAGTCCACGTTCTTTTCGGCCTGCAGCCTGCGGTTAACCTCTATCGAGAGATCCCGGATCCTCAGCGCCGAGTAGATCAGCCCGAGAAAGCCGGACATGTTGAGGGCAAGCAGCGCGTGGTCCAGCGGAAAGTCATCATGCTTCTCGATGAACTCATCCAGCCCCTCATGCCATTGGAAGCGCCAGGACAGGCAGAAGAGAAGCAGGAAGATCAGGAGCCAGGCCAATATCTCCATCTGCGGTCTGGTGGGTCGGATGCGAGGCATATGAACAGGCTCCTGGTGTGTGAAGAGCCATCATGGCCAGCCAGCAGACCGCATCGTCCGCGACAGTTTTCCATCGGCAACCCCGTCGCCGTAGGACGGCATCGACGGGATAGAAGGCCGCCACAACTCATTTGGGCGGAGTGAAAGCGTCGGCAATTCGATATCGGTTAGCTGCGCGGCATCGAAAAGTCCGGAATATCAGTGTGGTCTTCGAAGGTTAACCGCGCGTTTCCGGGTCCGAGACGTGGACGGTTCGCTGCGCGCAACGGATATCTTCGTCGCAAATTGGACGCGGCTCATTGCGCTCGACGCCGAAACCGACGTGCTACATCTTGGCCATCAAAGGCCCGTCGGGGAGAGGGGGGTGATCCGGCTCGCCGAATTCAGGCGGCATCCCGAATGTCGAAGCGGGTCACCTTGCCGTCCCGGAACCGGAACATGTGCCCGACCGTCTTCTGTCCTTGAAGGGGTTGGCCTTGCAGGTCACGGACCGACTGCCGGACGTCGGCGATGATTGCGCCGTCCGCTGTCCGGTGAAAACCGAAGGGCTCGACGTGGGGATCAATCATCGACCACTGACGCGTCCAATATTCCCGCACCGCCTCGCGCCCATGGACGTGGCCGCCATCCATGCCGTTGGCCCAGACGACATCTTCGGCCAGCGCTGCCAGCACGGCGTCTATGTCCCGTGAGTTGAAGCGCTCGTAGATGTGTTGAAGAATTTTGACATCGCCGTCCATTGCTCTCTCCTTTCAGAGGTGCGGGGTTGCGTTTCGAGCCCGCTTCGCGACGAACCATCTCCTTCATTTTGCTCTAAGCGGTCAACCGGTTCAAAGCTCCGCCTCGCGCAGCAGCCCGTTCAGGCGGACCGCCCATTCCGTGTTGCCAGCTCTGAACGGACCGAGCGCATCGCCGGCTGGTTCGGGAAGATCGCTTGCCGCGGCGGCAAAGCGGTGCGCCTGCTGGCGATCTCCCAAGGCCCGGTGGCAGCACGCCTGAATGCGCAGCAGCGCCGGCCAGTCAGGCCGCGCCTTCAGCGCCGTACGCCCGGTCTCGAGCGCGCCGTCGACGTCGCCGGAAAAGAACCGTGCGAGCATCAGCAGGCTGAACCAGACGCCGTTCTGCGGATCGTGCGGGTTGAGTTCGAGGCCGTGCGCCAAGGGCTTCAGCGCGCCGGCCGCATCGCCGCAAAACAGGCGAGCCATGCCGAGGACGAGATGCCCCAGGGCGAAGCTCGAACCGAGCTCGATCGCCCGTTCCGCCGCCAGGATCGCCTGCTCGGGTCTGCCCGTGTAAACCGACACGATCGCCAGCGCATAGTGTGAGTACGGATTTCGCGCGTCGAGATAGATGGCCCGCAGCGCCGCATCCAATCCTTCCTTGCCGTCTTCCGCAGGGTTATCAGTCCAGCCGTAGGCGATCAGGCCGGCATTCACCCGCGCCCGCCAGATCTGCGCTTCCGGAAGCATGGGGTCGAGCCCAGCCGCGTCGCGGAAGAAACGGCGTGCGAGAAGGTGGGTGGGCTGCGTGACCTTGTGAAAATTGAACGTGCCTTGCCGCACGAGATCCCAGGCCGTGATGTTGCCGGTATGGGGAGCAACCGGAAGCCCGTGGCGCAGCAGCAGCTCGGGTTCGACCGCCGCTGCAATCCGCTCGGCGATGGCGTCCTGCACGGCGAAGAGCTCGGCCAGCTGAAGATCGTAATGTTCGGACCAGATCGTGGCGCCTTTCGCGGTCTCGGCGAGGTGCACCGATATGCGGATCCGATTGCCGCTCTGGCGGATCGCCCCATCCACCAGGAAATCGACGCCGAGGTCGCGCGCGACAGACTGCGGATCCTTCGAGCCATTCCTCCTGCTGAAACTCGCCCCCCGTGAAGCGACGCGGAACCATCTGAACCGGGCAAGCGCCATGATCAGGTCGTCGGCGACACCGTCGGCGAGATATTGTCTTTCAGCATCGCCGCCCAGATTTTCGAACGGCAGGACGGCAATTCCCGGGATCGGACCGGCCTCGGCATGCCGGCCGCTATCGGCGCCGTCAGTGCGGCTCTCCACCTCACCGGAAAATCTGTAGCCGACCCGAGGGACCGTGACGATCCATTCGCCGCCGTCCGATGCGGGTCCGAGCAGCTTGCGAAGGGCGGCAATCTGAACGGAAAGATTGCTTTCCTCGACGGCCAATCCCGGCCAAACGGCGTCCATCAGGGCGGACTTCGAGACCACACCGCCCTGTGCCGAAAGCAGTGCGGCGAGCAGCGAGGCGCCGCGGGCGCCGATGGCGACAGGCCTGTTGTCGCGGAGCAGACATCCGTTCTCGGCAATGAACCTGAGGTGACCGAATGCAAGGGGCTGCGTGTTCATGGCCGCAATGATACGCCGATTTCGCAGCTTTTCGGAATTTTTCGGCTCTGCTTCAGGACTTGCGCCGGCTGAGCGCGCAGAGTGGCGCCATCGCAGCGGTCGAAGTGGTGAGAGCGATGACGAACCAGGCAACGCAGTCGAAGAAATCCGAACCATTCCTTGCGAGCGTCGTGCGCGCGGCGGCAGCCATGTCGCCAGGCAGGGATCGGTCTATTGTTCCGGCGTCTCGGCGGAAAGCACCGGATCAACCATGCTGTGGCTCGGGACGATTTCGCTGCCCGCGGGGCGGCGAACCGGCGCCCACCGCCATGAGGGACACGAGACGGCGCTTTTGATGACCGCCGGTCGGGAGATCGAGATCTGGTCGGGAGCAGCGCTGGAACGGTGTGAAACGGTTCGCCCCGGCGATTACCTGTTCATTCCGGCCGGCGTTCCGCATGTCGCCGTCAACCGCAGCAGCGAAGACGGCGAATTTCTCGGCGCTCGCAACGACCCCGCAGCCAATGAGAGCGTCGTTCTCATGCCGGAGCTCGACGCGATCGTCCCCTGATGCATGTCGCCCGGAACCCTGCAACGGCTCCGGAGCGCAAAACCGCCACAGGCTTTTGCGCGGCATGCTCCAACCACACCGGGAGGTGCATTATGGCCATCATCGAACGCCGTCTGGCCGAAATGGGTCTGGAATTGCCCGAGCCTTTGAAGGTTCGCGAGGGGCTGCGTTTGCCCTTCGCCTGGGTTCGCCTGCGCGGCACGCGCGCTTACATTTCCGGTCATGTCGCGTGCAACCGCGATGGAACACTGGCAAATCCCCTTGGCAAGGTGGGCGCCGAGGTTTCGCCGGAGGAGGGCTACGCGTCGGCGCAGCTCGTTGCGCTCGCCCATCTCGCCAGCCTCAAGCGGACTGTCGGAGACCTCGATCGGGTCACGGCATGGCTTCGCGTCTTCGCCATGGTGAACGTTGCTTCTGACTTCAACGAAACGCCGCTGGTCACCAACGGCTATTCGGATCTGATCCTGGCGCTGTACGGGCCTGATGTCGGCGCCCATGCCCGCTCGTCCATCGGCATGGCCATCCCCTTGAATGCGCCGGTGAACTGCGAAGCGGAAGTCGAAATCGACGGGTGACGGAAGCGCACCGACGCTTTAGTAGACGAACGGATCGACCTCGCCCGGCCGGGCGCCTGCCTCCTTCGGATAGATCACCCCCTTGCGCAGGATGATGTTGGCATAGAGCCTGGGCTCGCTGGTCTGGATCAGCGCATGGGCGGCCCGCACCCGACCGTAGAAATCCTGGCCGACCAGCGGCACCACCTGGCGATGCGGCTCGTGGCGGGCGCAGCAGTCGATCATCTCCTCATGCACCGGATCGAGCTTGTCGCGCTCGGCCTTGACAGTCGAGCGGAAGATCGCTTCCGGCACGAAATCGTCGATCGGCAGCACGCTGAGCACGGCGTCGAGCACCGGGATGAGGTGGTGGCCGTCGAGCCGGATCAGCCGGCGGGCATCTTCGACTCCGGGATAATTGCCGTCGACGATGGCGATTTCGTCGCCGTGGCCCATGGCCCGAAGTGTGAAAAGCAATTCCGGGCTCAAGAGCGGATCAAGTCCCTTCAGCATGGTCTACCTCCTTGAAGAGTACGTTCTGGTCGGTGAGATAGCGCGCAAAGATCGGCAGGCTGGCGCCGCCGATGGCGCGTGCCTGCGCGCCGACCGCGCCCTCGATGATTTCGGGCATGACGACGCCCTGCAGGTCGAGCTTGGCGGCTTCGTCGATCGTCGCCTGCACGATGCGGCTGCGCACCCAATGGGGAAAGCCGCCGTCGATGACGGCGGCGCTGAAATCGACGATCGAGGCGGCGGCGACGATCGCCTGCGCGAGCGCCTTGGCGGTGTCCTGGATCCATGCCTCCATCGGCTCGCCGAAATCCACCCAGTCGTCGGCCGAATACCAGAGCGGCTCGGGATCGATGCCGCGCTCACGCAGCATGTTTTCCAGCACGAAGATCGAGGCGATTTCGAGCAATTGCTTGGTTTCGCCGTTCCTGTCGCGCACCGGCAGCGGCCCGATTGCGCCCGCCGTGCCGGTACGGCCGGAAAAGATCGCCGAATTCAGGACGATGCCGCCGCCGATGAAGGAGCCGATGAAGAAATAGACGAAGTCGGGATAGGACGGGCCGACGCCGAAGACGAGTTCGGCGCCACAGGCGCTGGTCGCATCATTCTGCAGGAAGACGGGATGGGAGACGCGCGCGGCGATATCGGCCTGCAGGTCGACATCCCGCCAGACCTCCATGGCGCCCGGCGGCGCTCCGACCTCATCGGCCCAGTTCCAGAGTTCGAAAGGCGCGGCGATGCCGAGGCCGGCAATGCGGCCGCGCTGCTTTTCGTCGAGCTGGTCTTCGATCTCGCGGATGCCCGAGGTGACGAAGGCGAGGATTTCATGCGGCAGCGGATAGGCATAGGTCCGGTGCAGCTGCATCCGGATGCGGCCGACGAAATCCATCAGCACCAGATCGGCGCTGCGCCGACCGATCTTCAGGCCGAAGGAATAGACGGCGTCGGGATTGAGATGCATCGGGATCGACGGCTGGCCGACCCGGCCGCGCACCGGCGCCCCGCGCGACAGCAGCCCTTCCTTTTCCAGGACCCGCATGATGACCGAGACGGTCTGGGCCGAAAGCCCGCTGCGGCGCGCGATATCGGCCTTCGACAGCGCGCCGTAAAGGCGCACCAGCGACAGCACGAGCCGTTCGTTATAGGCGCGCACCCTGACCTGGTTAGCACCACCGGCCGGATTTAAAATTGGCGGCGGGACCGGTGTGTGTTCCGGTCCATCCAAAGACGACATGGCCGCTCCTCCCGAGCGTTCGCCTCCTTCTCCTCATCGAAGGCGATTTAAAAACATGCAGCAGCTCAAGGCGGTACAGCGTCCTTCGCGTCTGAAACGCGCTGCGCTCGCTGTGCACCCTAATTCGGTCGAGCATGCCACATCGAATTAATAATTCAATTGGATTTATTTATTGACAAGCGGATTTCTTTCGCTCTTAATTGCCATCGTCAAGGGCACGGGCGGCTTTGGAGCGACAGCGACTGAGCGAAGTGTCATATTTTGAAAATTCCGGCCCGCAGAGGCGGCGCCGGCAAACTCTGGGAGGAGTTCATGAAGAAATCAGTTCTCGCTTTTGGCGCGCTCGCGCTCGGTGTCGCTTTTTCTGCTCCGGCGATGGCGGCTGACGTTTCCGCCTGCCTCATCACCAAGACCGACACCAATCCCTTTTTCGTCAAGATGAAGGAAGGTGCGACGGCCAAGGCCAAGGAACTCGGCGTTTCGCTGAAGTCCTACGCCGGCAAGATCGACGGTGACAGCGAAAGCCAGGTCGCAGCGATCGAAAGCTGCATCGCCGACGGCGCCAAGGGTATTCTGCTGACGGCCTCCGACACCAAGGGCATCGTGCCTGCGGTCAAGAAGGCCCGCGACGCCGGCCTGCTGGTGATCGCGCTCGACACGCCGCTCGAGCCGGCCGATGCCGCCGACGCCACCTTCGCCACCGACAACCTGCTCGCCGGCAAGCTGATCGGCCAGTGGGCCAAGGAAACGCTCGGCGACAAAGCCAAGGACGCCAAGGTCGGCTTCCTCGACCTGACGCCGTCGCAGCCGACGGTCGACGTCCTGCGTGACCAGGGCTTCATGATGGGCTTCGGCATCGATCCGAAGAACCCGGACAAGATCGGCGACGAAGACGACAAGCGCATCGTCGGCCATGACGTGACGAACGGCAACGAGGAAGGCGGCCGCAAGGCCATGGAAAACCTTCTGCAGAAGGATCCGAGCATCAACGTCATCCACACGATCAACGAGCCGGCCGCTGTCGGCGCCTACCAGGCGCTGAAGGCCGTCGGCATGGAAAAGAACGTGCTGATCGTCTCGGTCGACGGCGGCTGCCCGGGCGTCAAGTCGGTCAAGGAAGGCGTCATCGGCGCCACCTCGCAGCAATATCCGCTGCTGATGGCATCGCTCGGCATCGAGGCGATCAAGAAGTTCGCCGACTCGGGTGAAAAGCCGAAGCCGACCGAAGGCAAGTCCTTCTTCGACACCGGCGTCTCGCTCGTGACCGACAAGCCGGTTTCCGGCCTCAAGTCGATCGACACCAAGGAAGGCACCGACAAGTGCTGGGGCTGAGCCCGATCTATTGAAAGAGCAGACGGCCGGGGCTTGATCCCCGGCCGTTTTGGACGGACGATGTGCCGTCGCCCACCGGCTAAGCAACGAACGGATGAACAGGGGTGACGGCCTCCGCGCGGGTTCGGCGCGCGGATGCGGAGGAGGAACCATGACCGGAGCACAGGAATTCGAACGCGTCCTCGACGGCAGCGACAAGAACGTCGCCTCCTTCGAGCACCAGGGCGTCCCGCTGATCAAGCGTGCCCAGCATTTTCTGCACTCGACACCGGCCGCCGTGCCGCTGATCGTATTGGTGCTGGCGATCATCATCTTCGGGATAGCGCTCGGCGGACGTTTCTTCTCGTCCTATACGCTGACGCTGATCCTGCAGCAGATCGCCATCGTCGGCATTCTTGGCGCCGCCCAGACGCTGGTCATCCTGACGGCCGGCATCGATCTTTCGATCGGCGTCATCATGGTGATCTCGGCCGTCATCATGGGCAATGTCGCCATCACCTACGGCATACCGACGCCGATCGCGGTGATTGGAGGCCTGCTGGTCGGCGGCCTGTGCGGCCTGCTGAACGGCTTCCTCGTCGCCTTCATGAAGCTGCCGCCCTTCATCGTCACGCTCGGCACCTGGAATATCGTCATGGCGACGAATTTTATCTATTCCGCCAATGAGACGATCCGCGACACCGATGTCGACGAACAGGCGCCGCTGCTGCATCTTTTCGCCGCGAGCTTCAAGGTAGGCAGCGCCGTGCTCACCCTCGGCGTTATTGCCATGGTGCTGCTCGTGCTGCTGCTCTGGTATGTGCTCAACCACACCGCCTGGGGCCGGCATGTCTATGCGGTCGGCGACGATCCGGAAGCCGCCAAGCTCTCCGGTATCCAGACGAAGAGGGTGCTGCTCACCGTCTATACACTGTCGGGCGTCATCGCCGCCTTCGCTGCCTGGGTCTCGATTGGCCGCAACGGCTCGATTTCGCCGTCCTCGGCGGTGACCGATTATAACCTCCAGGCGATCACCGCCACCGTGATCGGCGGCATCTCGCTCTTCGGCGGCCGCGGTTCCATTCTCGGCACGCTATTCGGGGCCATGATCGTCGGCGTCGTGTCGATGGGCCTCAACATGCTCGGCGCCGATCCGCAATGGAAAGTCCTTTTGACCGGCGTGCTGATCATCGCCGCCGTCGCCATCGATCAGTGGATCAGAAAGGTTTCGGTATGACCATGGCTGTCGAACCCATTCTCACCGCCCGCGGCCTCGTCAAGCGTTATGGACGCGTGACCGCGCTCGACAATGCCGATTTCGACCTCTACCCGGGTGAAATCCTTGCCGTCATCGGCGATAACGGCGCCGGCAAGTCGTCGCTCATCAAGGCCATTTCAGGTGCGGTCACCCCCGACGAGGGCGTGATTACGCTCGAAGGCCGGCAGGTGCAGTTCCGCTCACCGATGGAGGCGCGCGAAGCCGGCATCGAAACCGTCTACCAGAACCTTGCTCTGTCGCCAGCGCTGTCGATCGCCGACAACATGTTCCTCGGCCGCGAGATCCGCAAAAAGGGTCCGCTCGGCTCGCTGTTCCGCATGCTCGACCGGCCGGCCATGGAAAAGCTGGCGCGCAACAAGCTCTCCGAACTCGGCCTGATGACCATCCAGAACATCAACCAGGCGGTGGAGACGCTGTCCGGCGGTCAGCGCCAGGGTGTCGCCGTCGCCCGCGCCGCAGCCTTCGGCTCGAAGGTCATCATCATGGACGAACCGACGGCCGCGCTCGGCGTCAAGGAAAGCCGGCGCGTGCTGGAGCTGATCCTCGACGTGCGCGCCCGCGGCCTGCCGATCGTGCTGATCTCGCACAATATGCCGCATGTCTTCGAGGTCGCCGACCGGATCCATATCCACCGTCTCGGCCGGCGCCTGACGGTGATCAATCCGAAGGAGTACACCATGTCCGACGCCGTCGCCTTCATGACCGGCGCCAAGGCGGTGCCGACGGAGCCCGTTGCGGCATGAGCGTACGCATCGACGACATCGCCGGCGAGGTGCTTTCCCGCGCCGGCGATGCCAAGCGTTTCCTGATCGCCGTCGCCGGGCCGCCGGGGGCGGGTAAATCGACCATGGCCGACAATCTGGCGGCGGCGCTGAAAGCCAAGGGCGAAAGCGCCGCAGTCCTGCCGATGGACGGCTTCCACATGGACAATGCCATCCTGATCGAGCGCGGCCTCTTGGCGCGCAAGGGCATTCCCGAGACCTTCGATGTCAGAGGCTTCCTCGATATCATCCGCGCCGTCCGCCGGGCCGACCAGGAGGTTCTGGCGCCGGTCTTCGACCGTTCCCGGGAACTCGCCATCGCCTCGGCCCGGCCGATCGATCCCAAGGACCGTTTCATCATCGTCGAGGGCAATTATCTGCTCTTCACGCAGGGCAAATGGGCCGAGCTCGACGGCATCTTCGATTTTTCGATCATGCTGGCGCCGCCGATCGCGGTGCTCGAGGAGCGGCTCTGGGCACGCTGGCGCGGTTACAACCTCGATGAGGAGGCCGCCAGCGCCAAGGTTTACGGCAACGACCTACCGAACGGCCGGCTGATCCTCGAAAATCGCCGCCCGGCCGATGTGACGCTGGAGATCGCGCTGGCATAATGTCGCGGCGATCGGCTTGACGACCATGCCGGCCGAACTTGTGCAGCGGTGGGATGGCGACATGCAGGAAATTGCGTTGGAGCGCCTCGCATGAATCAATTTCAATGCGACGCGCTTTAGTGCTATCAGGCCGCAGACGCATCGCTTCGGAGGCCTGCCATGCAATCGATCACCATCCGCCGTCCCGACGACTGGCACCTGCATCTGCGCGACGGCGCCATGCTGGAAGGCGTGATCGCCGATACGAGCCGCACCTTCGCCCGCGCCATCATCATGCCCAATCTGGTGCCGCCGGTCGTCACCACCGCGGATGCGAAGGCCTATCGCGAGCGCATCCTCAAGGCGTTGCCGGACGGCCACCGCTTTCAGCCGCTGATGACGCTTTATCTGACCGAACACACCAGCCCCGACGATGTGGCGGAGGGTGCGAAGAGCGGCCTCATCACCGCCGTCAAGCTTTATCCCGCCGGCGCCACCACCAATTCGCATGGCGGCGTGCGTGACATGGAGAAGGCGATGCCGGTGCTGGAGCGCATGGCTGCGATCGGTCTGCCGCTCTGCGTCCATGGCGAGGTGACGACGCCCGATGTCGATATTTTCGACCGTGAGGCCGTCTTCATCGACACCGTGCTCGATCCGCTGCGCCGGCGCCTGCCCGAATTGAGGGTGACGATGGAGCATGTGACGACCGCAGACGGCATCGATTACATCAAGGCGGCCAAATCAAACCTCGCCGGCTCGATCACCACCCACCATCTGATCATCAACCGCAACACGATCCTCGTCGGCGGCATCCGCCCGCATTATTACTGTCTGCCGGTCGCCAAGCGCGAGAACCACCGGCTGGCGCTGCGCGCCGCCGCCGTCAGCGGCGACAAACGCTTCTTCCTCGGCACCGATTCCGCCCCGCATGTCGATCCGCTGAAGGAATGCGCCTGCGGCTGCGCCGGCATCTACACCTCGATCAATACGATGAGCTGCCTTGCCCATGTCTTCGAGGAGGAGGGTGCGCTCGACAGGCTCGAAGCCTTCGCCTCGCTGAACGGGCCGGCCTGGTACGGGCTTCAGCCGAACGAGGAACGGATCACGCTGTCGAAGCAGGCCGAGCCGGTCGTCTTTCCCGCCAAGATAGAAACCGGCGCCGGCCCGGTAACGGTCTTCGATCCGATGTTTCCCCTGCATTGGCAGGTAGTGACGTAGGAGGTGCTTCCGCCTTTTTCTATTTTAAATAGAATATTCATGTTAAGTGGCGCGCAGACGTTAGACGCCTAACATTTTCATTGTGCAATGCATCATTTGTTAACGGGTGCATAAGACATTTCTCTCCGCGGAACCCCACGTTGCCAATTATCTGGCGCGCCACCGCTGCGGAGACTGAAGAAGCATGATGCTTGACTACAACTCCCTTTTGCTGGCGCTCGGCGTCTCCGCGGCCTGCCTTGCCGTCACATTGATGGGAAGCTGGCTGGTGCGCCGGGCCGAAACCGTGCTGCTCACCGCCACCATCGGTCTGGTCCTCGTCGTCAGCGGCATTTTCGTCTACAGCGCCTATGTGAGCAGGCCTGATACAGGCTTCGCCATTGGCAGTTTCATGCTGTTCCATGCCGGCTTCGCCACCATCTGGGGCGCGGGCAAACAGTTCCTTACCGGCCGCCTGTCGATCGTTGCCACTGCCATCCGGGCCCTGGCGGCGATGACCTTCTCGATCGTGCCGATGGTTGCCGGATATGACGGTCTTGCCTTCATCGCCGACAATCTCGCCATCGCCCTGCTGCTCTTTGCCACCGCCCGGCAATATTGGCTCGCCCGCGCCGAAGCCCCGGCGCCGCTGCTCGGCATCGCGGCGCTCTATACGCTGACGGCAATTTCCTTCGTTCTCTGCGCCGCCGTGCTGATTGCCGATGGCAAGCTGGTGCTCGGCAAGGCGCCCAGCAACTGGGCGGAGGATCTGAGCCTTGCCGTCTGCATCGCCGGCATGACCGGCATCGGCGCGCTGTCGCTGGCGCTGCATCAATGGCGGCTCGCCGCCCGCCATCGCCTCGAGGCGATCACCGATCCGCTGACCGGCCTGCTCAACCGCCGCGCCGTCTTCGACGAGTACGGCACGCGCCCAATGGGATCGACCACCGCCATCATCGTCTTCGATATCGACCATTTCAAATCCGTCAACGACCGCTATGGCCATGCGAGCGGCGACCGCGTGATCACCGTCTTCGCCGAGGAACTCGCCGCCAATTGCCGCCCCGGTGATACCGCCGCGAGGCTCGGGGGCGAAGAATTTGCGCTGGTGCTGAAACAGGTCATGCCAGGCCGGGCCGAACTGACGGCTGAGCGGATCCGCAGGGCCTTCGAGGCGCGAGAGATTCCGATCGACGGTGAGGTGTTGAGATGCACAGTGAGCGTCGGCGTTGCGCCCGGCCGCTCGCAGCCACTGGATTTCGACACCATGCTGAGTGCCGCCGATAAGGCGCTTTACGCCGCCAAGCGCGCCGGCCGCAACCGCGTCGAGCTTGCCGCCCACCTGCAGGCGGTGCCCCTCGAGGCATCGCGCACGGCGTCTTGATCCGGGACGACGCGTCTCATACGATCGCCCTTGGCCGGATGCGGCCAGCCGCCCGCGACGCATCAGCGTTATGGTGAATGCATCCAGAGATATCCTTCACATCCCTTGCCGTTTGGCGATCGATGGCGAACGGGTCAGCAGACGCGGGCACTGATCGTCCTGTTTGCCGCCGACGGAAGGATTCACTATGCGCGATTTTCGCGATGCCAAGCTCATGGCAAAGACATTGCGGCAAGCCCTTGCCGACCGCAATATTTCTCTCACCCACAGCGAGACGCTCGAAATCGTCGCCCGGCAATTCGGGCTCGAGCAATGGAATATCCTCTCGGCCAAGATCGATGCGGCGGGTTCAGGCCGCGCCGCCATCGGCATCGAGCCGCCGATGCCGATCTTCCGTATCTTCTCGGTCGAAAAGGCGATGGAATTCTATTGCGGTTTCCTCGGCTTCACGCTCGACTGGGAACATCGCTTCGGCGAAAACTTCCCGCTCTATTGCCAGGTGTCGCGTGAGGGTATGGCGCTGCACTTGAGCGAACATTCCGGCGACGCCAGCCCCGGCGCCAAGGCCTTCGTCCGCGTCGCCAATGTGCGCGCCTATCACGCCGAACTCATCGGCAAGGATTACCGCTATATGAAGCCCGGCGTCGAGGAAGCGCCCTGGGGGCTGGAGATGACCGTCATCGATCCCTTTAGTAATCGCATCGTCTTTTGCGAGCAGAAATAACCGAGGAGACAGTCGGTCAACTCCTCTTTCGGAATGCTCGAACTGTTTGAAGGCTGACCGTTGCAGAATGTATCTGTGGCGACGGTCACCACACGCGATGCCGTTGCCGCGAAGTCATGCCATATCCGCACCCTCATTCCTGTCCTCGGGCTTGACCCGAGCACAGGAATGAGGATGGGGTGAGCGTCCGTTTCCAAGGCGAAAGGAAGGCAGCGGCACCCTCCAACGTCCCTCATCCTCGAGGCTCTCGGATGAGGCCTGCGCCCTGCTAAATCATCATCAGCGCCCGCACAAAAGCGACCGAGGCAAGCAGCGAGGCGATGGTGCGTACATGGTTCCACCACGTCCAGTCCCGGAGATAGGCCGTCCAAAGCGCCGCCGCTTCCGCGCCGCCGCCGCTGACCTTTTCCAGTGCGTCGTTCATCGGCACGTTGAAGATGATCGTCGAGAGGAAGGAGGCAAAGACATAGAGGGCTGCACCCCCCAGCATCAGCGCGGACGCCCCGCCGCGCCAGTTGATCAGCGCCAGCACAGCAATGACCAGGCAGAGGATCGCCGTCGGTACGAACAGCGCCATGAAGGGCGAGCGGACGATCGTCACGTTGATCGAATTCATCGCGGCAATGCCCTGTTCCGCCGGAATGCGCGAGAAGGCGGTCATGATGAAGGTGGAGAAGGCGAAGAAGATGCCGGCGACCAAGCCGCTGCCGATCGCCGCGGCGACGAGGGAAAGAATGAGGACCATCTGCATGTCGAAACTCCTTCCTGATGAAACAAGAGAAACTCTCTTGTTTGTAAAATCGGATAAACTCTCTTATTTTCTTTGTCAACAGGCAAAGGAGAGAACATGTCGGGGCAGCCGGCGGCAACGCGCAGACGTCACCAGGACCATAGCGGCCAGCCGCGACGCATCCCGCGCCAGCAGCGCGGCCGCGAGCGTTTCGAAAAAATCCTCGCCGTCGCCGCCGAACTGATCGAAAGTCATGGCAGCGACGGCCTGAAGATGAGCGAGATCGTCGAAAAGGCGGGCCTTTCCTTCGGCGCCCTCTACCAGTATTTCCCCGACAAGAGCGCCATCATCCGGACATTGGCCGAACGCTTCAACGAGGAGGGCCGGCGCTGTGTCGAGGCGGAACTGGCGAAGGTCGTCGACGCCGCGGCCCTGCCAGGCGCGCTCGCCAGGATCGTCGACGAATATTACGCCTTCTTCCGCCGCGAGCCCGTGATGCGCGACATCTGGCACGCGACCCATACCGACAAGCTGCTGCAGCAGGTCGACGCCGAAGATATGGAATTCCATGCTCAGGCGTTTCTCGCCCTGCTCGTGCGCCTCTGGCCGGATCGGGACAGCAGCGAACTTCAGGCGATCGCCCGGCTGACGATGCAGCTGCTTGCCGCCGCCGTGCGTTATGCCGTTTCGCTGGATGCCGAGGAGGGGGCCCGAACGATCGCCCTGTTCAAGACGATGCAAGGGCCCGATATCGGCCGTCTCTTGCTGGAATAGCTCGCCTGCGTCTGGAAACGGTGGGCGCTTGCTGCTATTGCCGGAGACGCAAAACCGAAGGAGAGCCCGATGATCCAGACCGCATTTCCCGACCGCGCCCTGATGGCCGAACTGGTGGCCAAGATGCTCTGGGAGATCAAGGCGGTGCATTTCAATGCGGCCCAGCCTTACAAGCTCTCTTCCGGCATGGCGAGCCCGGTCTATATCGATTGCCGCAAGCTCTTGTCCTACCCGCGCATCCGTTCGACGGTGATGGATTTTGCCGCCAGCACGCTCTTGCGCGATGCCGGTTTTGAGCAGTTCGATTGCATCGCCGGCGGCGAGACCGCCGGCATTCCCTTCGCCGCCCTGCTCGCCGATCGCCTCGGCCTGCCGATGATCTATGTCCGCAAGCAGCCGAAGGGCCATGGCCGCAATGCCCAGATCGAAGGCAATATGCCGGACGGTTCGCGCGTGCTCGTCATCGAGGACCTGACGACGGCCGGCGGCAGCATGTTCAAGTTCATCGACGCCATTCGCGCCGCCGGCGGCATTGTCGATCACGGCATCGCGCTGTTCTTCTACGGCATTTTCGGCGACCAGCGTTTTGCCGACGGCAAGGTTAGGCTGCATCACATCGCCACTTGGCGCAGCGTCCTTGCGGTTGCCAGGGCAGAGAAGCTTTTCGACGACAAGACGCTTGCAGAGGTCGAGGCCTTCCTCGACGCGCCACTGGCATGGTCGGCGAGGAATGGTGGAGTCAGTGAGCTTTCGCTCTAATCGGTTGACAAAAGCTCACTTAAGCGCTTGATGAAGATAGAAATGCTGTTGGGAGGAATCCGATGATTTTGTGCTGCGGCGAAGCCCTGATTGACATGCTGCCGAGGGACACGACGCTTGGCGAAAAGGGCTTTGCGCCCTATGCCGGCGGCGCGATCTTCAACACCGCCATCGCGCTCGGCCGCCTCGGCATTCCCACCGCCTTCTTCACCGGCATTGCCGACGACATGATGGGCGAAATCCTGCTGGCGACGCTGAAGGCGAGCAACGTCGATTACAGCCCATGCGCCATCACCCCGCGGCCCTCGACGATCGCCTTCGTCAAGCTCGTCAACGGCCAGGCGACCTATGCCTTCTATGACGAAGGCACGGCCGGCCGGATGATCACCGAGGCCGACCTGCCGACGCTTGACGATGATTGCGAAGCACTGCATTTCGGCGCGATCAGCCTGATCCCGAGCCCCTGCGGCGAAACCTACGAAGCCTTGCTCGACCGCGAAGCCGCCCGCCGCGTGATTTCCCTCGACCCCAACATTCGCCCGGGCTTCATCAAGGACAAGCCGGCGCATATGGCCCGCATCCGGCGCATGGCGGCAAAGGCCGACATCGTCAAATTTTCCGACGAGGATCTCGACTGGTTCGGGCTCCAAGGTGACCACGACGCGCTCGCCGCCCATTGGCTCGCCCACGGCGCCAAGCTCGTCGTCATCACCAAGGGCGCCGAAGGCGCGTCCGGCTATACCAGGGATCGCAAGGTGACGGTGCCGAGTGAACGCGTTGCCGTCGTCGACACGGTCGGCGCCGGCGATACCTTCGACGCCGGCGTGCTGGCCTCGCTGAAGATGGACAATCTGCTGAGCAAAGAACAGGTCGCCTCGCTCGACGAACAGGCGGTGCGCAACGCCCTGACGCTCGGCGCCAAGGCGGCCGCCGTCACCGTCTCCCGCGCCGGCGCCAATCCGCCATGGGCGCATGAGATCGGGCTTTAAGGCTTAAGCGAGCATCGGCCCCTCATCCGCCGGCACCTTCCTCCCGCTTCCGGGGCGAAGGAAATGTGCCGCGACGTTCCGATTTCCTCTTCTCCCCGTGGGGAGAAGAGATATGCGGCAACGTTTCGATCCCCTCTTCTCCCGTCGGGGATCCGAAGGACCGGTCGGCACCGATCGATCAAGAAACGATCCGGGAGTCACCCCCCGGTTGAAGCTCTGGAGCGGTCACCAGATCCCGCAGGAAGGTTTCGCACCACAGTGAGACATCGTGCGAGAGCAGGTGTTCCATCATCATGCTCCAGCGGTCGCGGCGCTCCTCGAGCGACATGGCAAGGCCGCGGGCAAGCGCATTGGCGGTGCCCTCGACATCATAGGGATTGACCAGCAGCGCGCCCCTCAACTCCCGTGCCGCACCGGCGAAGCGCGACAGCACCAGAACGCCCGGGCGATCCGGATCCTGGGCGGCGACATATTCCTTGGCGACGAGGTTCATGCCGTCGCGCAACGGCGTCACCAGCCCGATCCTCGCCAGGCGGTAGAGGCCGGCGAGCACGTTGCGGCTGATCGATCGGTTGACATAGCGGATCGGTACCCAGTCGACCGTTCCGATGCCGCCGTTCACGCGGCCGGCCTGTTCGGCGACCATCTTCTGCATATGCTCGTATTCGGGGACCTCCGATCGCGATTTCGGCGTGACCTGCAGATAGGTGACCTTGTTCTGGTAGGCGGGATTGGTGGTCAGGAAGCGTTCGAACGCTTCCAGCCGCTGAATGATGCCCTTCGAATAATCGAGGCGGTCGACGCCGATGATCATATCCCGGCCTTCGATGCTGCGCCGGGTCTTTTGCACCATGATATTGTTTGCGGCTTTCTCGGCGAATTCGGCGAATCCAGCAGTCTCGATCCCGATCGGATAGGCGCCGGCCTTGAAAATCCGCCCGTGGGAAGCGAACAGCCCGTTTCCGAGGTCGTCGCCGATGCCCTCCCGTCTCAAGTAACCGGCGAAGTTCTGGAGGTCGTAATCGGTCTGGAAGCCGACGAGATCGTAATGGGAGAGGCCGCGCATGATCTCTTCATGAACGGGCATGGTGACGAGAATATCGGCCGGCGGCCAGGGAATGTGCAGGAAGAAGCCGATCCTGTTCTTCAGCCCCATTTGCCGCAGTTCGGCGGCCAGCGGAATCAGGTGGTAATCATGAACCCAGATGATGTCGTCCTTCTCGATCATCGGCGCCAGCCGGTGCGCGAAGAAACGGTTGACGCGGAAATAGCCGGCCATTTCCTTCCGGCCATATTCGGCGAGGTCGAGGCGGTAGTGACAGATCGGCCAGAGAACGCGGTTTGCAAAGCCGCGATAATATTCCTCGACATCGGTGTCGGTGAGATCGGTCAGCGCATAGGTGATGTTGCCCTTCTGCAGCAGCGAGAGCGGGCCAGGCTCCCTTTCTCCGCTCGACTCTCCCGACCATCCCATCCAGATGCCGCCGCGCGCCTGCAGGGCTGCCTGCAGCGCAACCGCGAGGCCGCCGGCCGCGGCACTGCCATCCTTGGCTGGCATGGGGACACGATTGGAAACGACGATAAGACGGCTCATGAGCTTCCTTTAGTGATGATGAAACGTGAAAACGCTCTGTGCCGGGCGCCTTGGAGAGCCTTATGGACGGGGCAGGGACGATCCGATGCTGGCGCCGCCATCGAAAGGACACGTCCGGACGCGAGTGGCCCATGTATAGGCTTCGGAAAACGGTGAAACGGGGTGTCGTCCCCGGTTTGATAGGCCATGTCGTCGGAAGTACCCTGCGCACAGATTTTGCTTGAATCTAGGGCGACGACGGTGGATTGAAAGAATTCTTTCTACAATTTTCTATTAGCGGAACG
The DNA here is from genome assembly GCF_019685235.1 of Rhizobium sp. NLR8a. Lineage (NCBI taxonomy): Bacteria > Pseudomonadati > Pseudomonadota > Alphaproteobacteria > Hyphomicrobiales > Rhizobiaceae > Rhizobium > Rhizobium sp. NLR8a. The sequence continues at coordinate 233,839 of NZ_JABDWI010000004.1, forward strand.
TTCAATCCGGTTTCGCACCAACAGCCCATCGACACCGATGCGCTGGCCTGGCCGATATCAGGTCATCATTTGCGGCCGCATGACGCTGTCGTCCGATCCGCCCCGGGCGCGTGAATTTCCTGGTAATGCTGAAGCCGGCCTCCGCTCCTTGCCAGCCGCCGGCACCGCCCTTCAGACCCGCTTGCGGGGCGAAGGGATATATACCGCGGCCTCGCGCCTCCCTCTTCTCACCGGCGAGGAGGATACGCCGCGACCTCTCCGTTCCCCTACTCCCTCGCCGGTTACGAGGCTCCGCAGGACGGGTCGAGACCAGTGGCTCGACCCCGAGGGTTAGGGTGAGGGGCGAGCCCGGCTTTCGAAACTTACTTCGCAAGCTTCGCCAGCGCCGCAACCAGCCCCTGGGTGGAGGAATCGTGGCTCGCCGCACTCTCTTTGCCCTCGACGACGGGCAGCAGGCCCGTTGCCAGTTCCTTGCCGAGTTCGACGCCCCACTGGTCGAAGGAGTTGATGCGGAAGAGCACGCCTTCGACGAAGACGCGATGTTCGTAGAGTGCGATCAGACGGCCGAGCGCATAGGGGGTCAGCTTGTCGTAGACGAAGGTGATCGACGGGCGGTTGCCCTGGAAGACGCGGTGCGGCGCGATGAAATCGGCCTTCTTGTCGTCCATGCCCTTGTCGGTCAGCTGCTTCTTGGCTTCCGCGAAGGTGCGGCCCTTCATCAGTGCTTCAGACTGGGCAAGCACGTTGGAGATCAAGAGCTGGTGTTGGTGGCGCAACTCCGACTCGAAGGCATTGGCGGCGATCATGAATTCGGCCGGGATGATGCTCGTGCCCTGATGGATGAGCTGGTAGAAGGCGTGCTGGCCATTGGTGCCGGGTTCGCCCCAGACGACCGGGCCGGAATTGCCCTCGACCGGCGTGCCGTCGATGGTGACGCCCTTGCCGTTCGATTCCATGTCGAGCTGCTGCAGATAGGCCGGGAAACGCGACAGGCGCTGGTCGTAGGGCAGGATGGCGCGGGTGGGATAGTTCAGCACATTGCGGTGGTAGAAGCCGATCAGGCCGAGCAGCATCGGCAGGTTTTCGGTAATCGGCGCCTTACGGAAGTGGTTGTCGACCGCATGCGCGCCGTCGAGGAACTTGCCGAAATTCTCAGGCCCGATCGCGATCATCAGCGGCAGGCCGATCGCCGACCAGATCGAGTAGCGGCCGCCGACCCAATCCCAGAAGCCGAAGACGCGGGCGCTGTCGATGCCGAAGGCGGCGACCTTGTCGAGCGCCGTCGAGACGGCGGCGAAGTGGTGCTGCACGGCCGATTCGCCGAGCGCCTTCGCGATGAAATTGCGCGCCGTCTGCGCATTGGTCATCGTCTCGACGGTCGTGAAGGTCTTCGAGGCGACGATGAACAGCGTCGTTTCCGGCTGCACCAGCTTCAGGATGTCGGCAATATGGGCACCGTCGATATTGGAGACGAAATGGGCGCGCGGGCCGTCATGGAAGGGGGCAAGCGCCAGCGTCGCCATGACGGGGCCAAGATCGGAGCCGCCGATGCCGATATTGATGACGTCGGTGATCGTCTTGCCGGTGACGCCCTTCAGCGTGCCGGAGCGGATGTCGTCGGCAAACTTGCCCATGGCGGCAAGCACGGCGTTGACGTCAGGCATGACATCCTTGCCGTCCACCAGAACAGGCGTATTCGACCGGTTGCGTAGCGCCGTGTGCAGGACGGCGCGGTCCTCGGTGAAGTTGATCGCCTTGCCGGAGAACATCTCCTCGCGCTTCTTCTCGACGCCGCCTTCTTCGGCAAGCCTGACCAAAAGCTTGAGGATCTCGTCGTTCACCGCCGTCTTGGAAAAGTCCATCAGCAGATCGTCGAGCGAGACGGAAAAGCGCGAAAAGCGCTGCGGATCGGCGGCGAAGGCGGCGCGGAGATCGGTCGCCTTGGTGGCATCAGCGGTGCTTTTCAGCTGTTCGACGATGGCGTTCATGGGAGGCTCCTTTTGAGGCGGAAAGGTTGCGGAAACTATTCGCTTTCTCAGGCGCAAATCAAGTTCAGCCGCCGCTCCAAATATGAAAAATCATCCGCGGCGAGCGGAGGGCTTTAATTTCATCAGATCGTCAAATTTAGCCGCGCAGGTCCTTGCGCAGGATCTTGCCGACAGGCGACTTCGGCAGTTCGGCGCGGAATTCGATGAAACGCGGGCGCTTGTAGTTGGTAAGATTGGCGATGCAATGGGCCCTCACCTCCGCCTCCGTCAGGGTCGGATCCTTTCTGACGACGAAGAGCTTGACCGCCTCGCCGGAATGCCCGTCCGGCACGCCGATCGCCGCCGCCTCCAGGATGCCGGCATGCATGGCGGCGACTTCCTCGATCTCGTTCGGATAGACGTTGAAGCCGGAAACGAGGATCATGTCCTTCTTGCGGTCGACGATCTTGGTGTAACCGCGCTCGTCCATGAAGCCCATGTCGCCCGAGCGGAAATAGCCGTCTGATGTCATCACCCGCGCCGTTTCCTCCGGCTTCTGCCAATAGCCGGCCATCACCTGCGGCCCGCGGATGCAGATCTCGCCGATTTCGCCTGTTGGCAGCGAACGGCCCTCCTCGTCGCGGATATCGAGTTCGGTCGAGGGAAGCGGCAGGCCGATCGAGCCGGTGAACTCGGGCGAATCGAAGCGGTTGGCGGTGGCGACAGGCGACGTCTCGGAAAGGCCGTAGCCCTCTGTCACCGCCGTGCCCGTTATCTTCAACCAGCGTTCGGCAACCGGGCGCTGGACGGCCATGCCCCCGCCAAGCGACATGATGAGAGAGGAGAAATCGAGCTTGGCGAATTCGGCGTTGTTCATCAGCGCGTTGAACAGCGTGTTAAGGCCGGGGAAGATATGAATGTTCGACCTTCCGAATTCCTTGACGAGGCCGGGAATATCGCGCGGGTTGGCGATCAGGATATTGTGGGCGCCGAGCGACATGCCCATCAGCGAATTCACCGTCAGCGCGAAGATGTGGTAGAGGGGCAGCGCGCAGAGGAAGTTCAGCACCTCCGGTTGTTTCTTGCGCTGGAAAGCCGATCGCAGCCAGAGCGACAGCTGCAGCTTGTTGGCGAGCAGGTTCTGATGCGTGAGCACCGCGCCCTTGGCAATGCCCGTTGTGCCGCCGGTATATTGCAGGAAGGCGATGTCGCCGCCCGCAAGCGTGACCGGGCGGAGACTTTTCCTTGCGCCTTCGCTGAGCACCTGACCGAAGCTCTTATGCTGAGGGATCGACCAGGAGGGAACGAGCTTCTTTACCTTGCGCACGACGAAATTGACCATCAGCCCCTTCGGCCCCAGCATTTCGCCGAGCGAGGTGACGACGACATGGCGCAGGTCGGTCTTGTTGAGGACCTGCTCGACGGTACGGGCGAAATTCTCCAGCACGAAGATCGCTTTGGCGCCGGAATCACGCAGCTGGTGTTCGAGTTCGCGCGGCGTATAGAGCGGATTGACGTTGACGACCACCAGGCCGGCCCGAAGGATCGCATAGGTGGCGACGGGGTTCTGCAGGACATTCGGCATCATCACCGCGACGCGGTCGCCTTTCTCGAGGCCGATGCTCTGCAGCCAGGCGGCGACCTTGCGCGTCTGGCTTTCGAGCTCGCGGTAGCTCATCGCCCTGCCCATGCTCGAAAAAACCGTCCGGTCGGCGTAACGGGCGCAGGATTTTTCCAAAAGCTCGGCAAGCGAGGCATATTCCAGCGGCGGCAGTTCGGCCGGAACCATATCGGGATAGGTGGCAAGCCAGGGCTTGTCCGCTTTTGCTCCGTTCGGATGGACGGAAATGCTGCTCATCGTGTCTCTCTCTCCCTTGCGGCCGCCGCGCCGGTCGAGCCCTGGTCGACCGGCTCTCATTGACCGGAAGCATCCTCCATCTTCCAGTCCGGCAGCTTATGCCATTGCCTGAACGGTTCAAGCCGAATGAAGCTATACTAACCTTGACGTAAACGTCAACAATCAGGCCCGGTGCGGTCATGGAAAGGCAGGGAACTTTGAGTCCGCGTTGGCGTTGACCTTTCATACCAACCATGAGGAAACACCAAAGGAGGTTCAAATGTTGAATCAGGACACCGACGCCAGCCGCCGTGACCCGAACGCCAAGGAAACGCATTCGCTGATCGCCAGCGACCGCGTCGAAGGCACCCGCGTCTATGGCGCCGATGGCCGGCATATCGGCTCGATCGAACGCCTGATCATCGGCAAGCGCGACGGCCGCGTCGCCTATGCCGTGCTAAGCTTCGGCGGCTTCCTGGGCATTGGTCATGACCACTATCCGTTGCCTTGGGAAAAGCTGAATTACGACACCCAGCTGGACGGCTACCGCATCGACCTGACCAAGGAGCAGATCGAAGGCGCACCCAGCTATTCGGACGATGACGACACCTGGTACAACGACAATGGCCGCCGGGTGTATGATTATTACGGCGTGCCGCCCTACTGGATGTAACCTCGTTCGATGGACCGAGCTGGAAGGGCCCCGTTGGCAGCGGGGCCTTTTGGTGTGTGGTGACCGTCGCCACGCCCCCTGTGCCAGGGTCGGCGCTCACCCTAACCCTCTCCCCGTAAAAACGGGGCGAGGGGACGGATGAGGGGCTTTCACCGACCCGCGAGTAGATCATTGGCCGATCGCAGCACCGTGCCGATAGCAATGTCATCAGCCTCAATCACCTTCGCCGTCCTCACGTCAAACACATGGCTCTCCCCCGGCAGCAGCGTCACCAGCATCGAATCGACGACCGCGTCCGGATCCAGCCGATCCGTCATCAGGCAGAGATCCTTGAGAAAATTCTCGGCCTTCACCTTGACCGCGTAACCATCCTCTATCGCAGTCACATCGACGCTCAGCCGCGGCGCCGGCAGGGCAAGGTCGATATCCTCGACGAAATAGTGAAACGCTCGCCGGTCGAGCATGTCGACGACAACGACCTCGTCCTTTGGTAAATCCGGCCTGACGACCTCCTCGGGCAGCGGAAACTCCCTGGCCTCGAAGCGGTCGCAGAGCAGCCGCCAGAATTCGAATTCCGCAAGCACGCTGCCATCGAGCCTCAGGCGTTTGCCGCTGATCTTGGCTCGCCAGAACAGCGTCCTCTCGTTGACCGCCACCGCTGCCAGTCCGCCGTCGCGCGGCTGGATCGTTAGCAGGCGCGGGTCATAGGCCGCCTTCAGCGCATACCAGAGCGGCTTGCGGCGTCCGGCCGAATCGAGGGCGGCCCAGGAGGTTACCGGCCAGCAGTCGTTGAACTGCCAGACCACCGCGCCCTTGCAGATTGCCCGGTGCGAGCGCATGTGCTCGATGCCGAAGCGGATGGCGCGCGCCTGGTTGAGCTGGGTGGCGAAGTGCCAGTCGTCCATCGTCCTTGGCACCGGCAGATGGCCGGCCAACCCGCGGATCAGCTTGTCATTGCCCTGCGTCGCCTTCTGGTGGTGGAAGACGCCGTTCGATTGCGGCGTCAGCGGCTGATCGTGGACGCTCTCTTCGATCGTCGCCCAATTGGCCGGCGCCTGCCAGCCGAATTCGGAGCAAAAACGCGGGATGTAGTTGCGGTAGACCTCGTAGCCGACATCGTTCCAGACGTCCCAGATATGTTTGCAGCCATGTCCGTCGGCATTCGGCTCGATCTCCATCGAGCCGGAATAGGGGCTGCCGGGATAATAGGGCCGGCGGGGATCGAGTTCGTCGCAGAGCTTCGGCAGCAGGTCGAGATAATAGCCGAGCCCCCAGCTCTCGCCCGCCTTGACGATCGGCCGCCAGCCCCATTCGTCGAAACCCCAGATATTCTCGTTATTGCCGTTCCAGAGGACCAGCGAAGCATGCGGCATCAGCCGCACGACATTGTCGCGCACCTCCGCCTCGACCTCGCTTCGAAGCGGCTCCTCCTCCGGATAGGCGGCGCAGGCAAAGAGGAAATCCTGCCAGACCAGCATGCCCATGCGGTCGCAGGCTTCGTAGAATTCGTCGCGCTCGAAGATGCCGCCGCCCCAGACGCGCAGCATATGAATATTGGCGCTCCTCGCCTCTTCGATCCGGGCAGCATAACGCTCGGGCGTCACCCGCGAGGGAAAACAATCGTCGGGGATCCAGTTGGCGCCGGCGATGAACAACGGCACGTCATTGATGACGAAGGTGAAGGCCGAACCGTACGCATCTGCAGCGGTATCGAGCCTGAGCGAACGGAAACCGAGCTCGCGCTCAAAGCTGTCGAGCCGATCGCCGCTGGCCTCATCGATCAGCGTAAGCGTCAGCGGATAGAGCGGCTGGGCGCCGAGATGATGCGGCCACCAGAGCTGCGGCGAGGGCAGCGTGATCTCGAACGAAACCTCGTCTTCGCTGGCGGCGATCGTAACCGACGTCGCCACATCGCCGATCTCGGCGACCAGCCGGAACGGCCTGGAATTGCTGTGGCGCGCCAGTCTTGCATGCACCGTCACCAGCCCGTCGCCGCCGGCAAGCGTGGCCGACGCCCGTGTCTCGGCGAGCCGCGCCCCATCCCAGCTCTCCAGCCTCACCGGCTTCCAGATGCCCGCCGTCACCAGCGTCGGCCCCCAGTCCCAGCCGAAATTGCAGGCCATCTTGCGCATCAGATTGCCCGGCCCCGGATAGTTGTTGGGCCGGTAGCCGTAATGTTTTTCCATCTCAGCGCCATAGGCGTAGGCGGAGCGGAAGGTGACGGAGAGTTCGTTGGCCCCGGCCTTCAGCAGACCTGAAACATCGAAGCGGTAGGTGCGGTGCATGTTGAATGTCCGGCCGATCTCTTCGCCGTTGAGGCTGATGACCGCGATCGTATCCAGCCCGTCGAAGACGAGTTCCTGCACTCTGCCATCGTCGGGCGTTGCCTCGAATCGGCAGCGATAGGTCCAGTCCGCCCTGCCGATCCAGTCATTGGTGATCTCGTTGACATCGATATAGGGATCGGGGATCAGCCGGCTGGCGAGAAGGTCGGTATGGACGCATCCCGGCACCGTCGCCGGCATCGCATCCGGCAGGTCGGGTCTTCCTGTATCGTTGCAGGTGAGCGTCCAGCCGGAATTGAGCGCGGTTTTCTCGATCATGGCGGGCTCCTGGTTATGCCGCTCGAAGCTGTGGGATTATGGTTGGATCGGAAGATCGCGCGCCGTCAGAGAAATCGGCCGTGGCGCTGCAGCACTTCGATCTTGTAGCCGTCGGGATCGCTGACGAAGAAGAATAGGCCGAACAACTTGCCGTCGCGGTTGAGCTCCACCAGCTCGCCCGGCTTGAGCCCCAGTTTCACCATGCGCTCGCGCTCGACGGCGACTTCTTCGACCGAGACGGCGAGATGGCCATAGCCTTTGCCGAGATCATAGGGTTCGGTGCGGCCCTTGTTGACGGTCAGCTCCAGCTCGAAGCCGGTCTCGGCATTGCTCAGATAGATCAGCGTGAAGGTGTCGAAATCGACACGGTCGGCAACCGAGAGACCGAAGGCCTTGCCGTAGAACTCGACCGAGCGCGCCTCGTCGAGAACGCGGATCATGGAGTGGATCATCTTCGCCAAGGCGGCCTCCCGTTCAATCGATCACCGCAGCCTTGGTAGCGGTCCTCTTACGCCGGGCGCAAGCCGATTCTTCGCGTGATCGCCGCTTCGACGAGGCCCATGGCGTCATAGATCAGTACCGCCATCAGCCCGACGATCAGCCCGCCCTGCAGGATGAAGGCGGTATTGTCCGATATCAGCCCGGCGATGATCACCTCGCCGAGACCCTTGGCGGCAACCGTCGAGCCGATCGTCGCCGTGCCGATATTGATCACGGTCGCGACCTTCAGCCCTTCGAGGATCAGCGGCAGCGCAAGCGGCAGCTCGACGCGCGTGAGCCGCTGCGTGCCGTTCATGCCCATGCCGTCGGCCGCGTCGAGCACCTGCGGCGACACCTGCTTCAGGCCGGCGACGGTGTTTTCGAAGATCGGCAGCAGGCCGTAGAGGAAGAGCGCGATCAGCGTTGGCATGGCGCCGAAGCCGGTGGCGGGCACGGCGAGCGCCAGAACGGCGACCGGCGGGAAGGTCTGGCCGGCATTGGCGATGGCGCGCGACAGCGGCAGGAAATCCGCGCCGCTTTCCCGCGTCACGAAGATGCCGCCGGCAACGGCGAGCACGGCGCTGCAGACGATCGATCCGATCACCAGTTGCAGATGTCCGAGCGCCAGCGAGACAAGGCTGTTCTGCGTATAGACAGCGGGCGCATTGTTGCTGGTCAGCGGCGTCAACAGGAAGGAAAGCCACTGGGTCCTGAAAAGCAGGATCAGCAGCAAGCCGAGTGCGGTTAGCCGGAAGAGATTGGCGACGACGAGTTTCATGCCTTGCGGCCCAGTTCGAGCAGCCTTGTCATCGAGATCGATCCCACCGGCGCCTTTTCGCCATCCTGCACCGCCGCCTCGTCGACCCCCTGCCAGATCATTTCGGCGAGCGCATCGCGAAGGCTGAGCGACTGCGGCAGGGCATAGGCGAGGCCGCTCTTGGCCGGCTCCATGCTCTCCTTCAGCGGCAGCAGCGACATCAGCCTCAGCGCCCGGTCGGAGGTGCCGGTCAGTTGCTGCACGAAGGGATCGGCCGGTTCGGTGAGGATCTTTTCCGGAGTCGAGCATTGCAACAGTCGGCCCTGGCTCATCACGGCGATCTGGTTGCCGAGATGGAAGGCCTCGTCCATGTCGTGGGTGACGAGGATGACGGTCGTGCCGAACTGCTTCTGGATCGCCAGGAGATCATCCTGCGCCTTTCCGCGGATGACGGGATCGAGCGCACCGAAGGGCTCGTCCATCAACAGCAGTTCCGGTTCGGCGGCGAGGGCGCGGGCGACGCCGACGCGCTGCTGCTGGCCGCCGGAAAGCTGATGCGGATATTTCTCGGCGAACTCGGCCGGATCGAGGTTGAAAAGCCCGAGCAGTTCCTCCACGCGGGCGGCTATGCGCCTGGAATCCCATTCGAGCAGCCGCGGCACTGTGGCGATATTCTGCGCCACGGTCCGGTGCGGAAACAGTCCGTGCCCCTGGATCGCATAACCGATCCGGCGGCGGAGCTCGGTCACCTCGACATCCATCACATTCTGGCCGTTGACGAAGATCTGGCCCTCGCTGATCGGCACCAGCCGGTTGATCATCCGCATCAGCGTCGATTTGCCCGAGCCCGACGTGCCGACGATGACGGTGATCTCGCCCTTTTCGACGTTCATCGAGACCTTGTCGACGACGGTGGCAGCACCATAGCGTTTGGTGACGTTCCTGATCTCGATCATGCTCATGCGGCAGGTCCCCGGATGCTGTCGATGACCGCATCGAGGATGACGGCCGATGAGAAGGCGAAGAAGACGGTCGGCACGGCGCCGAGCAGGACGAGGTCCATCGCCGTCTGGCCGAGCCCCTGGAAGATGAAGATGCCGAAACCGCCGCCGCCGATCAGCGCGGCAATCGTCACCATGCCGATTGCCTGCACCAGTACGATGCGGATGCCGGTGAGGATGACCGGAAAGGCAAGCGGCATGTCGATGCCAAAGAGGATCTGCCGGCGCGTCAGCCCCATGCCGGCGGCGGCATCGCGCACCGAGGGGTCGACGCCCTGCAGGCCGACGACGGTATTGGCGACGATCGGCAGCAGCGAATAGAGCACGAGTGCAATCAAGGCAGGCGCCGTGCCGATGCCGCGAATGCCGATGGCAGCAGCAAGCGGCACATGGGTGGCGAGATAGCCGAGCGGCAGCATCAACAGGCCGAAGAGCGCCAGGCTCGGGATCGTCTGGATCAGGCTTAGGCCCTGCAGCACGACGGCCCTGAGCTTCGGCACCCAGAAGCACAGAATGCCGAGCGGCAGGCCGAGAGTGATGGCGATAACGAGCGAGCCGAGCGCCAGCAGCAGATGTGAGAATGCCTCGGTCTCGAACTGTGCCGACCGCGTCGAGAATTCCTTCATGATCGAGAGGCTGTCCAGCAGGCCGGAGGCGAGAAAGGCGAAGAGCAGCGCCGCGTAGACGCCAAGCGCTGCCACCCGCATCCAGGGCGCCAGCCGGATCTTGACCAGCGCGTCCGATATGATGAGCCCGATCACCGCGAACAGCACCCAAAAGCCGCCGCCGGGCGTCATGCGCGCCACCGTGCTGCCGGGCGGCGTCGCCGCGGTCGAGACCAGGCCGATCGCAGCGATCAGTGCGGCAAGGCAAAGGGTGGCAATGACGAGCCGCGCCATGGCATTTCGGAGAAACAAGGTGGCGAGGGCGGTCAGGACGAGAAGGGCGGTCAGGATGATGACGGAGGGCTGGGGAAGAAGCTGCATCAGCAGCATCGGCTTGCCGGCGGCGATGCGGTTCGCCTTGACGTAGATGAAGGGCATCAGTGCCGTCGCCGCAATGCCGCCCGCCACCAGAACCACGCCGAGCCGATCCAGCCTGCGGACCGTTGAGCTTTCTTCCATCAATCCAACCCTGTCTGGCCGACCCTGTCGTCAGGGGAGGCTCCGCCCGCGACGGGGCGGAGCGGCAATGATTACTTCAGGAAGCCTTTTTCCTTGAGATAGGCTTCGGCAACAGACTTTGCCGGCTCGCCGTCCACCTGGATCTTGGCATTGAGCTTGCGCAACTCGTCGGCGCTCAGGCTCTTGAAGATCGGCGAGAGGATTTCCTCGATCTTCGGATTGGCCTTCAGCACCTCTTCGCGGATGATCGGGGTCGGCGCATAGACCTGCTGCACGTTCTTGTCGTCTTCGAGAACGGTGAGCTCGGCCGCTTCGATCGCGCCGTCGGTGCCGTAGACCATCGCGGTGTTGACGCCGTTCGTCTGGTCGGCGGCCGCCTTGATCGTCGCCGCGGTATCGCCGCCGGAAAGAACGACCATCTGGTCGGGCTTCAGCTGGAAGCCATAGGTGGTCTGAAAGGCGGGCAGCGCGCCGGCCGAATTGACGAATTCGGCGGAAGCCGCAAGCTTGGCAGCGCCGCCGCCGGCGACCCATTTGCCGAAGTCAGTCAGGCTCTTCAGCTTGTTCGGCTGGGCGACGTCATTGCGCACGGCGAGCGCCCAGGTGTTATTAGCCGGCGACGGCGTCAGCCAGACGATCTTGTTGGCCTCGTAGTCGAGCTTCTTCGCCAGCTCGTAACCCTGGTCGATGTTCTTCCAGGCGGCGTCATCGGCCTTGTTGAAGAAGAAGCCGGCATTGCCGGTATATTCTGGGTAGATGTCGATTTCGCCTGCGGTGATCGCCTTGCGCACCACCGGTGTGGCGCCGAGTGCGATACGGTCCTGCGTCTTGATGCCGTTGGCTTCGAGCGCCAGTGCGATGACGTTGCCGAGCAGCGTGCCTTCCGTGTCGATCTTCGACGAGACGACGACGTCGGCGGCCTGAACCGCGCCCGCTGCGAAGGCGGAGAGCGAAACGGCAAGTGCGAGTTTCTTCAGCATTGAATATCCCCTTTTAAACACCGTGATGAGGCCCAAGCCGGCAAGGCTTGCGCGCAGGAAATCCGCCGGCGAAGGCGGTAAGGCCGCCATCATCCGAATTGCGTGCGTCATGGAAATAGCGTGCCCGCCCGAAAAATCGATGCAAGCCCCCTCCAGTATTTGCGGTCGCGCCGACGATTATGACGGCGAACCTCTTTCCGCGCGCGGAAATGCATTCCCTTTTCCAAGGCCGGCGCGATTTGTTTTTGTCCCCTTGCGTGTTCCCACGATGGTCCGGTGCTCGTTTGCGGGAATTCCGCCGCCCGCCTTGTTATGAAGGTGACGATAGCCCCGCTCTCCCGGGGCAGGGATATCTTTTTTCGCGAACACGTCATATCGTCCGGTTCTTCCAGCGCTTTCCGGAGCCCGCCTTTTGCATCTCGGCGCCCTGTTCATAACGCACCACGTCCTGACCTCAGGTTCAGTCCGCGAGACCGCGCGCCGCTTCCAGCTGTCGCCGTCCACCGTGTCTGCGGCAATCCGTAATGCCGAGACCGAACTGGCGATGAAACTGACGGAACGCGCTTCCGGCGAACTGGTGATGCTGATCGCCGCCGGCGGGTTGCTCGAAGGCCTGCAGCCGATTACCGTCGCGATCGGCGAACTCGGCAAATTTGCAGGCCACGACGCCAGCGGGACGGCCGAGGCCTGGGCGTCGCGCATCCCCGTCAAGGTGGTTGCGATCGAGCGCTTTCTCGAGGTGGCCGACCAGGGCAGCATCAACCGCGCTGCCCGCCGCCTTCACTTGGGGCAACCGCAGCTTTCGCTGCAGCTCGCCAATTTGGAGCGATTTCTCGGCCGCCGCCTGTTCGAGCGGCAGGCGCAGGGCTCGGTGCTGACGGAGGAGGGCAGGCGCGCCTACCAGATCTTCATGGCGATCAGCCAGGCATGGAACGATCTGAAATCGGCCGCCGACGAGCGCTACCGCCGCACCGCGCGGTCGCTGCGCATCGGCTCGATCATCCCGACGGGATCGGAAAGCTGGGTGGCGCGCTGCCTGGGCCTGCTGGTCTCCGAATGGAATGCGCGCCGCAGCAACAACGCGATTTCGCTGGTCTCGATGACCGCCGACGACCTGCGCGAGGCGCTGAAGAGCGGCCGCATCGACGTCGCCGTCCTGGATTCGGTCTTCGGCCTGGAACATTTCCGGCATCGCGAATTGCTGCAGACCGACATGGTGGCGATCGCGCCGCCGCAAAGCACCCAAACCACAGTCGCCGAACTCGTCGCCGCGCATGCGATCTGCACGCCGAGCCCGCGCACCGGTCTCGGCCACGCCGCCATGGCCTTCAGCGAAGCGAGCGCACCCGACCGGCGCTTGCGCAGCCGGGATATCACCGCGGCGGATTCGCTGCCTGTCATCGTCGATCTCGTCGCCAATCACGGCTACGTCTCCTTCCTCGGCCGTGTCAGCGCCATGCCGATCGCCGACAAGGTGCGCATCGTCGATCTCGACGAGCATCTGCCGATGTCCTATCACGTCGCCTTCAACCATCGAAAAGCCGCTGCCGATGCCTGCGAGATGATCATCGCGGCGGCCGCCAAAATCACCTCGGAATCTGCCGCGCCCATCACAAAGCAGGTCGACGGGGCCAGGGAGACGGCAGCGTGACGATTTTACTGGAAGTCTGCGTCGACAGCGCCGCGGGCCTTGCCGCCGCAATCGAAGGCGGCGCCGGCCGCATCGAGCTGTGCTCGGCGCTGGAGCTCGGCGGTCTGACGCCGCTGCCGAGCCTGATGCGGATCGCCGCCCGGGCGCCGATTCCGGTCTATGCCATGATCCGCCCGCACGCCGGCCCCTTCATTTTCGACAGCGTCGACGAGGAGGCGATGATGCTCGATATCGACGCGGTGCGCGCAGCCGGCCTCGCCGGCGTCGTCATCGGCGCCAACCGCCCGGACGGCACGCTCGACCTGCCGCTGCTCCACCGTCTGAAGGCGCATGCCGCCGGCCTAGGCTCGACGCTGCACCGCGCTTTCGACCTGGTGCCGGATGCCGATCAGGCGCTGGAACAGGCGATCGAACTCGGCGTTGAGCGCATCCTGACCTCCGGCTGCGCGCCGAAGGCGGCCGACGGCCTCGATACGCTGAAGCGTCTTTCAGAGAAAGCGGCCGGCCGCATCTCGATCATGCCTGGCAGCGGCGTCCGCCCTGCCAATGTCGGCGAAATTCTCCGTGCGACCGGAGCCCGAGAGGTCCACGGCTCCTGCAGCTCGCCGGTCGAAAGCCGCGATCCGCGTGCGGTGGCTTTTGGTTTCGAGGCGAAAAGTGCGAACCGGACGGATGCCGCGGCGGTTAGGGAGATGAGCAGGGCGATTGCGGCGGTGTGTTAGCGGTTTCTGCACTGTTGACGACAAACGGTTGCAGTTTGGAACGCGAATGGAGCGCCTGCGGCCATGGGTCCTCGGGTCAAGCCCGAGCACGATGGAGAGTGGGGGAGCCTGTGCGGCAGGTACCGCAAACCCAGTGGCTTTTGCAGTTACCGTGTTTGCCTAGGCGAGTTCCACCCAAAACCGCTCGCATTTTGCTGGAATTCCTCCGGACGTCCCGCCTCTCGCTGCAGCCGCCTCATACTCCGTCCTACTCGGGCTTGACCCGAGTATCCACGCGCAGCACTCCGCGCGCATGATACACGTCCTACCTACCCACCAACCCTGATCACCGCCTTGATCAGCCCGCTCTTCTCATGCGCCCAGCGGGCCACATCGCGCGGCGCGTCGGCGAGTGTCGTGCGGTGGGTGATCAGCTTGTCGACCGGCACCAGCCCTTTGGCGATCGAATCCGCCACGTGCTCGAAATCGGCGCGAGTGGCATTGCGGCTACCGATCAGCATCATCTCGCGCTTGTGGAACTCCGGATCGGAGAAGCGGATGTCGTCCTTGACGACGCTGACCAGCACCAGCGCGCCGCCGTGGGCGACGAAGGAGAAGGCTTTCTCCATCGACGGGCCGTAACCTGTGGCGTCGAAGACCACGTCGAAGCCGTCGCCATTGGTCTTTTCCTTGACGGCCTCGGCCGTCGCCTCGTTGGCGACGATGCCGGAGGTGAAGCCGAAGCGTTCGGCGGCCATCTGCAGCCGTTCGGCGCTGGTATCGAGCAGCGTCACGTCATGGCCGGCGATGCGCGAGAAGATCGCAGCGCCGAGCCCGATCGGCCCGGCGCCGATGACGAGCGAGCGCGCGCCGGCGCCGGCGAGCGAGCGGCGCACCGCATGGGCGCCGATCGCCAGAAATTCCGTCGTCGCCGCCGCTTCGAGGCTGAGGCCCTTGGCGGGATAGAGATTGCCTGCCGGAACGGAGATCTCCTCGCAGAAGGCGCCATCGGTATGGACGCCGAGGACCTTGATGTTGGTGCAGCAGTTCGGCTTGCCCTTGATGCAGGCGACACATTGACCGCAGGAGAGATAGGGGTTGACGATGACAGGCGTGCCGGCCGTAAGCGCCACGCCGTCGCCGGCCTCGATCACCGTCGCCGAGATCTCATGCCCCATCACCCGGGGATATTCGAGGAAAGGGTGCTTGCCCTCGTAGATGTGATAATCCGTGCCGCAGATGCCGACATGGCTGACGGCCAGCCGCACCCATCCGGGCGCCGGTGCGGAAGGTGATGGGCGTTCGACGATGTCGAGTACGCCGGGTTCGCGGCAAACAACTGCTTTCATGACGGGTCTCGCATTCTTCGTTCTTTACTCTGTGTCGTGCCAACTGCTGTTCGGTTCGGGCGGATAGCTGCCCCTCACCCTAGCCTTACCAGGGTCGAGCCACTCGTCTCGACCCGTCCTGCGGACCCCCGCTTGCGGGGCGAGGGGACGTGCCCAGCGAGACATTGGCGAGGGACCGAGAGGTTGCGGCCTGGTCCCTTCTCCCCGCGAGCGGGGAGAAGGTGGCGGCAGCCGGATGAGGGGCAGGCCGCTCTCTCTCGCTGCTCAGCTGCTCTTGCGGCGGCGCAACTGGTCGAAGAACACGATCACGATGATCAGCAGTCCGGTGATGATGCGCTGCCAGAAGGAGTTGACGTTCAGAAGGTTGGCGCCGTTGTTGATGGTGGCGAGAATGAAGGCGCCGATCAGCGGGCCGTGCACGGAGCCGACCGCGCCGAACAGGCTGGTGCCGCCGATGACCGAGGATGCGATCGCCTGCAGTTCCCAGCCGTCGGCTTGCGTCGCATTGCCGATCGCGATGCGCGAGGCGAGCAGCACGCCGACGAAGGCGGCAAAGCCGGCCGAGAGGATATAGGCGAGATAGATCATGCCCTTGACGTTGACGCCGGAAAGGCGCGCGGCTTCCGCATTCGAGCCGACCGCGAAGAGATAGCGGCCCCAGCGGCTGAGATGCAGGAAGACGAAGGAAGGCACCGCCACCAGGATGACCATCCAGAACAGACTGGGAATGCCGAGGAAATCGGCACGGGCGAAATTGCTGAAGCTCTCGTCGGTGATGCTGATCGTCGAACCGTTGGTGATCAGCAGGCCGATGCCGCGCAGCGATGTCAGCGTTGCCAGCGTGATGATGAACGGCGGCAGGCCCATATGGACGATGCCGAAGCCGTGGAAGGCGCCGATCGCCACACCGATGGCGAGCGTCAGCACGATCGCCGCCCAGAGCGGCACGCCGGCCTGCAGCAGCCAGGCGATGATGACCGTGCAGAAGCCGACGATGGCGCCGACCGACAGGTCGATGCCGGCGGTGATAATGACGAAGGTCTGGCCGAGCGCCAGAATCGCCGTCATCGCCCCCTGACGCAGCAGGTTCGAGATGTTGAGCGGCGTCCAGAAGCTGGCGGTGACGAAGCCGAGCACGACCCAGAGGAAGATCAAGAGCCCGATCAGCGTCAGGCCGAACAGGATATTCATTTTCCGGCGCGGCGGCGGCGCGACGATTTCGGTGGGGGTGGCAGTCATGAATTTTCTCCCTCTTAGAGCCTTTCCGTTTTTCTCCGAACCGCGGAAATGCTCTATCTCTTTGTTGTCTCGTGCTCAGACGCCGATCGCTTCGCTGAGCACTTCTTCATGCGTCGCCGCGTGGAAATCATGGCTGGCGACGATCCTGCCGCCGCGGAAGACGTGCAGCCGGTCGGCCAGTTCGTAGACCTCTGGCAGATAGGAGGAGATGAGGATGATGCCCGCCCCCTCCTTCAGAAGCTTGGCGAACAGCCGGTAGATTTCCGCCTTGGTGCCGACGTCGACGCCGACGGTTGGTTCGTCGAAGATGAACAGCCTGGCGCCGTGGCTCAGCCACTTGCCGATGACGATCTTCTGCTGGTTACCGCCCGACATGCTGGAGGCCGGAACGCGCCGGCTCGGCGTCTTGATGCTGAGATTGCGGATCTGATTGTCGGCATTCGCCGATTCCCGCGCATGGTTGATGACCGGCCCGTGGCTGAGGCGCCCGAAGACCGGCAGGTTGATATTGAGGCCGATCGACTGATTGAGGCAGAGCCCCTGGTCGCGCCGGCTTTCCGGCGCCAGCGCAATGCCGAGCTCCATGGCCGTGCGTTCGTTCCGGATGTCGACGCGCTTGCCCATCCAGTGGATTTCGCCGGCGCTTTTCGGCTGGCGCCCATAAAGGCCCAGCGCGAATTCGCTGCGTCCGGCGCCGATCAGGCCATAGAGGCCGACGATCTGTCCTGATTTGACGCTGAGCGACACGTCCTCGAAACCCGGACCCGAAAGCCCTTTGACCTCGACGATCGTCTCGCCGAAGGCGATCTCTTCCTTGTGGTAGATCTGCTCGATCGAGCGGTTGATCATCAAAGCGATCAGCTCGGCATCATTGGTCTCGCCGATCAGCCGCGTGCCGACATGCGTGCCGTCGCGCAGCACCGAGACCCGGTCGGCCAGTTCGAAGACCTCCTCCATGCGGTGGCTGATATAGACGATGGTCACGCCTTCGCCCTGCAGGCGGCGGATCAGCTTGAACAGCTGCGCCGATTCCTGGCGTGTCAGATAGGCGGTGGGTTCGTCGAAGATCAGGAATTGCGTGCCGCGCATCGCCGCGCGCGCCGTTGCCACCAGCTGCTGCTGGCCGATCGTCAGCGAACTTAGAAGCGCGCCGGCCGGCAGGCCGAAGCCAAGATCGTCGAGTACCGCCTGCGCCATCTTTTCCATCTGCTTCTTGCGCATCAGGCCATAGCGGTTGACCTCGTCGCCGAGGAAGAGGTTGGCGGCGACCGTCAGGTGCGGGCAGAGCACCACTTCCTGGTGGACGGCATTGATGCCGCGGGCGATCGCCTCGTTCGGCGTCGACAGTCCGACGGGATGGCCGCACCACAGCACCTCGCCGGCCGTGCGGGTGATGACGCCGGTGAGCAATTTGATCAGGGTGGATTTGCCGGCGCCGTTTTCGCCGACGATGGCGTGGATCTCTCCGGCCAGGAAGGTCAGCGTCGCCGGTTTCAGCGCCTGCACATGACCGTAATTCTTCTGCAGGCCCTTGAGTTCGAGGATAGGCGATCCGGCGGGAATGCGATTGGCTTCTTTCAGCGTGGCGCTGTCATCGTGGCGATGACTGACCTCTTCCAGTCCGATCATGGACCTCTCCTCCTCTTGTCGCGTCTGCTCCATCCCTGCTGAACCATACCATGGATGGAAAAGGCCGCGCCGGTTTTTGAGCCGGCGCGGCCCGTCTGTCGTCTTACTTGATCTTCGGGTTCAGGAGCGCGTCGATCTTCGGATCGGCCATGTTCGCCTTGGTGACGAGGTTTGCGCCGGTGTCGACATTCTCAGGAACCTTTTCGCCCTTGGAGACGGCAAGCGCGGTCTTGATGCCGTCATAGCCCATGCGATAGGGGTCCTGAACGACGAGGCCGGCAATCGCACCGTCCTTGAGGAAACCGACCGTCTTGTCGTCACTGTCGAAGCCGATGACCTTGATCTTGTCGCCGAGCTTGTTTTCGGCGATCGCCTGGCCGACGCCCTGCGCGAGGATTAGGTTCGAGGCGAAGACGCCGACGAGCTTCGGGTTGGCCGTGATCAGGTCGGTCATCATGTTGAGGCCGGTGGTTGCTTGGCCGTCACCATACTTGTCGGCGATGACCTTCAGACCCGGATGCTTGGTCTTGATCTGATCGAGGAAGCCTTCGCGGCGCTGTTCCAGTGAGCCGACGCCGGGAAGATTGGTCAGGATGACGATGTCGCCTTCTTCCTTGCCGGTCATCTCCTTGATGGCGGCGGCAAGACCGTCGGCGGCGATGCGGCCGCCCTGGACGTTGTCGGTCGTCAGGAACGAGCTGAACGCCTTGGAGTCGGCACCGGAGTCGATGCCGATGATCGGAACCGACTTGGCGGCTTCGTCGATCGGCTTGCCGAGCGCCTTGAATTCGGTCGGCGAGATGACGATGGCGGCCGGCTTGCCGGCAACGGCATTCTCCAGAATGCTGATCTGGCCGTTGATGTCGGATTCTGCCTGGGCGCCGAGTTCCGGCACGTTGACGCCGAGATCCTTGCCGGCCTTGCGGGCGCCGGCCAGAACGATCTGCCAGTAGAAGGACGTCGTGTCCTTGACGATGATCGGGATCGTCACGTCGGCGGCAAAGGACGTGACCGGCATCGCTGTGGCGATGACGGCGGCACCCGCGAGCGCGGTAAAGGCGCGGCGGGACAGCAGGGATTTCACGATGCTCATAAAAGTTCTCCTCTCAGGATGCGTTCTCCTCCAATAAACCGGACCGCTGAACGCTGGCGGAGGGTTTTTATCGATAAAAAACATTTGCAGACAGAAGCTAGCCGAGGCGCAATCAAATTGCAAGGGCGTCAATCCAGCTTTTTTGCTACGGAAAACTCCTTCCAAGCATCTGATTTTATTCCAATACTGCGATAACCTAAAATAGCTATCAGGTGAAATCGACCTCGTGCGGATGCACGACGCCCTTTTTCAAAATCAGGTTGCCATACAGCCGGAATTCGGTTGTCGCCACGATATAGGCGGCCTTGCGCGCCATCGCATAAAAGGCGAAACGCTCCACCGGCACGATCGAAAACTCGCCGGCGCGCTGGGCGACGATTTCCTGAAATTCGGCGCAGACCTCGGGCACGGCCTGCGGGTCGCCGACTACCTCCATCCGCCAGGCAGTCTCGGGTACGAAAGTGTCGAGCGGCATATGTGTCAGGATCGCCTCGGCCATCGCGGTGGCGCTGACGCCGTCGGCGCGGATGACCGGTGGGCCCATCGAGCCCGCGGGGAAATTGGCGTCTGCGATGACGATGTCGTCGCCATGCCCCATCGTCTTCAGCGCATGAAGCAGATCGGGCCCGAGCAGCGGATGAATACCTCTCAGCATGTTGTCTCCCTCAGACCCGGACCGCTTCGGCGCCGAGCGGCGGCGCAGTGAGCGTATAGGGTTCGAATTCGTCGTAGATCTCGTCGGCTAGCGGCGGCTCGACTGTCTCCATGTTGCGCGTCAGGCTCGACGGTTTTGCCGTGCCGATCAGCACCGAGGCGACGATCGGGTCGCGCAGTGGAAATTGCATGGCGGCGGCCGCGAGCGGCACGCCGTGACGCTTGGCGATTGCCTCCATGGCGCCGACCTTGGCAAGAACGTCCGCATCGGCCGGCATATAGTCGAAATGTGAGCCCGGCACCGGGCCTGTAGCGAGGATGCCGGAGTTGAAGACGCCGCCGACGACGAGCGATGTGCCCTTCTGCCGGCAGAGCGGCAGAAGTTCGGCGACCGCCGAACGGTCGAGCAGCGTATAACGGCCGGCAAGCAGGATGCAGTCGAGATCGGCATGGCGCATGACGTCGAGGCAGACCGGCACCTCGTTGACGCCGAGGCCGAAGGCAGAGATGGCGCCCGATGACTTGAGCGCGTCCAGCGCCTTGATGCCGGAATCGAGAAGCTGCTTCTGGTAGACCGCGTTCTTCGCCGCGCCATGCGTATAGACGCCGATATCATGCACGTAGAGAATGTCGATGCGGTTGAGGCCGAGGCGCGCATAGCTGAACTCGACCGAGCGCATGATGCCGTCATAGGAATAGTCGTAATCGGCGTCGAAGGAGAGCGGATTGACATAGCTATAGTCGGGAACGGTACCCGTCGGCACCGGCCTCAGCAGCCGGCCGACCTTGGTGGAAAGCACGTAGGCGCCATCCGGCTGATCGCGCAGGAAATCGCCAACGCGCCGTTCCGCAAGGCCGAGGCCGTACCAGGGAGCGACATCGAAATAGCGGATGCCGCTGTCCCAGGCTGCCCGTAGCGTCTCCATCGCCTGATCGCGCGGGCAGTCGCGGTAGAGACCACCCAGGGGAGCTGCGCCGTAGCTGATCTCGGTCACCTCAAGCCCGGTCTTGCCAATCCGTCTCGTCTTCATCATGCCCCCCGGGAATTGCGTAAAAACAAAAGCTTAGCATCGCAATCTAGAGCGTAGCGCCGAGATGCCAAGGCACGAATTCGTTATCGCCGTAACCGAAGATCTCGCTCTTGGTCTTCTTGCCGGAGGCCGTGTCGACGATCAGATCGAAGATCTCGCGGCCCTTGCCGCTGATCGTCGCGTCGCCGGTGGCGATCGTGCCGCAATCGATGTCCATGTCCTCTTCCATCGAGGCATAGAGCGCCGAATTGCTGGACAGCTTCAGCGACGGCGCCGGCCGGCAGCCGAAGCAGCTGCCGCGGCCGGTGGTAAAGGCGATCATATTTGCCCCGCCCGCCACCTGTCCGGTCGCTGAAACCGGATCGTAGCCGGGCGTGTCCATGAAGACGAGGCCGGGCGCGGTCACCCGCTCGGCATAGCCATAGACCGCCGTCAGCGGCGAGCGGCCGCCCTTGGCCACGGCGCCGAGCGACTTTTCCAGGATGGTGGTGAGCCCGCCGCGCTTGTTGCCGGGCGACGGATTGTTGTCGAGCGAGG
Source organism: Rhizobium sp. NLR8a (assembly GCF_019685235.1). Classification (NCBI taxonomy): domain Bacteria; kingdom Pseudomonadati; phylum Pseudomonadota; class Alphaproteobacteria; order Hyphomicrobiales; family Rhizobiaceae; genus Rhizobium; species Rhizobium sp. NLR8a. The sequence continues at coordinate 255,145 of NZ_JABDWI010000004.1, forward strand.
CGCCGTGCAGCGCGACGTAATCTTCCCACCAGGCGATTTTCTCGTCGAGTTTTCGCGCCACCTCGTCGCTGACGGCGCGGCTGCGCAGCAGATGTTCGGCGCCATAGATTTCCGAGGTCTCCGACAGGATCGCCGTGCCGCCGGCCGCCGCCAGCAGATCGGCGGCGACACCGAGCGCCGGATTGGCGGTGATGCCGGAAAAGCCATCCGAGCCGCCGCATTGCAGGCCGATGATGATCTCGCCGATCGAAATCGGCATGCGCTTCTCCCTGCCGACATCGGCGGCGATCTCGCGCAGCACGCCCATGGCGCGCTCGACCGCGCGGCGCGAACCGCCGGCATCCTGAATGTTGAAGTGGCGCTTCGAGGCGCCCGCACCGCTCTGGCCGTAAAGCGTCAGCTGGTTGACCTCACAGCCGAGGCCGATCATCAACACGCCGCCGAAATTGACATGCCTGGTATAGCCGGCAAGTGTGCGGTGCAGCACGTTCATGCCGTCGCCGGTCGAGCTCATGCCGCAGCCCTGGTCGTGCACGATCGGCACGAAACCGTCGATGCCGTCGTAATGCGGCAGGATCGTCCGGTTCGCCTCGTCGGCGATTGCCCGGCAGACGGTGGTGGAACAGTTCACGCTGGCGATGATGCCGATATAGTTGCGCGTCGCCGCCCGCCCATCGGCGCGGCGATAGCCCATGAAGGTGCGCGCCTTGTCCTCTGCGGTTGCTTCTGCCGGCGCCGAATTGGCGGTGGCGGCCAGACGGTCGTTTTCAAAATGCAGATTATGGCTGTGCACATGGTCACCGGCCTTGACCTCGGCGGTGGTGCGGCCGATCGCCTGCCCGTATTTCACCACGGCGGAGCCAAGCGGAATATCCGCGATCGCCACCTTGTGGCCCGGCTCGATCTTCTGGCGGGCTGCAATGCCGGCAACCGTCGAACCCTCGGCGATGGCGGCCGTTGCGACCGCGACATTGTCGCCGGCCGACAGGATGATCCAAGGCTGTTTGTCCAATCTCTTCTCCCTGAAGGAAACGCTCGCTGCATCGGCGAATGCGATTGATTTTGTTTTTTATCTACAATAAACATTTTCAAGTCAACGGGAATATTGATCCTGTGGACGAGGGAGGCAATGCGCCGCAGACGATCGGAAATACGCTAATGGTTTTTTCAACAAGCTCCGGTCGGGCGCCGTTTCGCTGTTGAAGCGGAACGGCAATCCCGGCACGCGGGCGGAAAGCGGGGGATCTGATGGCAAGGCAGAATACGGTCTTCAAGGAAGCCTACAACAGGTATGCCGCGGCCCTGCGCACGGATACGGCGCTGCCGTCGGAACCGGAGATCGCAGCCCAGCTCGGCGTCAGCCGTTCAACCGCGCGCGCCATCCTCACCCGCCTCAGCGATGAAGGCATCATCCGCTGGAACAAACGTCAGAAGATCGTGCTGCGCGAGCCCACCGACCGCGACCTGTTTCCTTCCGAAGAGACGGATTCGCTGCACGACATCATCGAGCGCAGCTTCATGCGGCGCATCCTGGCCGACGATGCCGCACCCGGCATGCAGATCAACGAGCTGGAGCTTGCCCGCGAGATCGGCACCGGCACAACGAGCGTGCGTGAATTCCTGATCCGCTTCTCCCGCTTCGGACTGATCGAAAAGCGGCCGAACAGCCATTGGACGCTGAAGGGCTTCACCCGCGAATTCGCGCTCGAGCTTGCCGATGTCCGCGAAATGTTCGAGCTGCACTCCGCCGCCGAATTCGGCAGGCTTTCGCGCGAAAATCAGGCCTGGATCGATCTGGCCGCCATGCGCGAGGAGCATCTTTCCATGCTTGCCGACATCAACCAGCGCTTCAAGGACTTCTCGGTCCTCGACGAGCGCTTCCACCTGTTGATCCACCGCGCCTCGAAGAACCGCTTCATTGCCGATTTCTACGATGCGATCGCCATCATCTTCCACTATCACTACCAGTGGAACAAGACGGCCGCCCGCGAGCGCAACGAACGCGCCATCCACGAACATCTGGATTATATCGCCGCACTGGAATCCGGCGACCAGGCAGCGATCGGAAAAGCCTGCCGCGTCCACCTGCGCTCCGCCCGTCAGACCCTGCTGCAATCTCTGCCGCAGAATGTGAGCGAAAACGCCTGAGCCGAGGAGGGCTGCTCCGGTGCCGTGCCGCAGCCAAGTCGGCAAACGTCTGGGTTGATGCGAATGCTCCGTTACAGCTATTGAAATAGCTCTTTGATGCGCATGGTCGATCTCCGCCGTCGGCGATGAGCGATGGTCATGAATGGAGAGCAAGTTTCACCAATGGAAAACACCTCTGCACCCTCCACCGCTGCCGAATGGAAGCTGGCCGAATTCTTGAGCACCTATCGCTATTGGGCGGTCTTTTTGTCGTCGCTTCTTGTGGCGATGGCCGGACAAGGGTTGAGCACGGTCTTCCCCGTGATCTCGCAGATGGCGGGAAGCAGCGCGCAGACAATCGGCATTTTCTATTTCGGCTCCACCCTTGGCTGGGTGGTCGGCGCCTTCCTGGCCTTTGTCGTTGCGAGCCGCCATGGTCGGTCGGCTTTGATTTCGCCAGTTCTCGTCTGCGCGGTCGTAGCCGTCTGTTTGCTGCCGACGCCTGCGCTCTGGGCATCGCCGGTATTTCTGTTTTTGTTCGGCCTGGTGGTCGGTGCGATGCGGGCTGTCTATCCTCTGGCGGCCGCGATATTCCTGGTGGGTGGGCGGCCGGGCAAGATCGACTTCGGCTGCGTCCTGACGCTGATGTCGACGACGATCCTGATTTCAGCCTTTGCACCGGCCGTCGCCTCGTGGTTGTACGGGTTCGATCTCGGCGCCGTGCCCGTTGTTTCAGCTTTTCTGGCCTGCCTGCTCCTCGCCGTCATAGTGCTGGTGCCGGCTGGAAACCTCGCCTTCGATGAACCGCCGCGTCCTCGGCACAAACCGCTTGCACCGCGGCGGCGATCACCCCTCTTGGTCGCCATCATCCTGGTCGCACCGCTGATCCTTATTTTCCTGACGGTGCTCGGGCTCAATCTGCTGCAGGCGGGTGATTTCGAGGTCGCCCGTTCTCCGGTCGCGCTGCTTTTGGCGCTTCTGGTCCTCGGCATCGCGCTGGCCGCCTTCGTCTACCTTGCCTATTGGGTCTATCGCATCCACGGGGAGCTTGCGGGCGCCGCACGGTCGCAGCGCCTGATCACGCCGCTTGCGGCCATGCTGATCGCCATCCTCGTGCCGCTCGGATTGCCGGTTCTTGTCATGACCCTTGGCGACCTGCTGAGTGAGCGGGCCCGCGACAGAGGCCAGGGAAATCCGATCTCGATTGCCTGGCTCGGCATCTGGAGTTTCATCCTTCCGCCGATCGCCATCGCAATGGTCCAGAAGGCGGCGAACGACAGCTATGTCCTGGGTGCAAGCAGGACCTAACGGCGACAGTAAGGCAGTGGCCCTTCGGCGCCGCCGACGCCGTGTCCCGCACCGCCATGAAACCTTCTGATTTGTACGCCGTTATGGTGCTCATGACCGACGTTACACTCAAACCGAAATCGGTCGATGGCACCGAGCAGGACGGTGCCGAAAAGACGCGCCAGGAGAAGGCATCGACTGTCGAGGTCGAGCCGCCGCAAGATGTCATCGAACCAAGTCAGAAGCTCACGCCCGAGGAGGCCGAGCAGGCGCGCAAGCGATATTTGCTGAGGCGTTTCTGGATCAGCGCCCGCCGCTACTGGGGCAGCAGTGGCGACAAGCTCGCCTGGCCGTGCTCGATCGGTCTGTTGACGATGATCTGCATGAATGTCGGCTTCCAATATGGGATCAATCGCTGGAACCGCGGGATCTTCGACGCCATAGAGCGACACGACGCCGGCACCGTCTATTATCTCAGCGCCGTCTTCGTGCCGCTTGTGCTCGGAAGCGTCGCCCTCGTCACCGCACAAGTCTATGTTCGCATGATGATCCAGCGTCGCTGGCGCTCCTGGCTGACGAAGGCGGTGATCACGCGCTGGCTGGCCAACGGTCGTTATTATCAGTTGAACCTTATCGACGGCGACCACAAGAATCCCGAGGCGCGCCTCTCGGAGGATTTGCGGATCGCGACCGAAGCACCGGTCGATTTCGTCGCCGGCGTCATTGCCGCCTTTCTGTCGGCCTCGACCTTCATCGTCGTGCTGTGGACGATCGGCGGGGCGCTCACGCTGCCGGTCGCGGGGTCGACCATCACCATCCCCGGTTTTCTCGTCGTCACCGCGGTCCTCTATGCCGTGATCACCTCGACCGTGATCGCGGTCATCGGCCGCCATTTCGTCCAGGTCTCGGAGGTCAAGAACCAGGTCGAGGCCGAACTCCGCTACACGCTGACCCGTGTGCGCGAAAACGGCGAGAGCATCGCATTGCTCGGCGGCGAGGAAGAGGAGCGTAGCGACCTCGACAAGACATTTTCCAATGTGCTCAAGCAATGGGCGCTGCTTGCCCGCCAGCACATGCGAACGACCTTCGTCTCGCACGGGTCGATGCTGATTGCTCCTGTTGTGCCGCTCCTGCTGTGCGCGCCAAAATTTCTCGCAGGCGGCATGACGCTTGGCGAGGTCATGCAGGCGGCCTCCGCCTTCGCCATCGTTCAGACGGCCTTCGGTTGGCTGGTCGATAACTACCCGCGCCTTGCCGACTGGAACGCCTGCGCCCGACGCGTCGCCTCGCTGATGATGTCGCTCGACGGCCTCGAGCGCGCCGAACAGAGCGACGTTCTGGGACGCATCAGGCACGGTGAAACCAAGGACAATGCGATCCTGAACTTGAACGATCTCGCGGTGTCTCTCGACGACGGCACCGCGGTGGTCAAGGAAGCCCAGGTCGAGATCGCACCGGGCGAGCGGGTGCTCGTGGCAGGCGAATCCGGCTCGGGCAAGAGTACGCTGGTGCGCGCCATTGCCGGTCTTTGGCCCTGGGGTCACGGCAGCGTCGATTTCCACGGCGACCGGCGCTTGTTCATGTTGCCGCAGCGGCCTTATATCCCGTCCGGGACGCTTCGCCGCGCGGTGGCCTACCCCCGCGCCGCCGACAGCTGGACGCCGGAGGAAATCAAGGCGGCCCTTGCCAAGGTGGGGCTGGATTATCTGAGCGAGAAGATCGAGGAAGACGCGCCCTGGGACCAGATCCTGTCCGGCGGCGAAAAGCAGCGGCTCGCCTTCGCACGGCTGCTGCTGCATACCCCCGATATCATCGTGCTCGACGAAGCGACCTCGGCACTCGACGAGAAGAGCCAGGACAGGATGATGGAGATGGTGATCGATGAATTGCCGGCGGCAACCATCATCAGCGTTGCGCATCGCGCCGAGCTGGAAGCCTTCCACAGCCGCAAGATCACCTTGGAACGGCGCGAGGGCGGCGCAAAGCTCGTCAGCGATATTGATCTCGTCCCACGCAAGGGAAGACGAAACCTGATCCTGCGGGTTTTGGACAACCGCCGCTAAAGCTATTTCAGGAGAAGGACGAAGCGGTTTCCGTAGTTACGTGGATACCGGCGACGTCATCCTCGGCCTTGTGCCGAGGATCTGAGCACGTCGAACAAGTACCTGACAATAAATGGTTCTCGTGAAATCGCGGTGCTCAGATGCTCGGCACAAGGCAGCACAAGGCCGAGCATGACGGAGGAAACGTTGTCAACAAACTGCCAGGCGCTCCCCGTGAGGAGCAACCGTGTCAATGCGAGGCCGCCTCGCTTGCCGCCGCCGGCTCTTCGCGTGCCTGGCGGTGGCCGACTGGGATCAGCCAGGTGGTGAAGAAGGTCAGCACCGCGACGACGACCACGCCCCAGAAGCTCCAGTGCAGGGCCGCGTCGAAGATGCCGCGGATCGCCGGATCGGCGGCGAGCGCCGAGAGGCCGGTCGGCTGGTTCAGCGCCTTGTGAAGGGCGGCCGCCGTTTCACCGCTCGCATAATGGCTGATGCCGGCATTGAGGATGGCGCCGAGCACGGTGGCGCCGAGCGTATTGCCGAGGCTGCGGGCGAAGATGATCGAGGCCGTGGCGCTGCCGCGCATCGACCATTCGACGCTGTCCTGCACCAGCACGATGCTCGTCAGGCTGATCAGGCCCATGCCGAAGCCCATGAAGAAGGAGCCGGCGCCGGCCAGAAGCGGCGAGCCTTCGGGCGTCAGGAACAACAGGAAGCAGGCACCGAACGGAAACATCAGGCTGCCGACGCGCAGTGTGCGGCGAATGCCGAAGGCCCGGTAAAAGCGGCTGGAGAGCATCACTGCCAAGGGCCAGCCGACGATGAGCATGGTGAGCGTGAAGCCGGCGACAACAGGAGAGCGGCCGAGCACGCCCTGCACGTAAATCGGCAGGATGGTGGAAAGCCCGATCAGCGCCATGCCGGCAAGCAGCGTCGCCGCATTGCTGGTCGCGATCAGCCGGCGGCTCCAGAGCGCGATCGAAATGATCGGTTCCGGCGCCCGCCTCTCCTGGGCGAGGAAGAAGAGCCCCGCGACGACGAAGACGGCGAAGAGCGACAGCAGGATCCAGGCGCCTGCATCGGTTTCCGTCAGCATGACGAGCAGGGCGACGATCGAAATCGAAAACAGCACGGATCCGAGATAATCGATCCTCGCCTGCTTGTGCGCGACGTCCTCCTTCAGGAAAATCATGAAGGCGATGATCGAGACGATGCCGATCGGCAGGTTGATCCAGAAGATCCAGGCCCAGGAGAAGGTGTCGACGATGATGCCGCCGGCAAGCGGCCCGACGACGGCCGATGTCGCCCAGACGGTCGCCATCGCCCCCTGCACGCGGCCGCGTTCCTCGAGCTTGAAGAGATCGCCGATGATGGTCATCGTCACCGGCTGGATTGCGCCGGCGCCGAGCCCTTGCAGCAGCCGGAACAGCACCAGCGACATCATCGACCAGGCAAAGCCGCAGAGCAGAGAGCCGGCGAGGAAGATCAGGATGCCGCCGATCAGCACCGGCTTGCGTCCGAAAATATCGGAAAGCTTGCCGTAGATGACCGTCGTCGTCGACTGCGCCAGCAGGAAGGCCGAAAACACCCAGCTGTAATAGGAAAAGCCGCCGAGTTGGCCGACGATGCGCGGCATCGCCGTCGCCACGATCGTCGCCTCGATGGCAACCATGAATGTCGCCACCATGATGGTCGCGACGACAAGCACGCGGTTCGAGCGGTGCGCTGCATTCGACATGACGGTCCTCTTCGGGTGCTCCGCGGACGCCGGAGATATCGGCAGGCTGGCTGGGTGTGGCGATCGCCATGTGCGGAGGGATGCTGCTTTTGTACGACCGGAACGCCGGCCGGTAAAGCAATTCTCTTAGGCGGTTGTCATTTTGCGCGACGTCAGTGGCGGCAGGTGAAATGAAGGCCCGGCGCCATCACGACCGGACCTAAATCCGTCGGCAGGCTGGCGCTCGCCATTCTCACTGCTGGCAGGCCTCGCTGAGCGAGCCGCTGCCGTCGGTGCAGCCTGGCGTCTGCTGGAGATCCGGATTGACTCCGCCCGGATTGATCGTACCGCGGCCGCTGTTGAGATCGACGCCGCCATTGCCGGTGGTGCTGCCTGTCGTGCCGGGATCGGTGCCGACGGACCCCGTGCCCGCCGAGCCCGTGCCGGCGGAGCCGGTACCAGCCGAACCCGCGCCTGTATTGCCCGAGCCGCCGATAATGGGCGCCACCGAAAGCCGCCCGCTGGAATTCGCCCCACCGGCTGTCTGGGCCAGAGCCGAGCCGGCAAGACCGATCGAAAGGAGGGATATTGCGATGAGTTTACAGGACATGGTCTTCTCCATCCTTGTTGTCTCAAGGGGAAACCGGTTCGGCAGCGGCATGTTCCTTCCAATATTTCGCAGTCGAATGGACGCAAATGGGCAGCCTGACGCCGCCAGCCCTTCATCGACTGTCAACCCGCGCAAGTTGTGCCGAAGCCCATAAAAATTTACTCAACACTATCCGGTTGCCGTCGAAGATGCTAACCCTGCCCGCGGATACGAATGGATAGAGGTATCTCATGGACGCGATGAAAGGCGGCAGACGCATTGAATGTCTGGATGGTTTGCGTGGTTTGGCAGCGCTATGGGTGCTGATCGGCCATGCCCACATCCTGACGGGGTTCAAGGTGCCTGTTATCGGAGATCCGGAGCTCGGGGTCGACCTGTTCATCATGCTCTCCGGCTTCCTGATGGTGTTTCACTATCAGCGGCGGAAGGGCAGGGAGCCATGGGAGAGCCCGCAGACATGGGCGGTGTTCTGGGCGCGTCGCTTCTTCCGCATCGCACCGCTCTACTACGTCATGCTGGTGATTGCTCTCATCGCCGGGTCCGAGATCTATCAGGCAAGGATGGTCATCGATGCGTTCAACGGCAATCCGCCGCAAGCCGCATCCCGCTATCTGGACGATGGCCTGACCAACTACCTGATGCATCTCTCCTTCCTGTTCGGCTTGTCGCCGGCCCATGCCTTCCGCACGGCGCTGCCCGATTGGAGCATCGGCCTGGAAATGCAGTTTTATGCGGCTTTGCCCTTCATCATGATCGTCCTCGGGCGGCTCGGCTGGCTGAAGGGCATGCTCGTCACCGTCGGCTTGGCGGTCATTGCCGCCTGGGTGATCCATCACCTGGGCTTTCGCTTCCCGATGCCGTCGTTTCTGCCGATGAAAATGCACATCTTCGCCGCCGGCATGCTTCTCGCGGGTGCATTATGGATGTCGCAGGGCAGAGCTTACCTGGCTTTTGCGATTTCGGCTCTGCTGGTCCTCATCCCTGTCGGCGGCGACGTGACTGTGCTGCACGAAACTGTGCGCGTCGGGATCGTGGCGCTGTTCTTTGTCCTGGTGCACGCCGATCGGTTTCCGGGTTCCGCCGGCCATTATTCGCGCGCGGTCAATGCGGTGCTCGGCAACAGCTTCTTTCGAAATCTCGGGGAACTTTCCTTCGGCGCCTATCTCATTCACCTGCTGATCATGCAGCCGGTGATCGCCTGGCTGATCGGCAATACCGACCTCAGCAATCCCGCTCGCTGGCTGGCGACGTTGATTGTCACCATCCCCGCCGTCTATGCCCTATCCTTCGTAGGCTACAAGTTTATCGAGTTGCCCGGTCAGACCGTCGGCAGGCGTCTGACACAACCGAGGCAGGTGGCGACCTAGACCCGCGACACCTTCCCTGCAATGCGACGGCGGGTGTGACCGGAACCCGCCGTTCCAGCCGTGACCTCATGGAATAGCATTGGCACTAGCGCTCGCTTAACTGATCAGTCGCTTGACCACGTCATCGATCGTCTCTCTGACGGGATAATACCTGGGGCCTCCATGGTTTTGGAGCGCTGAAACATAGATGTGTGTGGTGTTCGGGAACGGTCGAACGGCAACAACGTGCTCAGGATTGATGAAGATGAGGGTCTCGTTCGGCCCTGCATAGTGGAACGACACCAGCTTCATCCAGCATTCTCCCGACAGCCATTCCGCCATTGAACGAGAAAACGCGCCGTTGGTTTCACAGCGCTCTATGGATTTGTCACGGCTGCGGGGCTCCACCCAAAAGCGCGAAGGTGGGGCCGCACGACGACTGCCAATAGGGGTGTAGCAGGGCAGAAGACTGCCGCGTGCGGCCCGCCAGGAAAACAACAGCGTCCTGCGAAAGTTCCGACAAAGTTTGACTTGAACAGCTGTACAAGAAAAGCGTGTCTTTGGGCGCTAAAGGGAAGATCATCTACAGAGTTTTGACTGAAGCTGAGAGAAAAAGTTGGATCGCGCAGGCTACAAAGGGGTGCGCGCGGAGACAGGAGACTCCCTCTGCGCGATCCAGGCGGAACAACGTCCCTCCGGTCACAGCAGTTCCGGTACTGTAGCGTACACAGATAATATTATTCCGCCAGTAAAAAGCCGCGATAAAACCCATGGGGCAATTGGCATCGGAGGAAAGCGCGAATGAAACGCTACATTCAGATTATTTTACACTCGGCCAGGTTGGCGCCAATCTTTAAGACGTATGCCGACAGGCGACGCCCTAAGCTTGCAACTTCTATCTTCGGTATAATGCCCAGCAGTTCGCCTATGAATTCTCGCGCTGTTACTCACGGTCTGACGCAGATCCTCGTGTTTTTCAAGGCCGACGAAAGTTTATCGGCAGTACCGAGACAGCCATCGTTTCATTCGCCATCGATCATTTTGAACTTTCGCGCCGCCCGAGGGCAGAGCATCGTGAACTGCTCGATCAGCGGCGGCATGCCTGAGGCGCACGACACATCTGCATCCTCTGGCAATGGGAAAGTGACGCGCAGCGGTTCTCCGCCAGCAGGAAAGAAGGACAGGGTGCCCTTGCGGCAATTGGCGGTGGAACGGTAAGTGTCCTTCCCATTTTCTTTCATGTACATCGCCACGCACTGCTCTACAGTCAATTTCCCTCCATGTGCGGTTGTCTCGCCTCCCGGGTCTCGCTCGCAATATTCCTGGAGGTTGGCCTGATTGACGTTCCCTTCCATAACCGCAGTGCTCGAATCGGTCCCGGTCCTGCTGACCAGCGTTCCGTTCCATCCGCTACATGAGGCCAGAGGGAAATCCTTGGCTTGGGCGGGCGACATGGTAAGGGTGAAAAGTACGGTACTCAGAAGCGATATCCTCATAGATCCTCCTAATTGCTGGGCTGCTCGCGCTCGATCGACATCGGTCGCTCATGCGAGCGCAAGTGGCAGTCCGACCGTCTTGGGAGAAGAAGCCCACCACCTGCTGAAGCTTGCCTGGAGAGCGTTCAGGCGAAGCTGAAGGTGAACGCAGGTTATTAAAAGAGGCTTATAATGGAGACTGTTAGCATGCGGTGGAAGAAAAATGGTGCCGCTTACGTGACTCGAACACGTGACCCCATCATTACGAATGATGTGCTCTACCGACTGAGCTAAAGCGGCATTTGGCGGCCGAAGCGTGCGGCCTGCGATTTGCATGGCGCTGATACAGGCATTGTCTGAAGATTTCAAGCACCCTGTCATGCCTTTGGCAAAAAAGAGGGCGGGGTGTGGAAGATCCTCAGAGCGCCAGCCGGGCGCGGGCGGCCTTGTATTCAGCTTCCAGCCGGTCGACGAGATTTGCCACCGGCTCCACCGCCTTGACGGCGCCGATGCCCTGGCCGCTGCCCCATATGTTCTTCCAGGCCTTGGCGCCGCCGGTCGCCTGCTCGAAATCCATCTTCGAGGGGTCGGCGACGGGCAGGTTGTCGGGGTCCATGCCGGCGGCGATGATCGACGGTTTGAGATAGTTGCCGTGCACGCCGGTGAAATAGTTGGAGTAGACGATGTCGGCTGCCGCGCCGTCGACGATCGCCTGCTTGTAAGCCTCGCTAGCGCGCGCCTCTTGCGTTGCGATGAAGGGCGAGCCGATATAGGCCATGTCGGCGCCCATCGCTTCGGCGGCCAGGATCGCGCCGCCGGTCGCGATCGCGCCGGCAAGCAGCAGCGGCCCGTCGAACCACTCGCGGATTTCCTGGACAAGGGCGAAGGGCGACAGCGTGCCGGCATGGCCGCCGGCGCCTGATGCCACGGCGATCAGCCCGTCCGCACCCTTGCGGATCGCCGAATGGGCGTGGCGGTTGTTGATAATGTCGTGCAGCACGATGCCGCCATAGGAATGCACGGCGGCATTGACCTCGGGCACGGCGCCGAGCGAGGAGATCACGATCGGCACCTTGTATTTGACGCAGAGCGACAGGTCGTGCTCCAGCCGCTTGTTCGACATGTGGACGATCTGGTTGACGGCAAAGGGCGCGGCCGGCCGCTCCGGATGGGCGGCGTCGTGGCGGGCGAGTTCCTCGGTGATCTCGGCCAGCCATTCGTCGAGCTGGCTCTCCGGCCGGGCGTTCAGCGCCGGAAAGGCGCCGACGACGCCCGCCTTGCATTGCGCCAGGGTCAGCGCCGGATGCGAGATGATGAAGAGCGGCGAGCCGATCACCGGCAGTCTGAGTTTGTCCTTGAGGATGGGGGGCAGGGCCATGATTCACCGCGCATTGACGTTTACGAAAACGTCAATCTCATAACAGAGAAGAAAAGCTGATAAAAGAGCGGCCGCCACGCCTTCGTCGATTTCAGGCGGATATATCAGGCGCGCATGAAGAAGAGGGCAAGGCCCGGGGCCGCGAAAGCTGGCGATATCGCCGCCGATCAGCGGCCGGCGGGGCTGCAAGGCTTGCGGTTTGCCGCGCTTGCCGCTACCGAATTTTGATAGAGAACGGCAGGGACGGCAGTCCGATGCCGGGTTCGAAGTGAAGGACTTGACGTGAGCGGATTAGAAACGGCCATCAGAACAGCGCTCGAAAATGCCGATCGCGACAATCCGGAGGTTCGAGCGAGGATCTACCAGTCGGCCCGCCAGGCGTTGGAAGCCGGCCTGCGCAAGCAGGATATCACCGATGCCGATGCCGTCGCCCATCATCGCCATCGCCTGGAAACCACCATCCACGCTATTGAAAGCGAGGAGCGCGACCGTCTTCACCCGCGCCAGAGACCGCCTGAAGTGCCGGTGCCGCCGGTCGTCGACATGCCGGCGCCGCCGGCTCATCGAGGGGATGTGGCCGATATCGACAGCCTGATCGACAGCCCGGTGGCGGCGGGCGAGACCCGTGGCCCGGACGTGATCATGCACCGCGGCGACGAGTCGCGCCTTGACGACGTGCATGCGAGCACCGCCGATCATCTCTCCGCCGCCCCGCTGGGCGACGAGCGGCTGCAGCGCGGCCAGCGCGCCGCCAACATGGATTTCCGTCCGGAGCGGGCGGCCGGCCGCCGCAAACCGCGCAAGTTCTTTTCGAGGCTTCTCGTCTGGTGTGTGCTGCTCGCCTTCATCGGCATCGGCGCCTGGTGGGCCTATACGTCGGGCCTGCTCCTGACGGCGGCCGAGCGCGACACCAGCGTCGCCAATCCGCCGGCCAGCACCCAGCCGGAGGATTTCACCGGCAATGACGACAGCGCCGGCAATGCCGCCAGCCACACCGATCAGCCGGTGACCATCGATCCGCAGAACAGTTTTTCGGCCGATTGGATCCCGGTGTTCAAGCCCGACGAGGCCGACAAGATCACAAGCGGCCCGCGGGCGCGCACCGAAAACATCACCGAGAATGACGGCCCGGCAGTGCGGCTGATTTCCGAAAGCGGTGCGGCTGACGGCAATATCTCGGTCAGTGTTCCCGCCTCGGTGCTGCAGCAGCTTGCCGGCAAATCCTCGACCATCGCGCTGACGCTGCAATCGACCACCGACGAGCCGACGCAGGTTACGGTCGAATGCAATTTCCAGTCGCTCGGCAACTGTGCCCGCCATCGCTTCAGCGTCACCCGCGAAAAGTCGGATGCGCTGCTGCAGGTGAGATTCGACCGCTCGCTGGCGCCGAATTCGCCCGGCACGCTTGTCATCAACAGCGATCTCGACGGCAAGGCGCGCGGCATCAACCTGTTCGCAATCCGCATCCTGCCGGGGCAGTGAGGCGGCAACTGACCTATTTCAGGAAGCCGGGGCCCGAGCCGATGATCTGCTCGTCGCGCTCGCCGAGCGCCGCTTTGTCCTTGCCGTCATAGTCCATCCTGTGGAGCATGTGCCGGATAAGCTGCAGATGCGCACGCCGCTTGTCATTGGCGCGGATGACGGTCCATGGCGCGAATTCCGTATGGGTTTCCTTCAGCATGCGGTCGCGCTTTTCGCTGTAATCGCCCCATTTGGTCAGGGCCGCGATATCCATCGATGAAAGCTTCCAGACTTTCAGCGGATCGTGCCTGCGATCGTGGAAACGCTTGAGCTGCATCTCGCGGCCGATATCGAGATAGAATTTGAAGAAGAAGATGCCCTCATGGGCAATGATCTTTTCGAGCTGCGGCGCCTGGTTGAGGAAAGCTTCATATTGCTGCGGCGTGCAGAAGCCCATGACCGGTTCGACGCCGGCGCGGTTGTACCAGGAGCGGTCGAACAGCACGAATTCGCCTGCGGTCGGGAACTGCGCGACATAACGCTGGAAATACCATTGCCCCTGCTCGCGCTCGGTTGGCTTGGCGAGCGCGACGGCGCGCGCAAGGCGCGGGTTCATATGCGCCGAGGAGGCCGAAATGGCGCCGCCCTTACCGGCCGCGTCGCGCCCCTCGAACAGCGCCATCACCCGTTTGCCGGTCGCCTGCAGCCAGAACTGCACCTTGACGAGTTCCACCTGCAGCTTTGTAAGCTGCTCCAGATAGTCCTCCTCGTTGAGCTTCTTCTTATAGGGAAACCCGCCGGACTCCAGCGCGTGTTCCTCCACCCAGTCCGGCAGGACCGGATCGTCGACGTCGAAGACGCACTTCCTGCCGTGGATATCAAGCTCCACCGCCCTGCTTCCGACAGTCTCGCTCATACGCCCCTCCTGGGCTGGTGTCCTCTTGCCGTAGGCGAACATATTTGCCGTTGAAAATCAAATCTTTCGCTTTTGGCCGGTGATTTTTCCCGCGTTTGCCCGGCAGTCATTCGCTTGAGCGGCGCCAGCCGAAAACTTCTGTCATGAATTGCCGCTATCAGGCAGAGTTCAATATAAAGAAACGAATCGACGCCGCGAGGCCCAGTTGCAAGACGAAACCCCCTGGAGAAAAAGCCTGCTGGCGCGCATCCGGCGCGAACGGCCGGTGCTGCTCGCGGCCATCCTCAGCGCGCTCGCCGCCCTTGCCGCCGGGATGAACAAATGGGTCGTGCTCGTTCTCCTGCTCGTCATGATCTTGACCGCGCTGTTCAACGAGGCGCCAGTCCTCAAGGCGGAACCCGTCGAGCCGATGGAGGCGGAGCCGCAAGCGCCGCCAAGCCGCCTGCCTGATGTTGCCGCCACGCTTGCCGGGCTCGATATTCCCGCCATGGTGCTGTCGCACGACGCCTCGGTGCTGTTCCAGAACCGCGCCGCCGAAAAGGCCTTCGGCGAGGTGGCGCTCGGCGCCCATATATCGGCCCGGCTGCGCTCGCCCGGCGTGCTCGACATGGTGCGCGAAACCATCGCCACCAATGCGCCGAACCAGATCGAGCATGCCGAGCGGCTGCCGTCCGAGCGCGTCTATATCGTCCGCAGCGCGCCCGTCGAGTTCCAGGCCGACGGAGAGCGGGAGCGGTTTTTCATCCTGTCCTTCCGCGATATATCGGAGGTCCGCCGCATCGACCGCATGCGATCGGATTTCGTCGCCAATGCCAGCCACGAGCTGCGCACGCCGCTTGCCTCGCTGCGCGGCTTCATCGAGACGATCCAGGGCCCGGCGAAGAACGACCAGAAGGCGCAGGCGCAGTTTCTGGGCATCATGCTCGATCAGACCACCCGCATGAGCCGGCTGGTCGATGACCTGCTGTCGCTCTCCCGCCTGGAGCTGAAATCGCACCTCGCGCCGGATGAGAAGGTCGACCTGGTGCCGCTGCTCGACCATGTCCGCGACTCGCTGGTGCCGCTCGCCAGGGATGTCGGCGTCGAGATCGACCTGCATCTGCCCGACGGCAAGGTGGAAGTGCTGGGAGACCGTGACGAGCTTGTCCAGGTCTTCGAGAACCTGATGGAGAATGCCTGCAAATATGGCCAGGAAGGCAAGATCGTCGATGTCTGGCTGAAGAACGGCGCCGGTGGCCCCGTGGAGGTCAGCATCGTCGACAAGGGGCCGGGCATCCCGGCCGAGCACGTGCCGCGTCTGACGGAACGCTTCTATCGCGTCAGCATCGAGGACAGCCGCTCGAAGAAAGGCACCGGCCTTGGCCTTGCCATCGTCAAACATATCCTCACCCGCCACCGCGCCCGGCTGATCGTCAAGTCCGAGGTTGGCAAAGGCACCGATTTTACGGTGCGCTTCTAAGGCGCAATCTCTCGTGGTCCCCTCTCCCCGCAATGACGGGAGAGGGGACGTGCCCTGTCGAGGGTGGGACGGAGACAGGATGCCTTTCCGCAACCGCCGGATCACGTGTTGTAAACTTACAATGCATGGTCGAACCGCGATCCAAACTTTGCCATCCGTCGACACGTTCAGGCGGGATCCATAAATTTTATCGTTGTAAAACAGCGATTTAACCTGTCACAAATGTTTCACGGGTTTGACATAAAAGGACGGTGCTTACAGCGTTAAGAGAGTCCCGCCGATGAAAAAAGGCACTGCGAGGGCCTCTCAGGCCGCACTCACACAAGCCCAATGCGGGAGATTTCTAATGAACACCTTCAAGCTCACCGTTGCCGCGCTCGCTGCAACTGCCGCCTTCGCTGGCGCAGCCGTCGCTCGCGACCAGATCCAGATCGCTGGTTCGTCCACCGTCCTGCCTTACGCCAAGATCGTTGCCGAATCCTTCGGCGAGACCTTCACCAACTTCAAGACGCCGGTCGTCGAATCCGGCGGCACGGGCGCTGGCCTGAAGGAATTCTGCAAGGGCGTCGGCGAAGACACCATCGACATCGCCAACGCTTCGCGTCCGATCAACAAGAACGAGGCCGAAGCCTGCAAGGCCGCCGGCGTAACCGACATCCAGGAAGTCAAGATCGGTTATGACGGCATCGTCTTCGCAACCGACTCGTCCAACCCTGATGTCGCTTACGTTCCGGCCGACATCTACAAGGCACTCGCTGCCCAGGTCGTCGTCGACGGCAAGCTCGTCGCCAACCCCTACAAGAAGTGGTCGGAAGTCAATCCGAAGCTCCCGGCCGTTGACATCGCCGCCTATATCCCGGGCGAAAAGCACGGCACGCGCGAAGTCTTCGAACAGAACGTTCTTGCCGCCGGCTGCAAGGCTTCGGGCGCTCTCGACGTCATCGCCAAGGAAATCTCCGACAAGGCCGCCCAGACCAAGGCTTGCGTCGCGGTCCGCAAGGACGGCGCTGCGGTCGACATCGACGGCGACTATCCGGAAACCCTCGCACGCATCGCGGCCAACAAGACCGGCGTCGGCGTATTCGGCCTTTCCTTCTATGAAAACAACGCCGACAAGCTGAAGGTCGCCAGCGTGAACGGTATCGTTCCGTCCACCGAAACGATCGCCAACGGCACCTACCCGGTTTCCCGCCCGCTGTTCTTCTATGTCAAGAAGGCACATCTCGGCGCTGTTCCGGGCCTGAAGGAATACGTCAGCTTCTTCGTATCCGACCAGATGATCGGCCCTGACGGCCCGCTGGCTGAATACGGCCTCGTTGCCGCTCCGGATGCCGAGCGCGACGCGATCCGCAAGGACGTCGAAGCTGGTAAGTCCATGTAATGACTTTGCCGGCGCGGTGCTTCAAAGCCCGCGCCGGCATCGTTTATGGCCCTGTGTCCCGGTCTTTCCGCGGCAGGGTTGAATTCCTTCTCCATGATTGGAAGCCGAAGGCAGGCTGATGAAGCCGCCCGCGCTTTTTGGGGGCCACGGGCCTGGGGACGTAACGAATGAGCACATCCGTCATACTTCTGTGCCTTGTGGCGATCGGCGCCGTCGCCTATCTGGTCGCGCGCGGCCGTGCCGCAGCCCTTGCCGGAGGCAGGTCCTCCGCACTGCATTCCCGGCCGGCCTATTACGGCGCCTATGCCGCGATCTGGACGGTTCTTCCCGCCCTCGTCGTCCTCTGCGTCTGGCTCTCCGTCGGCCCCGGCGTCATCCAGTCCTCGGTGCGCGGCACTTTCCCTGCCGAGGTCAAGGCGCAGGCCGCGGTCGAACAGGATCTGAGCTATTCGATGGTGGCGACGGTCGCGCGCGGCCTGACGATGCTGACATCGGACGAAGCCGCCGCGGTGGCAAACGATCCGGCCGCCCTGCAGGCCAAGCTCAGCGAAAAGGGCGTGCCGCTCGCCGGCCAGCCGCAGCCATACATGGTCGAGGCCGCCAAGACGCTCAATTCCATGAGCATGACGAGCCGCCTCGCCATGACCGCGATCGTCTTCATTCTGGCCGTTGCCGGCGCCTTTTATGCGCTGCGCGCCATCGCGCCGCGCTTCCGCGCCCGCAACCGCGTCGAGCGCGTCATGCTTTGGGGCCTGCTGCTCGCCTCCTCGATCGCCATCCTGACGACGGTCGGCATCGTGCTGTCGATGCTGTCGGAAGCGGTTCGCTTCTTTGCCGTCGTTCCCGCCGGCGATTTCTTTTTCGGCACTGTCTGGGATCCGCGCTTTGCCGGCGCCGGCAGCTCGTCCTTCGGCCAGTTCGGCCTGATCCCGCTCCTGCTCGGCACGCTTTATATCGGCCTGGTCGCCATGCTGGTAGCCGTGCCGGTCGGTCTCTTCGCCGCCATCTACATGGCCGAATACGCCTCGCCGAAGGTGCGCGGCGTCTCCAAGCCGCTGCTCGAAGTGCTCGCCGGCATCCCGACGATTGTCTACGGCTTCTTCGCCCTCGTCACCGTCGGCCCCTTCCTGCGCGATTTCTCCGCGCAGATCAGCGGCCTGCTCTCCGGCAACTATTCGAACTTCATCCAGGCACAGAGCGTTCTGACCGCCGGTATCGTCATGGGCATCATGCTGATCCCCTACGTTTCCTCGCTGTCGGACGACATCATCACCGCCGTACCGCGGGCGCTGCGCGACGGTTCGCTCGGTCTCGGCGCCACACGCTCCGAAACCATCAAGAAGGTGGTCCTGCCGGCGGCACTTCCCGGCATCGTCGGCGCGCTGCTGATGACCGCCTCGCGCGCCATCGGCGAAACCATGATCGTCGTGCTGGCCGCAGGTGTTGCCGCCCGCATTCAGATCAACCCCTTCGAGCCGATGACCACGGTGACCGTCAAGATCGTCAATCAGCTGACAGGCGACCTCGAGTTCACCTCGCCGCAGACGCTGGTCGCCTTTGCGCTTGGCATCACGCTGTTCTGCATCACGCTTAGCCTCAACATCTATGCGCTCTACATCGTGCGCAAATATCGGGAGCAGTACGAATGACGAACATTGTTTCTCCCGCCGTCGGTGTCACCGTTTCCAAGGCGCCTGCCCGCCGTGACATCGGCATCAAGCGCCGCTATGCCGCCGAGCGCCGGTTCCAGGCCTACGGCATCGCCGCCATTGCCTTCGGCCTCATCTTTCTCTTCGTCCTGCTGTGGACGGTGATCGGCAAAGGCTACACCGCCTTCCAGCAGACGACGATCACCCTGCCGATCGAATTCGCCGAAAAGACGATCGATCCGAACGGCAAGCGGGCGACCGATCCTTCGGTGCTGATCGCCGCCAACTATCCGGTTCTGCTGCGTGACGCGATCGTCAAGCAGCTGAACATCAATGCATCGAGCCGTCCGGATGTGCGCGATGCAACCGCCATGCTCTCCAAGAGCGCGCCGATCCAGCTGCGCGATCTGGTCGTCGCCGATCCCTCGATCATCGGCAAGACGGTCAATGTCACCCTGCTCGCTGATGCCAATATTGACAGTGCCAACAAGGGCCAGATCGATCTTTCCGTCGATGAGAAGAACCGCAAGGTCAACGACAAGCAGGTCAACTGGATGAACCAGATGAAGGCGGGCGGCGTTCTCCAGAAGCAATTCAACAGCGGCCTCTTCGTCAACGGCAATTCCAGCCGCCCGGAGGCCGCCGGCCTCGGCGTTGCCCTCATCGGCTCGCTTTACTTGATGCTGATCGTGCTCGTTCTGTCGCTGCCGATCGGCGTCGCCGCCTCGATCTATCTCGAGGAGTTTGCGCCGAAGAACAGGCTGACGGACCTGATCGAGGTCAACATCAACAATCTCGCCGCCGTCCCGTCGATCGTCTACGGTCTGCTCGGCCTTTCCGTCTTCATCAACTTCATCGGCCTGCCGCGCTCGGCTTCGCTGGTCGGTGGCCTGGTGCTGACGCTGATGACCCTGCCGACGATCATCATCGCCACCCGCGCGGCTCTGCGCGCCGTGCCGCCTTCGATCCGCGCCGCAGCGCTCGGCCTCGGCGCCTCGAAGATGCAGATGGTGTTCCACCATGTCCTGCCGCTTGCCATGCCCGGCATCCTCACCGGCACGATCATCGGCCTGGCGCACGCGCTTGGCGAAACCGCGCCGCTGCTCTTGATCGGCATGGTCGCCTTCGTCGCCAATGCGCCCACGACACCGCTCGAGCCCTCGACGGCCTTGCCCGTGCAGGTCTATATGTGGGCGAACGAGGCCGAACGTGCCTTCGTGGAGCGTACTTCGGGTGCCATCATCGTCCTGCTCCTGTTCCTGATCGTCATGAACATGGGCGCCATCCTCTTGCGTCGTCGCTTCGAGCGCCGCTGGTAAACGGAGTTAAACATCATGAACATGCTGACGGAAGCTGCAGTTGAAAAGGCGCTGGATCAGAAGATGAGCAACGTCCCGTATAAAATGATTGGACAGGATGTCTCCGTATATTACGGCGAGAAGCGCGCGCTTTTCGACGTGAACCTGAACATCCGCGAAAACACCGTAACCGCCCTGATCGGCCCCTCGGGCTGCGGCAAGTCGACCTTCCTGCGAAGCCTCAACCGCATGAACGACACGATCGAAGGCTGCCGCGTCACCGGCAAGATCACGCTCGACAGCGACGACATCTATGATCCGGATATCGACGTGGTCGAACTTCGCGCCCGCGTCGGCATGGTTTTCCAGAAGCCGAACCCGTTCCCGAAGTCGATCTACGAAAACGTCTCCTACGGCCCGCGCATCCACGGTCTCGCCAAGTCGAAGGCCGATCTCGACCAGATCGTCGAGAGCAGCCTGCAGCGCGCCGGCCTGTGGAACGAGGTCAAGGACCGCGTGCACGAATCCGGCACCGGCCTCTCCGGCGGTCAGCAGCAGCGCCTGTGCATTGCCCGCGCCGTCGCCGTCAGCCCGGAGGTCATCCTGATGGACGAACCCTGCTCGGCCCTTGATCCGATTGCCACCGCCAAGGTCGAGGAGCTGATCCACGAGTTGCGCGAGAACTACACGATCGTCATCGTCACCCACTCCATGCAGCAGGCCGCGCGTGTTTCGCAGCGCACCGCCATGTTCCACCTCGGCAACCTCGTCGAGGAGAACGACACCGACAAGATGTTCACCAACCCCGACGATCCACGCACCCAGGATTACATCATGGGTCGCTTCGGCTGATCCCGGCGACACGAAGCTTTCCGTTATTCGAGGACAAAGCCCCATGGCATCGACACATATTTATTCCGCCTATGATGATGATCTGAAGTTCCTCTCCAGGCGGATTTCCGAAATGGGCGGCCTGGCCGAACAGATGGTCGCGGAATCCGTCCGGGCGCTGGTCAACGGCGATACGGCGCTGGCGCAAAAGGTCATTTCCGACGATGTGATCCTCGATCACACCGAACGCGAGATTGGCGACAAGGCGATCGTCACCATCGCCCGCCGTCAGCCGATGGCCTCGGACCTGCGCGAGATCATGGGTTCGATCCGCATCGCCGCCGATCTCGAACGCGTCGGCGACCTCGGCAAGAACACCGCCAAGCGCGTCATCGCCGTGCAGAGCACAGGCGTGCCGCGCAAGCTCGCCCGCGGCCTCGAGCACCTCTCCGAGCTGGCGCTCGTCCAGCTCAAGGAAGTGCTCGACGTCTATACGACACGCGCCGCCGACAAGGCGACCGCCATCCGCGAACGCGACAACGAGATCGACGCGATGTACACCTCGCTGTTCCGCGAGCTCTTGACCTACATGATGGAAGATCCGCGCAACATCACGAGCTGCACGCATCTGCTCTTTTGCGCCAAGAACATCGAGCGCATCGGCGACCATGCCACCAACATCGCCGAGACGATTTACTACATGGCGACGGGCGCCCAGCCGGAAGGCGATCGTCCGAAGGATGACAGTGCCAACACCGTCGGCGCCGCGACGGAATAATTGTTCCGAACGAGCCGCCCGGGCCAGCCGCCCGGACCAGTCACTTGCGTGCGCGCCCGTTCGGGGCGCGCAAAGAGGTCGCAGCCAATTTCTGAATTTGCGCAGGACGCCTGCTTAAATCGTCCCGGTTTAAGGCTTGTGCGCGAGGAGACGGACACGCATGATCCCGAGAGTCGCAGTTGTTGAAGACGAGGAAGCGCTGAGCGTGCTTCTTCGCTATAATCTTGAGGCGGAAGGCTTTGAGGTCGATACCATCCTGCGCGGCGACGAGGCCGAGATCAGGCTTCAGGAGCGCACGCCCGACCTTCTCATCCTCGACTGGATGCTGCCCGGCGTCTCCGGCATCGAACTCTGCCGGCGCCTGCGCATGCGGCCGGAAACCGAGCGGCTGCCGATCATCATGCTGACGGCGCGCGGCGAGGAGAGCGAGCGTGTGCGCGGACTGTCCACCGGCGCCGACGATTACGTCGTCAAGCCCTTCTCGACCCCCGAGCTCGTCGCCCGCGTCAAGGCGATGCTGCGTCGGGCCCGTCCCGAGGTGCTGTCCTCGGTGCTGAAATGCGGCGATATCGAGCTCGACCGCGAAACCCATCGTGTCCACCGCAAGAGCCGCGAAGTCCGCCTCGGCCCGACCGAATTCCGGCTGCTGGAATTCCTGATGTCGTCGCCGGGCCGGGTCTTTTCCCGTTCGCAGCTGCTGGACGGCGTCTGGGGCCACGACATCTATGTCGACGAACGCACCGTCGACGTCCATGTCGGCCGCCTGCGCAAGGCGCTGAATTTCTCCAATATGCAGGACGTCATCCGCACCGTCCGCGGCGCCGGTTATTCGATGGAGGCCTGAAGGCTGAGGGAGTGTGGGGTTGGCGTTCCCGCCAAACGCACGGCAGTACGGCTTGTGAGGCCCGCCTTGTCGTCCATCGTCGCCGCTGCGGAGCCAGCGTCGTTGCGCCGGCGAGGCTTATGCGTCTCGGCACCACCTTTCCATCGCGCCTGCAAAGCCGACTTGTCCCGGCGCCACCTCTCCTCCGTCAAGCCCTGGCATGACGGAGTGTGGGGGTTGCTAAACGCAAAGGTCACTTCCCACTCGAATAAGAAACGGCGGCCCGTTTTTTATGTCTGGCTATACCGGTCCGCTCAGCTGACCCGCGCCGCCGCCCGGCGGCGTTCGTTGATCGGCTGATAGGCAAGCTTCTGATGATAGCTGCAATAGGGCGAATTGTCCGGGGATTCGCAGCCGCAGAAATGGAAATCTTCCTTGAGCGGATCGCCGACCGGCCACTTGCAGGTGCGTTCGGTGAGCTCCGTCAGGCCGAGGCGGCGGGAAATCGGCACCACCACGTTGCCCTTCGGCACATATTCCATTTCCTCGACTGTATCGATCTCGATCTCTTCCTTCAGCAGGGTTGCGCCCTGCTGGCGGGTCACGGTGCGGGTGGCGATCCGGGAGGCGTAGTTCGGCGCGCGCGGCGCGGATGTCTGGCGCTTCGGCGTGCGCGCCGCGGTGGCCGTGCCGCCGGCCTTGGCGCGGCCGGGAAGGCTGAGCCTGTGCACCTTGCCGATAACGGCGTTTCGGCTGACCCCGCCAAGCTGCGCAGCAATCTGGCTGGCGCTCAGTCCTTCGGCCCAAAGCTTCTTGAGTTTCTCGACCCGCTCGTCTGTCCAGTTCATGCCCTGTCTCCACCTTTTGCGTTGGTGATGGCAGAATCCCTCACCGTTGTCCCGGAAGCCTCCGAAACAAGAAACGCTTGATCAATTTTGGTGACTAGTTCCGCCGCATGCAGTCTAGTAATTGAACTTTAACCTAGTGTGAGGCTGACTCCGTGACAAGAGTCGCGGGAATCCGGATGAATCGAATTTCAAGTTTTTCCCCAACTTGCTGCCTCTGCGTGTCATTTCTGCAATAATGCCTGTTGAAGGCCGAAAGTGCCCCTGTACAAGCTTGCGGCATACGCTAAGGCCGCAGTTTTGTTGACATTGCAGCGCGAAAAGGAAATAGTACCGCTCGCCGCCGAAAGGCGGCATTTTTGATTTTTCGGACCTGGTTTTGTTAGCCGGAATCCGCGCATGACAACATTGAACGGGAGACCCGCGATGGCTGAAGCCGCGCCGCTTTACGACACCTATTCTCGTGCCCCGCTGCGGTTCGAGCGAGGCGAGGGCGTATGGCTGATCGCCGAGAGCGGCGAGCGTTATCTCGATTTCGGCGCCGGGGTCGCCGTCACCTCCGTCGGCCACGGCAACCCGCATGTGGTCGCGGCGCTGAAGGAGCAGGCCGACAAGGTCTGGCACCTCTCCAATATCTATGAAATTCCCGGCCAGGAGCGCCTGGCCAAACGCCTGACCGACGCCACCTTCGCCGACAAGGTGTTCTTCACCAATTCGGGCGCCGAGGCGCTCGAATGCGCCATCAAGACGGCGCGCCGCTATCAGTTTTCCAAGGGCCATCCCGAGAGGTTCCATATCATCACCTTCGAAGGCGCTTTCCACGGCCGCACGCTGGCGACGATCGCCGCCGGCGGCCAGGAGAAATATCTCGAAGGTTTCGGCCCCAAGGCGCCGGGTTTCGATCAGGTGCCGTTCGGCGACATCGATGCCGTGCGTGCCGCCATTACCGATGCGACGGCCGCAATCCTGATCGAGCCGGTGCAGGGCGAGGGCGGCGTGCGTCCCGCCACCAGCGAATTCATGAAGGCGCTGCGCCGGATCTGCGACGAAAATGGCCTGCTGCTGATCCTCGACGAGGTGCAGACGGGCGTCGGCCGTACCGGCAAGCTGTTTGCCCATGAATGGTCCGGCATCACGCCTGATATCATGGCCGTCGCCAAGGGCATCGGCGGCGGCTTCCCGCTCGGCGCCTGCCTTGCAACCGCCGAGGCCGCTTCCGGCATGAAGGCCGGCACGCATGGTTCGACCTATGGCGGCAATCCGCTGGCCATGGCGGTCGGCAGCGCCGTGCTCGACGTCATCCTCGCCGATGGCTTCCTTGAGCATGTGCGCGACGTCGCGCTCGTCTTCCGCCAGGGACTGGCCTCGCTCAAGGATCGTTATCCCGATGTGATCGAGGATATCCGAGGCGAAGGGCTTCTTCTCGGTGTCAAGGCTGCGGTTCCCTCGGCCGAATTGCTGCAGGCGATCCGCGCCGCGCATCTGCTCGGCGTGCCGGCCGGCGACAACGTCATCCGCCTTCTTCCGCCGCTGGTGGTCACTGCCGAGGAAGCCCGCGAAGGGCTTGTGCGCCTCGAGCGCGCCGCCGAGAGCATCCGCGCCGCCAAGATCAAGAAGACGGCTTGAAGGGATCGCCGCCTTCGGGCGCACGACAGGTAAGAACATGGCTCCTAAACATTTCCTCGATCTTTCGGCCGTCACATCGGCCGACCTCAGAACCATCATGAACGACGCGCTCGCCCGCAAGCAGGCCTTCAAGGCCGGCAAGGGCGACAAGCCGCTCGCCGGCAAGATGCTGGCGATGATCTTCGAGAAGCCGTCGACGCGCACCCGCGTCTCTTTCGACGTGGGCATGCGCCAGCTCGGCGGGGAAACGCTGTTCCTCTCTGGCACCGAAATGCAGCTCGGCCGCGCCGAGACGATCGGCGACACCGCCAAGGTGCTGTCGCGTTATGTCGATGCGATCATGATCCGCACCACCGAGCACTCGCGCCTGCTGGAGCTTGCCGAACATGCGACCGTGCCTGTCATCAACGCGCTGACGGACGATACCCATCCCTGCCAGATCATGGCCGATATCATGACCTTCGAGGAGCATCGCGGCCCGATCAAGGGCAAGACCATCGCCTGGACCGGCGACGGCAACAATGTGCTGCATTCGCTGGTCGAAGGGGCGGCGCGCTTCGGCTACCGCATGAACATGGCCGTCCCCCTTGGTTCGGAGCCCAAGGATCACTATCTGAACTGGGCCCGCAATGAGGGCGCCGAAATCATGCTCTGCCATGATGCCGACCGTGCGGTCGAAGGCGTCGATTGCGTGGTGACCGATACCTGGGTCTCCATGAATCAGGAACATCGGGCCCGGGGTCACAACGTCTTCCAGCCTTATCAGGTCAATGCGGCCTTGATGGCCAAGGCCGGCAGCGATGCATTGTTCATGCATTGCCTGCCCGCGCATCGCGGTGAGGAAGTGACGGACGAGGTGATCGACGGCCCGCAATCCGTGGTCTTCGATGAAGCGGAAAACCGTCTTCATGCGCAGAAATCGATTCTTGCTTGGTGCCTGGGCGCGATCTGAACCATAATCGGATGTTGCGAGTCATAAGCTTGCGGCCCGACTGCGCGAGCGCCGGACACTTTGGCCGCCGCTCCCGAAACTAGGAGTAAAGCCATGGCAGAAGCTGCAGCCGCCCTCGGCCAGTTCGATTTCGCCGGCGATGATCATGTCGTCCCCTTTCAGGTGGAGGGTCTGGATGTGCGCGGCCGCGCCGTCCAGCTCGGCCCCATGCTCGATGCCATCCTCGAGCGCCATCATTATCCCGCGCCCGTTGCCCGGCTGCTTGCCGAAGTCGTCGTGCTGACGGTGCTGCTCGGCACCTCGCTGAAGTTCGACGGCAAGTTCACCGTGCAGACCAAGGGCGACGGCCCGGTCGATCTGCTCGTCGCCGATTTCTCGACGCCGGAGAACGTGCGCGCCTACGCCCGTTTCGATCGGGCGCTGCTCGACCAGGCGATTGCCTCAGGCGAGACCGAGCCGGAGCAACTGCTCGGCAAGGGCGTGCTCGCCTTCACCATCGATCAGGGCAAGTTCGCCCAGCCCTATCAGGGTATTGTCGCGCTCGACGGCACCTCGCTCGAGGAGATCGCCGGCGTCTATTTCCGCCAGTCGGAGCAGATCCCGACGCGGGTGCGCCTGGCTGCGGCCGAACTCTTCGACCGTGACGATGCCGGCAAGCCGCGCCACCGCTGGCGGGCAGGCGGCCTCGTTGCCCAGTTCCTGCCGGAGGCGCCGGAGCGCATGCGCCAGCCCGATCTCCACGGCGGCGACGGCGATAACGGCGACCGTCCGCATGGCGAGGATGACGCCTGGACCGAAGCCCGCTCGCTGGTCGAGACCATCGATGCCGACGAGTTGACCGATCCGCAGGTCGGCACCGAACGCCTCTTGTTCCGCCTGTTCCACGAGCGCGGCGTGCGCGTCTTCGAGCCCCGCGCCGTCTTCGACCGCTGCAGCTGTTCGCGGGAAAAGATCGGCAACGTGCTGAAGGGTTTCACCGCCGAGGAGATCGAGGCCAGCCAGGAAAACGGCGAGATATCCGTCACCTGCGAATTCTGCTCGACCACCTACCGCTTCCAAGCAGCCGAGCTTCAGCCGGCGGAATAGGCTCAGTTAGCATTGAGAGCTGCCCCTCTCCCCGTAAATGGGGCGAGGGGACGTGCCCTGCGAGAGGTCGGCGGGGACAGATCGATCGCGGCATGGTCCCTTCGCCCCGTTTACGGGGAGAAGGTGCCGGCAGGCGAATGAGGGGCGGGTCTCGGCAATCTCTTGAGCGGGAGGAACTTGCCCTCAATTCAGCACGCGCAGCAGCCCCGGCGAGTCAAGCGAGAAGGCGGGGATGTCGACGTCGAACAGCTCGCCTTCATCCGTTTCCATTTGATAGTGGCCGAACATCAGGCCTGAGGGCGTGTCGAGCGGGCAGCCGGAGGAATATTCGTAGGTGTCGCCCGGGCTGAGCCGCGGCTGCTCGCCGACGACGCCGGGGCCGGTCACTTCGTCCACCTGTCCGTTCTGATCGGTGATGTTCCAGTAGCGGTTGATGAGGCGAACGGCGACGCCGGAATTGTTGCTGATGACAATCCGGTAACCCCAGACATAGCGGTCGTCCTCCGGATCGGATTGCTCCTCCAGATAGAACGGTTCGACCACGACTTCGATATCTCTTGTGAGGGCGCGATACATGCCTTGCACCATAGTCAAGATATGTTACCCGTATCTTATAAGAGGCCCGGTCCGTCAAGAAACGGAACGTTGATCAGCGGTCAAATAGTGATGATCATATGGTTTTCGATCATTAAGCCTAATCGTCAGCCTTAATTTTACTTCGCAACGCCGGCGCGGCTGACCTTGTTCCCGCGGATCGGCGGCCGGCTCCACATTGAAGTCCGGCCGCTATTCCAGTCGATCAAGCCGATACCTTGGAAAGCGCCTGCGCGAAATCCTCGATCAGGTCGTCCGTGTCCTCGATGCCGGCCGAAAGCCGCACCGTACCCGGAGAAATGCCGAGTTCGGCGCGCGCCTCTTCCGTCAGGTTCTTGTGCGTGGTCGTTGCCGGATGTGTGATCAGGCTTTTGCTGTCGCCGAGATTGTTGGAGATCTTGATGATCTCAAGCGCATTCTGCAATGCGAAGGCCGCCTCCTTGCCGCCCTTCAGCTCGAAGCAGACGAGCGTCGAGCCGCCGGTCATCTGCTTGGCGATGATGTCGGCCTGCGGATGATCCTTGCGGCCGGGATAGATCACCTTGGCGACCTTGCCTTGCTCGGCCAGGAAATCGGCGATCTTCGCCGCATTCTCGGTCTGCTGGCGCACGCGCAGCGGCAGCGTCTCGATCCCCTTCAGCAGCGTCCAGGCATTGAACGGCGACATGGCCGGGCCGGTATGGCGGAAATAGTCGTGCAGGTTCTCGTCGATCCATGCCTTGTCGGCGAGCACCACGCCGCCGAGACAGCGGCCCTGGCCGTCAATATGCTTGGTGGCGGAATAGACGACGATATGGGCGCCGAGCTCCAAGGGCTTCTGGAAGAGCGGGGTCGCAAAGACGTTGTCGACGATCAGCTTGGCGCCGACCTGGTTGGCGAGCCTGGCGACGCCTGCAATATCGACCACTTCGAGCGTCGGATTGGTCGGGCTTTCCAGGAAGAACACCTTGGTGTTCGGGCGGATCGCCTTTTCCCAGTTGGCGAGATCTCGGCCGTCGACCAGCGTGCACTCGACGCCGTATTTCGGCGCCAGCGTTTCTACGACCCAGCGGCAGGAGCCGAACAGGGCGCGGGCGGCGACGATATGGTCGCCTGCCTTGACCTGGCAGAGGACGGCGGCAGTGACGGCCGCCATGCCGGAGGCGGTGGCGCGGGCATCTTCGGCGCCTTCCAATGCGCACATGCGCTTTTCGAACATGTCGTTCGTCGGGCTGCCGTAGCGGGCGTAGATGAAGCCGTCCGTTTCGCCCTTGAAGCGGGCTTCGGCCGCTTCCGACGTGTCATAGACGAAACCCTGGGTGAGATAGATTGCTTCCGACGTTTCGCCATATTGCGAACGCAGCGTGCCGCCATGGACGAGTTGGGTTGCCGGGCGCCAGGTCTTGCTCATGCCATCACCTTCACATAACAAAAAAACCGGCCGCAAAAGCAGACCGGTTTCATAACCCGGTCTTTTTAGCCACTTGTTTAACGTGGCTGCAAGCCGACCGGCCAAATCACCACGGGATAATTCTGCAATACTGCTGTTGGCGGCTTGCGTCAATTCCCCGAGTTTGGTTTTGTCGGCGGCAAAATGATGGATGGGGCACGATGGCTCGCGAAACTGGAATTCTGGCGGATCGCGCGATTGCGGCGCTGTTCGAAACGGGGCGTCTGAACTCCGAGCGGGAGCTCGACCGCGATCAGATCCAGCCGGCAAGTCTCGACCTGCGCTTGGGAAGCAAGGCGTTTCGTGTGCGTGCCTCCTTCATGCCCGGTCCCTCGCATCTGGTCTCGGACAAGCTCGATCGGCTGAGCCTGCACGTGATCGACCTGTCCCAGGGCGCGGTGCTCGAAACCGGCTGCGTCTATATCGTGCCGCTGATGGAAAGCCTGGCGCTGCCGGCCGACATGTCGGCCTCGGCCAATCCGAAGAGCTCGACCGGCAGGCTCGATATATTCACCCGCGTCATCACCGACTACGCCCAGGAATTCGACAAGATCCCGGCAGGTTATTCCGGCCCGCTCTATCTCGAAATCAGCCCGCGCACCTTCCCGATCGTCGTGCGCCGCGGCTCGCGTCTGTCGCAGATCCGCTTCCGCGTCGGCCAGTCCGTGCTCGGGGAGCCGGAACTTTTGAAGCTGCATGAAAGCGAGACGCTGGTTGCCAGCAAGCAGCCGAACGTGTCGGGCGGCGGCATCGCGCTGTCGATCGATCTCACCGGCGACAAGGACGGCCTGATCGGCTATCGCGGCAAACACCACACCGCCGTCGTCGATGTCGACGAGAAGGATCAGCACGACATCTTCGATTTCTGGGAGCCGCTCTATAGCCGCGGCCGCAACGAGCTGATCCTTGATCCCGACGAATTCTATATCCTTGTCTCGCGTGAGGCCGTGCATGTGCCGCCGGATTATGCCGCCGAAATGACTCCCTTCGATCCGCTGGTCGGCGAATTCCGTGTCCACTATGCCGGCTTCTTCGATCCGGGCTTCGGCCATGCGCCGGCAGGCGGGCGCGGCAGCCGCGCCGTACTCGAAGTGCGCAGCCACGAAGTGCCCTTCATCCTCGAAGACGGCCAGATCGTTGGCCGCCTGGTCTACGAGCACATGCAGGAAAAACCGGCCAGCCTCTACGGCTCCGGCCTCGGCTCCAACTACCAGGCCCAGGGCCTCAAGCTTTCCAAACATTTCCGCATCTGACGCCGGCCTGACGGGCGGCGACTTGACAGCGGCCCCCATCTGTTGGAAATCTCAGCGCATCGCGGGTGTAGCTCAATGGTAGAGCAGCAGCTTCCCAAGCTGAATACGAGGGTTCGATTCCCTTCACCCGCTCCACTTCCCTCAGTGGCGCTGTGAAACTTAGTCCCGGAAAAACCGGATCGGCTTGTATCGCCGGTGCGCGATGATCAGGCTTCGGTCAGGCTGGATGATGTAGGTCTCCTCCACCTGCTGGCCATACTGGTCGATGAAATCATGCGGGAAGCTCGATCCGGGCGGGGATTTGGTGAGCTTGGTGCGCGGCTGGCCGGTATAGGTGATGCTGCCCGGGATGGGCTCCAGCCCCGGGCCGGTGTATGTCGTGGTGTTGCACCCCCCAAGAGCGAGAGTGCCGATGAGGCCGATGATCGCGGATTTCATGTCTATCCCCTCCGAAGCTCCGAACGTTCCAATCTTACTCTGGATTGGCTCCAACTCATTGCGCAAACGCGCGGCGGCTGGTCGTTTTAGTGCACGGCGCCTGGAAACATTCTTGTCGAGGCCGGCTGGCGGCCGGACTAGACGGCCCCGCAAAAAGTAAGGATGGCCGCTGCTTGCGTCTACCCGCCTGCCGGTCATCTCCGCGTTCTGAGCGGAGAAGGGGAGGTGCCGCACCCTCTCCGTCCCCGCTCATCGCAGGACACGTTCCCCGCGAGCGGGAGAGGGATAGGATGAGTGGTAGGCGTCAGTTCCACAGGCGTCAGTCTTGCTAGAGGTCGCGGAGCTTCTGCTTAGAATTCCGTCCAATCGCCATCCTGGCTCTTCGGCGTGCTGCCTGCGCCGAAGGCGTTGGCGAGTGTCTGGCCGAGCGCGCGCGCCGGTGAGGCGGCCGGCCGGGCGGTGCCTTCGCCAGCGATGCGGATCGATGTCTTGGCTGCCGTGCGTACCGTGGCTCGCGGTGCAGCGGAGTGCGGTGCTGCAGTCGGTGGTCGGGACGATGTCATCGGTGCTGCTGCGGCAAAGGCGCCGGTGCCGGTCAGACGGAACTGGCCGAGCAGCATGTTGAGCGCCGATGCTTCGCTGGCGAGGCTGTGGCTGGCGGCCGTCGATTGCTCGACCATTGCCGCATTCTGCTGCGTGCCCTGATCCATGGTATTGACGGCGGTATTGATCTCCTGCAGCCCGATCGACTGCTCGCGCGAGGCTTCGGCGATCGCGTGGACGTGCTGGTTGATTTCCTGCACTTCGGTGACGATCACGTCGAGCGCCTTGCCGGTCTCGCCGACCAGCGTGACGCCGGTCTGCACATGCATGCCGGAATTGGTGATCAGCGACTTGATCTCCTTGGCGGCATTGGCCGAGCGCTGGGCGAGCTCGCGCACTTCCTGAGCGACGACGGCAAAACCCTTGCCCGCCTCACCGGCGCGTGCCGCCTCGACGCCTGCATTCAGCGCCAAGAGGTTGGTCTGGAAGGCGATGTCGTCGATGACGCCGATGATGTTGGAAATTTCGCCAGAGGACTTTTCGATCTCATGCATGGCGGAGACGGCCTTGCGGACGATCTCGCCGGATCTTTCGGCGCCGAGGCGCGTGCGGGTGACGAGCTGGCTCGCCTCCTCGGCGCGCTTGGCGGCGTCGCGCACCGTCGTGGTGATCTCTTCCAGCGCCGCGGCGGTTTCTTCGACCGAGGCCGATTGCTGTTCCGTTCGCCGGGAAAGCTCGTCGGCGGAGGAACGAATCTCGTTGGCGCCGGCGCCGATCGCCCGGGCATTGGCCCCGACCGCCTGCATGGTCTCGTTGAGCTTCTCGATCGAGTGGTTGAAATCCTGGCGCAGCGCATCGAGATGGGCGACGAAGGGCTCGCCGATATCAGAGGCGAGATCGCCGGCGGCAAGGCGGCGCAGGCCATCGCCAAGAGCTGCGACGGCGCGTTCGAGTTCGGCTGCCTCGCGGGCTTTCTGGGCCTCGCGTTCGCGGCGCTCGCCGTCGCTGACGCTGCGGTCTGCCTCGGCGCGCGCCTGGATTTGACGACGCTCGATCGCGTTGTCGCGGAAGATCGAAACCGCCTTTGCCATGTGGCCGACTTCGTCGCGGCGATCGAGACCGCTGATATCGCTGTTGGTGTCGCCCTCGGCAAGCCGCGTCATGCGCAGGCTGAGATTCGTCATCGGGCCGGCAATGCCTTTTTGCGCCACGGCGACGGCGAAGCCGATCGCGGTGAGAACAGCGATGCCGATCAGGACGAAACAGAAGGTGATCCGGCCGTTGACGGACGCCGAAAGCGCGCCGCCGCCGTCGTTGAGCAATGCCATCATCGCATCGTTGTTGGCAATCATCTTCGGCGTCAGCGCATCGAGCTTGGCATTGATCAGCGCGACATTCGCGAGCGCACCGGTGCTGTCCCCGGCCCTGCTCTGTTCGATGATCTTGTTCGCCAGAGCTTCGATTTCATCGATGCCGGCCTCGATCTCGTCGATCGCTGCCTTACGGCTCGGGACCAGTGCGAGGGCCTGTTTCATCCGGTCGCGGGCCTGTGGCAGCTTGCTCGGTGTGGCAAGCGCCGTCTGGAAAGCCGGCGTATCGGGTTTCATGTCAGCCAGCAGGGTGACCTGCAGCACCGAGGCCACCACCGATGCGCTGGCGCGCGCGCTCAGCATCGATGCCTGCGCCTCATGATCGATAAAGGCGCTATAGGCGGCGTCGGCCTGGCGGAATTCGGAGATGACATAGGCCAGCCCCGCCATCGTGATAAGCCCGAGCAGCGCCACGACCGATATAATTTTGGTGCGGATTTTCAGATGCTTCAACATGGAAATGTCACCCGATCTGGCCGGGCGCGCCGCGCGTCCGGTGTTTGAAAATTGAATTTGTAAAGAGCGCTGCCTGAGTGTCGCGGCGCCGGAAAGGAAACTGACGCATGCATCATGCAATCGGCTGGCGGGGTCCGTATCGTCGCGACAAATAGAGGCGATATTCTTTAATTCCGCGCTAACGCGCAGGCGCAGGCGCACTCCTAATTTTGAGGGCAGGAGGTGCGCGCTATCGCTCAAGAGAGCCTCATCCGCTCCCCTCACTCCCATGGATATTCCCCGCCGGCCATGACTCTGTTACATCTCGGCGACCCCAACCCCGAAACTGGATCACCATGATTGAATTCCAGCAGGCATCCCCGACTCTCAGGGCTTTTCTGGCGATCGGCCTGTTTCTGGCAGCGCTGTTTTCGAGCTTTGAGGCATTCGCCCAGCAAGCTGCGCCCTCGCTGCCGTTGCTCTTCGATGCCCGCGAGCGTCTCGCCAGGCCGGATCTCTCCTCGCTGGTCCGCCTGCGCTTTCTGACGTCGGTCGATTTCCCGCCGTTTAATTTCACCGATCAGAACGGCAAGCTTTCCGGTTTCAACGTCGATCTCGCCCGCGAAATCTGCAGCGAGTTGGAGATTTCCGACAAGTGCCAGATCCAGGCAATGCCTTTTGCCGATCTCAAGGATGCGCTCGCCGCCTCGCAGGGCGATGCCGTCATTGCCGGCCTTGCGGTCACCCCGGAGCTGCGCCGGCAATTTCTCTTCTCCCGGCCATATCTGATGCTGCCGGCGCGCTTCGTGCGCAATCTTGGCGCCCCGCTCGATGGAAAGACCGCCGCCGCGCTCTCGAACCATCCGGTCGGCGTCGTCAAAGACACGGTGCACGAGGCGATGCTGGCAGCCTTTTTCCCGGCGCTGAAAGCGCAGGCTTTCGACACGAAGGACGCCCTGCTTGCGGCGCTGAAGGAGCGAAAGGTCGATGCCGCCTTCGCCGATGCGCTGCAGCTTTCCTTCTGGGTCTCTTCGGCGGCCTCCGACAAATGCTGCGCGCTGTTCGACGGCCCCTACCTCTCCGAACAATTCCTCGGCGAGGGCATGACGATCATGCTGCGGCAGAAGGACAGTGTGCTGACTTCGGCCATCGACCATGCGCTTGCGACGCTGTCGCGCAACGGCCGTCTTCAGGAAATCTATCTGCGCTATTTTCCTTACGGGCTCTATTGAAACTTGGGCTCAGCCCTTGCGGAAGCGGGCGATCGCGCTGCGCTCGATCGCCGCGCAGGTGAGCTTGTCGAGGCCGAGCCGGTCCCGCAGCAGGCTGAGCAGCCGCAGTTCCTCCGCCTTGACCGAGAGATCGGCGGAGGCCACTTCGACGGCAAGCGCATAGGCCGTGTCGTAGAGTTTTGCCGGCAGGGTGTCTCGTACGGTTTCGAGAACGACATCGAGGCCCTCGGGCCCGGCCAGCAGCGCGGCGCAGTCGCGTGCTATCGGAATGAGCTTGTCGTCATCGAAATCCTTGAAAACCGGCAGGAAGCCGATCAACTGGCCGATCCTTTCCATCTCCCTGTCGTTCATGGTGCTGTCGACGGCCGACGCCATCACCATCACGTAGATCAGCGCATCATGGGCGGAAAGCGGCTTGTTCATCTCTGATTCCTTGTTGATCAGCCCAGATTAGGAACTGGCGGCGGGCATTACAAGAGATCGGCAGCATCTCGCCCCGGCGGTCGGCTTGTCACTTGCGGCGCGGATCGCCGCCGTAAATACCTTTCTGCGCCTGCTTCGCCTTCTCGGCGACGGCTGCAAGCGACGAACCCGCCTCTGCCTCCGCCCAGCCGGTTTCGGCAAGCCATGCACCGAGATCCTGCGTGCCGAGCCGGCAGGCGGCGATCGCTGTTCCCTTCCATTCGGCCGTGTCGAGATCGCAGGTGATGCTGCGGTTGCGCAACAGCTGGCGCAGCGCCGTCTTTGCCAGCATGCCGCAGGGCCATTGCCGGCCTGCCGGCCCGCATATCCTGTCGGCCGGCGTGGGGACGATGCCGGCAAGCTGGAGCCGTCGCTCCCCGAAGGAAAGACTGCCCGCGTTCTCGACCAGCGGCCGCGGCAGCTCCAGCGCCTTTTTGCCGGCGGGACCTGCCGTTTCGCCGCCGACTGGCGCCGCTTGCTGCGCGATGATGGCTGGTTTGGGCGCCGCGCCATCAGCCGCAGGCGGCGGAGCCGCCGGCTCCGCCGAGCGGGCGATCATTTCGGCGCGTTCGTCGGATATCGTCGCCGGTCCGGCGGTCTCGGGGGCAACATCGGGCGCTGCGACCGCCGTTTCCTCTGCGGCTGCGGTTTCTTCCCCTGCCGTGCCGCCGCGAAGCCTCGCTTCGCCTGCCATCAGCAGGCCGACCACCACCGCCATCCCCGTGATACCTGTAACGACGGCGGCAGGGCGCATGGAATATCTTCCTACTGACTGGCCCAGATGATGCGGGCGATCCAATCGACATCGGCGAGATCGAGCGTGCGGTTGGGATGTTCGGGATTGAGCGACATCAGCTCGATCGACCGCGGGCTTCGGCGCAGCAGCACCTTGGCCATCACCTCGCCCGCGCATGTGCGCACGACGACGCGGTCATTGCGGCGCACCTGCGCCCCGGGCTCGACGATCAGCACATCGCCGTCGCGATAAAGCGGCATCATGCTTTCACCCTGCACCTCAAGCGCATAGACGCCGGATCGCTGCGACGGGTTCGTCGGAAACTCCACCACGTCCCAGCCATGACCGGCCGGAAAGCCGCTATCGTCGAAGAAGCCGCCGGCGCCGGCCTGGGCGAAGCCGAGCAGAGGAATGGCGCTGCCCGGCGGGGGGGCGGCACGCTCGCCGATCCGCTCTCCGGCGGAACTGGCGGCCGGTTGCATGAAGGCGAAAAACTGCTCCATGCTCGCCCCTGTCGCGTCGAGCACCTTGGCGATCGATTCCGTCGACGGCCAGCGCAGCCGCCCATCGGCCGAAAGCCGTTTCGACTTGTTGAACGAGGTGGGGTCGAGCCCGGCGCGGCGCGCAAGACCGGATGGCGTCAGCTCGTGCCGTTCGGCAAGCCTGTCGATCGCCTCCCAGATCTGCTTGTGTGACAGCATATGCGCCCGATTCCGTGCGGCCTGTTAGAGGCCGCGCTTTAGAGCAATTCCAGGAAAAGTGCGAAGCGTTTTCCGTCCGGAATTGCGTAAATCCAAAAAGCTAGAGCGGCTCTGCCTTTCCGTGAAAAGCTGAACCGCTCCAGCGCGCGCCGGGCGTCCGTTCGGACGCACAAAGGACGCTCTGACCCTTCAAATCTACGCTTCGGCCCGAAAATCGATTCCGATTTTCGGGCCGAAGCGTAGCCGGACGGAATAGTAACCGACCGTCCGGCGCCCGTAAAGGTAAAGGAGGAATAAAATCCTGCTGTCGACGGTTTCGGTCGACCCTCAGGCTACCATCGCCATATTGATCTTGCCGAGCTGGATGACCGCCTGTGTGCGGCTGTCGACATCGAGTTTCAGCAGGATTGCCGATACATGCGCCTTGATCGTCGCTTCGGAGACGCCGAGTTCATAGGCGATCTGCTTGTTCAACAGGCCCTCGGCCAGCATGGTCAGCACCCGGCTCTGCTGCGGCGTCAGCGTGTGCAGGCGGCGGATCAGGTCGGCGACGTCAGGATCCTGCTCCTGGCCGTCGCGATAGCTTTCCGGTGTGGCGATATCGCCGGCAAGCACCGTCTGGATGCCGCGGCGAATGTCTTCGATGCCCGAGGATTTGGAAATGAAGCCGGAAGCGCCGAGTTCCAGCGCCCGGCGGATCGTCGTGGCGTCGTCGCTCGCCGAAACGATGATGATCGGCAGGCTGGCGAATTCGGCGCGCAGCGCCATTAGGCCGGAAAAGCCGCTGACGCCGGGCATGGCGAGATCGAGCAGCATCAGGTCGGCGTCTGGATGGGTGCCGGCGGCGGTGCGTGCGGCTGCGAAATCGCCGGCTTCGACGATCGACTGGCGTCCCTCCATGCCGATCACCGCCTGGCGCAGCGCATCGCGAAACAGCGGATGATCGTCCGCAATGATGATGGTCTGTTCCTGCATCGAAAACTCCCTCCCAAGAGTCCGATCATGCCGCATGCGCGCCGTCCCCTCGGCGTTGCATGCAGGCATTCTGAAATGACTATATCAGATCATGTCTTCTGCGGAAGGGGATTGGCTTTTTCGTCAGCCTGGAACTCCTTCACCATCCCCATGAAACTCTTCATCATCCGCTCCATGATGCTGATCGAGCGGTCGATTTCCGCATCGCTCGGCAAAGCCCGCTGGATGAGGCCGCTTTGTTCCAGCTTGGCCACCCGTTCTGAAAGTCGGTCGAGCTCATCCTCATAGGCCGCCCGCTCATCGGCCGCCATACGGCAGACCAGGGCGCCGTCCTTGTCCTGGCAGATCGACATGGCGCCGGTCTGGCGATCGAGCCGGACGAAATGGTCGCCGCTCTTCTCCAACTGGAACCGGCCCGCATCTGCCTCGGCCGCCGCGGCCGCGAGCGGCAGCAGAACAGCGCCAAGTGCGAGAACCAAAATCTTCATCGTCTCATCCTCCGGATTTTGCCTGGGCTGGCCCCGCTTTTTGAGTGCCGGGGCGTGGACATCGCCGCCTCTTTCCGGCAAAGCGCTCATGACCCAAGGATCAGCAATCGCGAGGCCATGATGACCGTGCCACCGACCCTTTACAAGATCGTGACGGAAACGCTCTGGCAGCAAGCCAGACAAAGCGGTGTTTTTCATGGCGCCGGCGTCGATCTCAAGGACGGCTTCATCCATTTCTCCACGGCGGACCAGGTGAAACAGACCGCGTCCCTGCATTTTGCCGGCCAGCCCGGCCTGGTGCTGGTCGCCGTCGATGGCCGCGCTTTCGGTGACAAGCTCCTCTTCGAACCCTCCCGCGGCGGCGATCTCTTCCCGCATCTCTACGCCGATCTGCCGCTGGCGGCCGTGCTCTGGGAGGCGCCGCTGCCGCTCGATGAGAACGGCGTTCATATCTTCCCGGAGCTGCAGCCATGATCGATCCCTTCAAGCGCCTCGCCCGCAAGGGTCTCTTCCTGTTCGATCCGGAAACGGCGCACGGCATGTCGATCGCCGCGCTGAAGTCCGGTCTCGTGCCCGCCTGCCGGATCGCTCCCGATCCGCGCCTGCGCCAGACCGTCGCCGGCCTCACCTTCGAAAACCCGCTCGGCATGGCGGCCGGTTACGACAAGAATGCCGAGGTGCCCGAAGCGCTCTTGAAGCTTGGCTTCGGCTTTACCGAGATCGGCACGGTGACGCCGAAGCCGCAGGGCGGCAATCCGCGTCCGCGCATCTTCCGCCTCGTCGTGGATGAAGCCGTCATCAACCGCCTCGGCTTCAACAATGAAGGCCATGATGCCGCTTTCGAACGCCTCTCGGCACTGACGGGTGGCGGCATGATCGGCGTCAATATCGGCGCCAACAAGGATAGCGATGATCGCATCGCCGATTATGTCGCCGGCATCCGCCGCTTCTATTCCGTCGCGCGTTATTTCACCGCCAATATCTCCTCGCCGAATACGCCCGGGCTGCGCGACCTGCAGGCACGCGAAAGCCTGGCGGCGCTGCTGTCGGCCGTGCTGGCGGCGCGCGACGAAATGGCGCAGAAATCCGGCCGGAAGATCCCGGTCTTCCTGAAGATCGCCCCTGACCTGACCGAGGAAGGCATGGACGATATCGCGGCGGAAGCGCTCGCGCATCCGCTGGACGGACTGATCGTCTCCAACACCACGCTGTCTCGCGACGGTCTCAAGGATCAGCGCCAGGCGAAGGAGGCGGGCGGTCTTTCCGGCGCGCCGCTGTTCGAAAAATCGACGGCGGTGCTTGCCCGAATGCGCAAGCGAGTCGGCCCTGATCTGCCGATCATCGGCGTCGGCGGCGTCTCCTCGGCCGAAACCGCGCTGGAGAAAATCAGGGCGGGCGCCGATCTTGTTCAGCTCTATTCCTGCATGGTCTATGAGGGCCCCGGCCTTCCCGGCGATATCGTCCGCGGTCTTTCGGCGCTGCTCGACCGCGAAAAGGTGGGCTCGATCCGCACATTGCGTGACAGCAGGCTGGATTACTGGGCGGCGCGGAAGGTCTGATCGGCCCGCGGCCTGACCAGCATGGCGAGGAAGAAGCCACGGAACAGCAGGAAGGCGTTCATACCAAGCCACAGGCCGTGATTGCCGAAGAGCGGCACGAAGACGGCGAGCATGACGAGGTAGCCGGCAAAGGACATCAGCATCCGGTTGCGCATGTCGACCGACCAAGTCGCACCGATGAAGACGCCGTCCATCAGGAAGGCGAGCGCCCCCGTCAGTCCGGTAATGGCAGCCCAGGGCAGATAGGTTTCGGCCGCCTGCCGCACCTCCGGCGAGGTGGTCAGTACCGAGATCAGCCAGGGGCCGGCGAGAAAGAAGAAGCCGGAAACGAGGGCCGCCAATCCGAACGACCAGAAGGTGGTGAGCTTCAGCCCGCGCTCGAAGGCCGGCCGATAGCGCGCGCCGACGGCCCGGCCGGTGATCTGCTCGGCGGCGTTGGCAAGCCCGTCGAGATAATAGCCGGACAGCAGGAAGAAATTCATCAGCACGGCATTGGCGGCCAGCGTCACCGCCCCGAAGCCGGTGCCGATCCGCGTCATGATCGTGAAGGCGCCGATCAGCACGAAGGTGCGGATCAAGATGTCGCGGTTGAGGGCGAAAAGCTCCGCCAGCCGATGCCGGGAAAAGATCTCTGCCCAGGCCGGCCGCTCCGCCTTGGCAAAGCCGCGGAGCACGATAAAAAGCCCGGCGAGCGCGCCGGCCGTCTCACCGGCCATGGTTGCCCAGGCGA
Organism: Rhizobium sp. NLR8a; assembly: GCF_019685235.1. Lineage (NCBI taxonomy): Bacteria > Pseudomonadati > Pseudomonadota > Alphaproteobacteria > Hyphomicrobiales > Rhizobiaceae > Rhizobium > Rhizobium sp. NLR8a. The sequence continues at coordinate 295,180 of NZ_JABDWI010000004.1, forward strand.
CCCCGGCCACGCCCCAGCCGAGCGACAGGCCGAGATAGATGGAAAGCAGGATATTGATGCCGTTGATCAGTGCCTGCAGCACCAGCCCGACGCTGCCCTGTCCGCGCCCGAGGACGAAGCCGAGGATGGCGTAATTCGCGAGTGCGGCCGGCGCCGCCAGCATGCGGATCGAAAAATAGGTGCCGGTCGTCTCGGCGATCGCTCCTTCCGCGCCCATCAACCGCAATCCCGCCGTCTCGAGCAGCGGCGAAAGAAGGAGCAGCGCCAGCCCGCAGCCGAGGGCTGAAATAAGCGCTCGCCAGAAGACAGCCTGCTGCTCATGCCGGTCGCGCCGGCCATAGGCCTGTGCCGTCAGCCCCGTCGTCGAGGCACGCAGAAAGTTGAAACTGCCGAGGATCAGGTCGAAGAGCATCGCGCCGATCGCCAGCCCCGCCAGCGCTTCCGCGTTACCCATATGGCCAACGACGGCAGTGCTCGTCAGCCCGAGCAGCGGTGTCGTCATGAAGCCGAGTGTCATCGGAACGGCGATCGACAGCACCAGCCGATGCGTCACGTCGAAAGCGAGGGCGTTGTTGCTGCACGTATCCATGACCTGCCTCATATCGAGGCAGAATCGCCTCGGCTGGAAAGCACCATGGCCCAATAGGGGAGGTTCCTGGAAGCCGTATTATGGGCGACGGCGACGCCGAGGCCGTCATAACGACCGAGCATGTTTTCCAGGTGATGCGGCGAATTGATCCAGGCCGTCACCACGGCTTCGACGCTCTGCTGGCCGGACGCGATATTCTCGGCCGCCGGCAGCCGCACGCCGCTCGCCTTGACGCGGGCGCCGAAACTGTCGGTCATGCCCATGAGATGCGCCATCTTGCCGGCGCTCGCCATGCGCTTGGCCTGAAAAAGGGCGGCCGTCTGCGCCGCCGGATCGACCTCAAGCGGTGGCAGGCCGTTCTTGGCTCTCAGCTGGTTGACCAGCGGCAATACGCTCGCCGTCTCATCCTCGCCGTTCGAGGGCGTGTCGGCAATTTTCGGCGTCGTGGTGCAGCCGGCGACCGCGGCGAGTGCAAGTCCGGAAAGGCAGAGCAGGCTGCGCCTGGAAAGATCGATCGATTTCATGTTTACCGGCGATAGCTGAAAAGGCGAAGGATGACGAAGAGCGGGATGACGATCGTTGCCCCGAGGAGGAGATAGTCGCCGACGCGTCCGAGCGCTGCAAAGCCCCGGTGCCAGAGTTCCAGGATGAAGTCGCGGAATCCATAGATGATGTTCCACGGCGTCAGCCCGAACACAGTCATGACGAATCCGACGATCAGCGACACGACGACGAGTTTAATCAATGTGCGGCCGAGCGAATCGCCGAGGAACCTGTTCACCTGATCGGACATGCGCCATCTCCTGTTTGCCCCATGGAATAAGGTCGCGGCGCAACGCCCGCAAGCCCTTTCCGGAATTGGCCGCTTCGCCTCTGAATTAGGACTTGAGTTTTTTTGTGGCCGCCGCCAAATGCCAGCGAAACGATAGGTCCGTCATGCAGTCCCACCAGCTTTCCTCAGGCGATGTCATCGCCGACCGCCGCGCCGATTATGCCAGGATGCTCGAAGAAGGCGGCGAGGCGGAGGCAGCGGCCGAACTGATGGAACAGGCGCTCGAACTCGCGCCTGCCTGGGCCGCCGGCTGGTATCGGCTCGCCACCTATCTGGAAAAGGCGGGCAGGGGGGCAGCCGCGATCGAGGCCTATCGCCGGACGCTCGCCCTCGATCCCGAGGATATATTCGGCGCCACCCTCAAGCTTGCCCTTCTCGGCGACGCTGTGATCCCTGACCGGCCGCCGAGCCGCTATGTCGAGCGCCTGTTCGACGATTATGCCGACCGATTCGACACCGCCCTGGTCGACAAACTCGATTACAGCGTCCCGCAGAAGCTGGCGGCCCTCGTTTCTTCCACCGACAAGCGTTACGAATGCGCCGTCGATCTCGGTTGCGGCACCGGTCTGCTCGGCCAGGAGATCCGCGCTCTCGCCGGCCGCCTCGAAGGCTTCGACCTGTCGCAGAACATGCTGGCCAAGGCTTCCGACAAACGGGTCTATGATCACCTCGCCCAGGCCGATCTGTCGCTTGCGCCCGATCGCTCCTGCCTGTTCGACGATGCCGGGCGCCGGCGGGCCGACCTCGTGACCGCAGCCGACGTGCTGATGTATCTCGGCAACCTCGAGAGCGTCTTTGCGATCGCCGGCGAACTCGCCGCCGCCGGTGCGGACTTCGCCTTTTCCGTCGAGGATGCGGGCGACCGCGACGGCTTCCATCTTGCCCCGTCGCTGCGTTATGCCCATTCGGAAGCCTATGTGAGGCAGCTGCTTGCCCGCCACGGCTTCGAAATCCTCAAGATCGTCAGGACGGTCATTCGCAAAGATGGCGGAAAACCGGTTTCCGGCATTCTGTTCCTTACGCGCAGGGCAGTGTGAGCGAACATTTCTTGCTATTTTTTAATAGGTCAGCATTGCTTACCTATTTCGCTTGATGGCAATGGCAGAAGGCTGATATTGCAATGATATCCGCCAGAAGCGCGGCGATACAGGCAGGGCCTACCGGCTCATTTCACATTGGAAAAAACTCACCGCCTTCAGGAGTTCCTCCGAGGCGTTCGCGAACTCGTCTGCCATGGAGACTGGGATATGACACAGCGCATCAATGCCCTTGGCGTCTGGAACACCAGCGCGACGCGCCATACACCGATCGAAGACGTGCAGGGTATCTTCTCCGGCAGCCTGGTTGCCGCCCTCGGCCTTTATGTGCTCGCCAGCGCCGGCCTTCTCACCGGCAGCACCGCCGGTGTCGCCTTCCTCCTGCACTATGCCTTCGGCGTCAATTTTGGCCTCGCCTTCTTCCTGCTCAACCTGCCGTTCTTCTATCTCTCCTGGAAGCGCCTCGGCCTGGTCTTCACCCTCAAGACCTTTGTCGCCATCGGTCTGACCTCGGTGCTGGCTGAGGTGCAGTCGCGCTTCCTCTCGATTTCGAGCATCCACCCTGCCTGGGCCGCCCTTCTCGGCGGCCTGCTGCTCGGCTTCGGCCTGCTGGCGCTTTATCGCCACCGCGCCAGCCTCGGCGGCGTCGGCATTCTCGGCATCTACCTGCAGGAACGCTTCGGCATCCGCGCCGGTCTCGTCCAGCTCGCCATCGACATGTGCGTGCTCGCCGCCGCCTTCTTCGTCACCACGCCGCCCGTCGTCTTCTATTCGGTCCTCGGCGCCATCGTCCTCAACCTCTTCGTCGCCATCAACCACCGCGCTGATCGTTATATTGCGCTGTAAGGGTGGCTGCCTCATCCTAAGAGAAGTCCCCTCCCCACAAGGGGAGGGGCTTATATGCCGCTCTCGTTGCTTTCTATTTCACTCTTGCAGCCGCAGAAGCCTGACGTTTGTCTCAGTTGGTGCAACGCCTTAGCCCCTCCCCCTTGTGGTAGGGGTTGGGGAGGGGTCTCTTTCCTGGCGCCCACGGCCAAACTCAAACCTTACAAATCGGTAACCCACTCTAAACAAATCGTAACTTGCCTCAGATCAGCCCCGGCGCGACACTCCTGTCGCGCCGGATTGATGAGGTGAACCATGTCAGATCTGGAAAAACTCGTAAGACGCCGCATGCAGGAAGAATACGCCAAGGGCGCTTCCGCAGAGGAAATTACCAAGGTTGTCCGCGACATATTCAACAGCATAGACCTCTCCGGCAACGGCGCTGACGCCGTTGTCGCGCGGGCCGCTGCCGATCACCAATGATGAGATAATCGACCGACCCGAGATATTCGGGTCGGTTCCCGTGAATATCGCTTACGCGGCTTTCGTCACCTGGTCGATGGGATGCTGCGAGCGGAAGCCGACGGCAAGGCGGTTCCAGATATTGATCGCACCGATCGCCACCGTGATCTCGGTCATCTCCTTTTCGGAGAAATGCGCCTTCAATGCCTCGTAATCTGCGTCCGGCGCGCCTGTCTTGGCGACATTGGTCACCGCGTCGACCCAGCCGAGCAGCGCCCTTTCGCGCGCGTCATAGATCGGCGATTCCCGCCAGACGCACATCAGGTTGATCCATTGTTCGCTGAGCCCATCATGGCGGGCTTCCTTCACATGCATGTCGACGCAGTAGGCGCAGCCGTTGATCTGCGAGGCGCGTAGCTTGATCAGGTGGATGAAGCGGCGCTCCAGCCCGGAAGACTGGACATGTTGTTCGAGTGCGACCACTGCTTTGTAAGCATCGGGAGCGGCTTTGGCGAAGTTGAAACGCGGTTGCATGTCTTTCTCCTATGTTGTGGCTCAACGAGCCGTCTTGCGTTCATGGATTTCAAGGAAGGCGCAGCCCCGGGCTGCGATCGATCCGTCGTCGAGGGCGGCAAGTTCGATGCCGAGATCGGCAATGCTGGTCTTGGCGAGTTCGGCCCGGTAGACCCGCTCGGCCCGGAGCATCGCGGCGCTTATGTTGCAGGGCTTGGCGAAGAAGCGCTCGGAAACCGGGTTCGGTCCGCGCTGGCGGATTTCGGCACAGCGGAAGGCGGGCGCCGGCCCTTCGACCGCAAGCAATATGTCGAGCAGCGAAATGTCCGCTGGCGCCTTCGCCAGCCGATAGCCGCCCTTCGGCCCCGGCACGGTATCGAGGATGCCCGCGCCCGACAGTGCTTGCAGGTGTTTGAGCAGGTAGCTCGTCGAAACACCGTGGAATTCCGCCAGGGCAGCCGCCGAAAGCACACCGCCTTCGGAGAGGCCGGAGAGCATGGCGACGCTGTGAATGGCCTGCTCGACTCCATCGCTCATTTTCATCGATGCCATCTCCACTAATCATGGATAAAATATATCTATGATTATGTGCGCTGTCAAGGGCGTCGCTGGGCACTTGTCTTTATCCCTGCGCCGGATAGAAAACGGCAAAGCCGATAGGGGAACATCATGGCCTCCAATGCCTTCACGGGCCTTCTGAATTCCAGCGCCGATCGCCATTCGCTGTTCGACGACGCGCAGGGTATCGTCGCCGGCAGCATGCTCGCCGTGCTCGGCGTCTCGCTGCTTTCCGGCGCCGGTCTGCTGGCCGGCGGCACCGCGGGGCTTGCCTTCCTGGCCCATTACGCCACCGGGATCAGTTTCGGTCTCTGCTTCTTTGCCGTAAACCTGCCCTTCTATTATCTCGCTTTCCGCCGTCTGGGCCCGGCCTTCACCATCAAGACCTTCATCGCAATCGGACTGACCTCGGTCCTGTCCGAGTTCGCGCCTGGATTCATCGGCGTGACGCATGTCCATCCGGTTGCCGGAGCGCTGTTCGGCGGCCTCGTCATTGCCGCCGGCATGCTGGCACTCTTCCGCCACCGCGCCAGCCTCGGCGGCATCGGCATTCTCGCCCTCTATATCCAGGATCGCTTCGGCTGGCGCGCTGGCCTCGTCCAGCTCGGCTTCGACGGCATCGTGCTGGCGCTCTCCTTCTTCGTCGCCAGCCCCTTCATCATCGCCTGCTCCGTGCTTGGCGCCGTCGTGCTCAACCTGACGCTCGCCATCAATCACCGCAAGGACCGCTATATCGCGATGTAGGCGGCGGCCCTGCTCTTCTTTTTCGCCCGCTTTTCACTACCTTCAGGACGTGGACCAGATCGATTCCGACACCTTGCTGCCTGCCGCCTTTACCCGCTGGTTTGCGGAAAAGGGCTGGCGCCCGCGCGCCCATCAGCTGGAGCTGCTCGCCCGCGCCGAGGCCGGCCAGAGCACGCTGCTGATCGCGCCGACCGGCGCCGGCAAGACGCTGGCCGGTTTCCTGCCCTCGCTCACCGATCTCACCCGCCGCGGCAAAATTCCGCCCGGCTCCGCCTTCACCGGTATCCATACGCTCTACGTCTCGCCGCTGAAGGCGCTGGCGATCGATATCGAGCGCAACCTGATGAAGCCGGTCGAAGAGATGGGTCTGCCCGTCACGATAGAAAATCGCACCGGCGATACGCCGATTGCCAAGCGCCAGCGCCAGAAGCTCAATCCACCGGATATTCTGCTGACGACGCCGGAGCAGGTCGCCCTGCTTCTGGCCAACGGTGAGGCTGAGCGTTTCTTCAAGGACCTGAAATATGTCGTGCTCGACGAGCTGCACTCGCTCGTCACCTCCAAGCGCGGCCATATGCTGTCGCTCGGCCTTGCCCGCCTGCGCCGGCTTGCCCCCGACCTGAAGACGATCGGGCTTTCGGCGACGGTTGCCGAGCCGATGGACCTGCAGAAATGGCTGGTCGCCCAAAGGGAGGGCGGGGGGCAGGAGGGCAGGGAGCATCATGCCGGGCTCGTCGTCGTCGAAGGCGGTGCCAAACCCGATATCTCGATCCTGTCGACCGAAGAGCGGATCCCTTGGGCCGGTCATGCCGCCCGCTATGCCATTCCCGATGTCTACAAGCAACTGCTTGAACACAAGACGACGCTGCTGTTCGTCAACACCCGCAGCCAGGCGGAGATGCTGTTCCAGGAACTCTGGGCGATCAATGACGACAACCTGCCGATCGCCCTCCACCACGGCTCGCTCGATGTCGCGCAGCGCCGCAAGGTCGAGGCGGCGATGGCCGAAAACCGGCTGCGCGCCGTCGTCGCCACCTCAACCCTCGATCTCGGCATCGACTGGGGCGATGTCGATCTCGTCATCCATGTCGGTGCGCCGAAGGGTGCCTCGCGGCTTGCCCAGCGCATCGGCCGCGCCAATCACCGCATGGACGAGCCTTCGAAGGCGATCCTCGTGCCGGCCAACCGTTTCGAGGTGATGGAGTGCCAGGCCGCCCTCGACGCCAATTATATCGGCGCCCAGGACACGCCGCCCGTCGGCCGCGGCGCGCTCGACGTGCTCGCCCAGCACGTGCTCGGCATGGCCTGCGCCGAACCTTTCGACATGCTGGAACTCTACGATGAAATCATCAGCGCCTCGCCCTATGCCGATCTCAGCTGGGAGACCTTCGAGCGCGTCGTCGATTTCGTCGCGACCGGCGGTTATGCGCTTCGGACCTACGAGCGTTACGCCCGCATCCGCAAAACCAAGGAGGGGCGCTGGCGCGTCTCCAATCCGGCCGTCGCCCAGCAGTACCGCCTCAACCTCGGCACCATCGTCGAAAGCCCGATGCTGAACATCCGCATGGTCAAGCGCGGCGAGGGCGGCCGGATCGGCCGCGGCGGCGCCACGCTGGGCAAGGTCGAGGAATATTTCCTCGAGCAATTGTCGCCGGGCGACACCTTCGTCTTCTCCGGCAAGGTGCTGCGTTTCGAAGGCATCCGGGAAAACGAATGCCTGGCCTCGCAGGCCTTTTCGCTCGATCCGAAGATCCCCGCCTATAATGGCGGCAAGTTTCCGCTGTCGACCTATCTCGCCGAGCAGGTGCGGGCGATGATCGCCGATCCCGATCGCTGGCGCCACCTGCCGGATCAGGTGCGCGACTGGCTGGCGCTGCAAACCGACAAGTCGATGCTGCCGAAACGCGACGAGTTCCTGATCGAAACCTTTCCGCGCGGCAGCCGCGGCTATATGGTCGCCTATCCCTTCGAGGGCCGTCTCGCCCATCAGACGCTCGGCATGCTGCTCACCCGCCGGCTGGAGCGGGCGGGCGCCAAGCCGCTCGGTTTCGTCGCCACCGATTATTCGCTGGCCGTCTGGGGCCTGGAGGATATGGGGCTGATGATCGGCAATGGCCGGCTCAGCCTCTCCGACCTCTTCGATGCGGATATGCTCGGCGACGATCTCGAAGCCTGGCTCGCCGAATCCTTCCTGCTGAAGCGCACCTTCCGCAATTGCGCCGTGATTGCAGGCTTGATCGAGCGCCGCCATCCGGGCAAGGAGAAGAGCGGCCGCCAGATCACCGTCTCGGCCGATCTGATCTACGACGTGCTGCGCAGCCATGAGCCGGATCACATCCTGCTGCAGGCGACGCGCCAGGATGCGGCGACGGGACTTTTGGACATAAGTCGTCTTGGCGATATGCTGATGCGAATCAGGGGCCACATCACCCACCGGCCGCTCGACCATATTTCCCCGCTCGCCGTGCCGGTGATGCTGGAGATCGGACGGGAGGCGGTGCCGGGCGAGGCCCATGATGCGCTGCTCGCCGAAGCGGCCGACGATCTGATCGCCGAAGCTCTGGCTTGACGAATTTGGAAACGACGACAGTGATGAACCGCTTGGCGCTCGCGCGCGACATATCGGGACTGGCCGCAATACCGGGCATCGAGACATCGGTGAACGGTATTGCCGCCGTTTGCGATCCGCTCGGCGCCCTCTATCTGCCGGATGCCGGCCTGCTTGTCGTCTCCGACCTGCATCTGGAAAAGGGTGCCGCCTTCGCCCGCCGCGGCATGATGCTGCCGCCCTATGACACGCTGGCGACGCTGACCGTGCTTTCCGCCGTCATCTCGCGTTACGACCCGAAGCTCGTCGTCTCGCTCGGCGACAATTTTCACGATCGCATCGGCTCGAAGCATCTGCCGGACAATTTCCGCGCTTTGATCGTCGGCATGGCGCGTGGCCGCGAATGGATCTGGGTCAACGGCAATCACGATCCCGATGGCGTCGTCGATCTCCCGGGCGCCTGCGTCGACGAGGTGCACTATGCCGGCCTGACCTTCCGCCACGAGCCGAGAAACGGCTTACAGAGCGGCGAGATCGCCGGCCATCTGCATCCTTCGGCGACCGTGCGCCGACGCGAAAGATCGATCCGCCGCCCCTGTTTTGCCGCCGATGGCGCCCGCCTCCTGATGCCGGCCTTCGGGGTGATGAGCGGTGGTCTCGACCTCGGCCATCAGGCGATGAAGGGCCTGTTCGACAAAGCTTCGCTGATCGCGCACCTGTTGGGACGCGACAGGATCTATTCGGTCCGCTACGGGAATTTGCGGGGGTAGCGCCTGTCGATAGGGTGCCACACGGCACGCCTTTGAACTCAATCACACCCCTGCAACTGTTGCTGATACATCCCGGCCATGCGTGCGAACTTCTGCGCTGTCTGCTGCAATTGCCCGTTCGAGCGCCAGTCACCGCGCTTATATCCGGTCGGACCGGAATAATAGGCGAGATAGAGGTTATAGGCATCGTTCAGTGGAATGCCGGTGTCCACGCTGTTCTGGTAATGATACCAGCCGATGAAATCGATCGCGTCGGTAAAATTCGTCCGCCGCGCCGCCCAGTTCCCCGTCTGCGACTGATAGTGATCCCATGTCCCGTCGAGCGCTTGCGAATAGCCGTAGGCCGTCGACGGCCGGGTCCAGGGAATGAAGCCGAAGAGCTTGGTGCGCGGCGGCCGCGCATAGGGCTGGAAGCCGGATTCGGTGTACATCGTCGCCATCAGGATCGGTACGGGCACGCCGTATTTCTTCTCCGTCCGCTCGGCCGCCCTCTGCCAGCTGGAGAAAAGTCCTTCACGCTCGTCGAAGACGGCGCAGATGTTCCTCGTCTGCTTCGGCGCCGTCGCGCAGCCGGCAAGCAGCGCGAGACCCACGGCGGTCAGAACGATACGAGTACGCATAACAGAACCTCTCGTTTCCGAGAGATTACTAACTCGTAAATGTTAAAAACCGGTTTTTAGTCGAATACGAGCTTTTCCGAAGGGATGCCATTATGAAGACTCCTCCCCAATCCCTCCGCACAAGGGGAGGGGCTAAGGCGCTGCGCCAATTGGGCAGACGTCAGCCTTTCCGCAGATGCAAGGGTGATATGGAGAGCAGCGGGGGCGGCATATAAGCCCCTCCCCCTTGTGGGGAGGGTTGGGGAAGGGTCTTTTTCAGGAACTAGACAGCCAAGACCCACGGGCCGCTACGCCTCGACCGGCTCGTAGCGCAGGATCACCGCGCCACTTTGCGTGGTCGAGGATTCGATGAGCTTCAACGGCACTTGGGCCTCGTTCGCTTTGAAAAGGGGATTGCCGCCGCCGAGAATGACCGGCACCACGCAGACCCTGATCTCATCGATGAGGCCGGCCTTCAGCAGGCTGTCGGCAAGCACGGCGCTGCCGAAGATGAAGATGGTCTTGCCGTCTTCCTGCTTCAGCCTCCTCAACTCGGGGATAGGATCGCTGACGACACGCGCATTGTTCCAGCCGGGATCGGTCATCGTTCGAGAGACGGCGATCTTGGGAGTGCCGTTCATATAGGCCTTGATCTTGTCTTCGTCCTCCGCGGTCGGCCAGTAGGCGGCCATGCCTTCATAGGTCTTGCGGCCGAAGACCAGAAGATCACCTTCCTCGCCGAACTGCTCGGCATAGCGCTTGAGCTCCGGTCCCCAGGCGAGATTGTGGAAGTCGATGTCCCACGGTTTCGTTCCCTCGAAATAGCCATCGAGCGTCATCAGGTTCCACACGACAAGCTTCCGCATTTTTATCCTCCTCGAAAAACCGGTTTCAATAAGCAACTGGTTCACGATAGTACAACTGATTGCGAAAGGCAAGTGGTTCGAAAGGCTCCATCGACAAGGGTCTCGGCGCTTGACTCTTCTAGGTCGGTTGTCCAAATTCCGTCTAGGTCAAATGACCTACGAGTCGTAGCCTTCGCGGACAGAGGGAGAATATAATGGTCGCTGCGGCCACCCGACAGCAGATAGTGGAAGCCGCCGACGGGCTTTTCTATGAAAGAGGCTTCGAAGCAACGTCCTTTGCCGACATTGCGGGAGTAGTCGGACTCTCGCGAGGCAATTTTTATTATCACTTCAAGACGAAGGACGAGCTTCTCGATGCAGTGATCACCCATCGCCTCCGCAAGACCAGGTCAATGCTCGATGGGTGGGAAGCGAAAACCGAGGCGGCTGAGGAGCGCATTCTCAGCTTCGTCAATCTCCTCATCGTCAATCAGGCGAAGATCATGGCCTATGGTTGCCCGGTCGGCACGCTTTGCGGCGAACTCGCCAAGCTCGATCACATTGCCAAGGGCCGCGCTGCCGAACTTTTCGATCTGTTTCGCCATTGGCTCTCACGTCAATTCAGCGCATTCGGCCGCGAGGCTGAAGCCGATGCGCTTGCCATGCACATTCTAATGCGAAGCCAAGGTGTTGCGACGCTCGCGGCCGCCTATCACGACGAAATCTTTGTTCGAAACGAGGTGGAAAACATGCGCGCCTGGCTGTCTGCGCAGCGGCCCGGAACACCCGTCTTTCCCGAAACCTATTCCCGACAGCATTGCTAAAGGAGCCCTTGGATGTTTTTCATTACGCTGAAGTTTTCTGATGGCAAGGCCAAAGCGCCCGTTCTGATGGAGGCGCACAATGCCTGGCTCAAACGCGGCTTCGACGATGGGATTTTTCTTCTCGCCGGCGGCCTTCAGCCGAACGCAGGTGGAGCGGTCGTCGCCCACAACACCTCGCGCGCTGAACTCGAAACCCGGATCCGGCAGGATCCTTTTGTAGCGGAAGGCGTCGTCAGCGCCGATATTCTGGAAATTGCCCCCGCCCGCGTCGATGAGCGGCTCGCCTTCCTGAAGACATAAGACAAGGGCGCGATGATTTTGCCGTCGGCGCCGGATCATTCCTTGCGGAAGATCAGGCTGGCGCCCCAGCCGGTGACGACGGCGAGCGCCACGGCCGCAAAGCCGTAGAGGATCGGCTGATCATGGGCCGCATCGGTGATCGTCTGCTCGATCCCCGTCTTGATGACGCGCAGCGGCAGCGATTTATCGGTGATGAGATTGCCGCTCTTGAAGAGATAGGCACGCACCGTATGCACCCCGTTCGGAATATTTGCCGGCAGGCGCAGGCTCGCCTTGAAGAGGTTCGATGAAACGAACCGCACGCCGCTCGGGTTGCGGTCATAAAGCGCGCCGCCCTGCTGCAGTCGGAGGAAAGCCTGACGGAATTCGCCGAGATTGCTGCCGTCGCCGACGAAGCCGACCGGCGTCAGCGGAATGTGGTCGATGCCGATCCCCTGATCGGTGAGTTCGAGCGGCGTCGTCAGATCGTCGATCATGCGCGAGCTCGACATCGAATAGGAATGCGGCACCGCCTCGAAAGTCATCGAGCGCCTGTTCACCCAGATGCCGAAGACGCGTTCCTTCTTGCGCACCGTTGCGTCCTCGCGCGGGCCTTCCAGCACCACCACCACGTCATACTGGCCAATGGCGAGCAGCAGCTGGTCGGTGTTCGAGAGCGCCCCGAAGATCGTCAGATCCGCGCCATGGAAATCCGAAGTGATGGCGATTTCGCTGGTCGATGTGCCGATCTCGAGCCCCTCGCGCACCGCTTCCGTTGCCTGCCCCGGCAGCCACTGCGCTCCGGCAACCGCCGGCTGCAGACACAGGAGCAGGAGGATCGAGGCAAGCAGGCGCATCAGTTGCCGGTCCCCATCACCACCGAATAGACGTCCGCCGGCGTGACCACCAGCGCGATCGCCAGACGCAGGCCGACGGCCAGCACCAGCAGGCCGAGCAGGGCGCGCAGCTGTTCGCCGCGCAGCTTCTGGCCGACGCGCACGCCGTATTGCGCCCCGACGACACCCGCCACCATCAGGATGAAGGCAAGCACGATGTCGACGGAGAAGTTCGTCGCCGCCTGCACGATCGTCGTATAGGCGGTCACGAAGATGATCTGATAGAGCGAGGTGCCGACCACGACATTGGTTGGGATGCGCAGGAGGTAGATCATTGCCGGCACCATGATGAAGCCGCCGCCGACACCCATGATCGAGGTGAGGATACCGATCGCAAAGCCGAGCGCAATGATCGGAATGACGCTGAGGAAGATCTTCGATTTCTTGAAGCGCACCTTGAGCGGCAGCTTGTGCACCCAGTGCTGGTGGCCCGGCTTGCGCGGTACAGGCGGCTCATTGCGTGCCGCCCGCCGCATGGCATTGATGCTTTCGAGCAGCATCAACCCGCCGACCGTGCCGAGGAAGACGACATACATCAGCGAGATGATCAGATCGAGCTGGCCGATGGCACGCAGCAGCGAGAAGATCCAGATGCCGACGGTCGCCCCTGAAAGACCGCCGACCAGAAGCACCGTGCCGAGCTTGACGTCGAGCGTGCCGCGTCGGAAATGGGTGATCGCGCCCGAAATCGACGACGCCACGACCTGGTTGGCACCGGTGGCGACGGCGACGACGGGCGGGATGTTGTAGAAGATCAATAGCGGGGTGATGAGAAAACCGCCGCCGACGCCGAACATTCCAGACAGGAATCCGACGGCCGCCCCCATGCCGAGAATGATGAAGATGTTCACCGACAATTCTGCGATTGGCAGATAGATTGTCACAACCGACCCCGAATGATGACCGCTCCTGCCGGGCGGTTCCTGTCATGTCCCCGTTCGAATGCACACCATACTGTGAAATCGTTGCCAGAGGCTTTCGATCGGCCTGATGGATGGAGATCGATGGCAGGGATTCGGCGATGCGCGGATCGATATGTCCGCCATAATCGGGCTTTTTTCAGGTTTTGTGACGACCGTTGGAAAAATTCGGAAAAGCTTGCGGCAAAGCGCCGCGGGGCCGGCGAAGACCCTCCCTAACCCCCTTGTGGGGAGGGGCTGGCGAGGGGTCTTAGGCTCGGCCTTCGTCGACGCGCCTCAGATCGCCTTGGCGACCTGCTTGTTGCGTTCGAGCAGCGCCTTGACGGTCGCGTCGCTCACCTTGCCGTCCGGCTCCTGGCCGATCGACTTCTGGAAGCTCTTGATCGCGGCGACGGTTTTCGCCCCCATTTCGCCGTCCGGCACGCCGGCGTCGAAGCCGTTATTGTTGAGGATCGCCTGGATGTTGCGGATCGCCTTCTTCATGTCGACGGTTGCCGTCTTCATGCCCGTGCCCGCCCATTCGTCGGGAATGTCGATGCCGTTGGCGCGATGGTCGAGCGGTTCCGGCTTCCAGAGATCGGCCTTGGCGCGCGCCCGTTCGAGCTGGTCGGCCTTCATGGCGTTGGCCACTTCGTCGCGCTTCTGCGCTGCATCCTTGTCGCCGGCCTTGGCGGCGATCGCGAACCACTTGTAGGATTCTTCCAGATCCGCCGGAACGCCGTTGCCCCTCGCGCAGAGGATTGCCAGGTTGAACTGGCTATCGGTGATGCCGAGATTGGCGGCCTTGGTGAACCACGACGCCGCCGTCGCATAATCCTGCTGGCCGAGTGCGCCGGAGGCGTAGAGAACGGCGAGATTGTGCATGGCGCTGGCATTGCCCTGGGTCGCCGCCTGCTCGTAGAAGCCCTTCGCCTTGGCGATGTCGCGTTCGACGCCGTTGCCCTTCTCATACATGCTGCCGAGCCGGTATTGCGCCGGTGCAAAACCCTTGTCGGCCGAAAGCTGGTACCAGCCTGCGGCCTGTTTCTGATCGACGCCCATGCCGTTGCGGCCGTCCGAATAGCGCGCACCGATCTCGAACAGCGCCAAGGCGTCGCCGCCCTGCGCCGCATCGGCAAGTGATTTCGGCTGCACGCTGTCGGGGATGGCGATCGCTGCCTGCGGCGCGGCCGCCGCTGCGGTCGGGCTGTTCGGAGTGAAGCTCGAGGTTTCCTGCGTAGCCGCGGACGAGCCGGCGGGGGCCAAGGTTGCAGCCCCTTCGCCGTCGAGCGGGGTTGCATCGGTCAGATGATCGCCGGCGGCAGCCGGGGCTTTTTCCGGCTGCGCCTGATCGATGGCCGGCGCGCGCTCCGTTGCAGGGGCGTTCATATCGGCAGAGCCGGTGTCCGGCTTGGCGGGTGTTGCCTCAGGCAGGACCGGCTGCGGGTTGTCCGTCACCCCCGTCAGTGCCGAGACCTCCGCCGGCGGCTGCGGTGCGGGTTCGCCGCTCGTCAGCGTCCGGGCCAGCGGAAAGGCCATGATGGCGAGCAGCACGGCGCCGACGGCGAGAAGAATTGGCCGGCGGTAGCGCGAAAAGGCGCTGGTTTTGCCCGCCTTGCCGGCCTTGTCGGCATTCGCGGCCTTCTTCTCGGCCTTGACTGCCGCCTGCTTCGGATTGGCGTCCACTTCCATTGCGGCTGCCTGCGCCGCCCGGCGCGCAGCGGCGATGTAATCGGCGCGATCGGTCTCGACGGCAGGTTTGCCGCGTTGGGCATTCTGGCTGGCGCGCACCCGCTCGAGAATCTTCTTGACGTCGGGCGCGCCCGAACCCGGCTCGAGCAGTTCGTTCGCGGCATCCGTTGGAACCACGTCGGCGGGATCGATCGACGGCGCCGGGTCGATCACCGGTCGCTCGTTCGCCTGCGTCTCGGCTTTCTTGGCGGGCCGCAGCCGCTTGCCAAGGCTGGCGAGCAGGCTGGTTCTTACCGGTGCCGGCGTCGGGGCCTCCGGCGGCCGCGTTGCGGCTTCGATGGCGATTGCGCTCGTCGCGCTCATCGCCGTAGCCTGGGCGACCGGTTCGGCTGCGACCTCTGCCGTGCGGATGACCGGAGAGGCCTTCGCCGCCAGGACCGCCTCCGGTGTCTGGGCGGCTTCGGTCACCAACAGCGCGTAGGGGTCGACATCGAAATCGACGTCGGCCACCGGCATCTGAGCGATCGGCCGTCCGCGCTCTTCCATGCTGTCGAGGCGCTCGGCGATATGGACCAGCGTCTCGTGCAGCGCCTTGAAGGTCTTGTGCGTGCGCTCCTCGCTGTCGCGGCTGATATCCTCGAGATGGCGCAGATCCTCGGCCAGCGCCGTCAGCGCCGACAGGTCGGCGGCGGGCACGCCGCCCTGCAGGCCGCCATTGCGCGAATAGGCCTCGACGACGGCTTCCGCCGCCTGGCGCGCCGCCTCGATGATATATTCGTCGCTTGTCGCCATATAGTCTTCGATCGCGCCCATGCGCCGGTCGAGATCGGCCGGAATTGCGGCGCCTTCGCGCGGCTCGCTCATCAGCGCCGAAAGATTGGCGATCTGGTCTTCGAGGTTCTTCAGCGCCCGCGGATCGGTTGGCGGCGCCGCTGTGGTCTCTTCCAGCCGGGCGGCGATGTCGCTCAGCCGGCCTTCGAGACGCTGGAAGGCTCTGTCATCGATCGCCGCGGCAGGTGCGGGTTGCTGATGGGCCATCTCGTCGATCCGCCGGGCGAGATAATCGAGCCGCTGAGCCAGCACGTCGTTGACGGCGCCGTTCTCGAGCGCGTCGATCTTGCGGGAGATGTCGGAAAGCGGTCCGGTGAGGTCGGGTTGCGCGGCCGCCATCTGGGTGCGCTCCAGCAGGTAGGAAAGATGTTCCAGGCGCTCGTCGAGCCGCGACGTCGCTTCCGCCTTGGTCAGCTCCTCGACACGCTCCGTCAGCGCCTCAAGCCGCATCGCCAGCTCGTCGGCCGGGTTTGCGCGGCTGGCCGCGTCATGGCTCATCAGGTCGATCTGGTCGGCGAGCGACGAGAGGCGGCTTTCCAGCCGCTGCATCAGCGTCGGATCGTTGCCGGCGGCCGCGCGTCCGCTGGCGGCGATCGCCCGGCTGATCTCATCGAGCCGCGTGTCCATGGCCGCGAACTGCTCGGACATGACCCGGTCATGCGGCTGGATCATGTTGCCGAACTGCTCCATCGCCGTGGCGATGGCGATCAGCTTGTCTTCCAGTGCCCGCACCGCCGGGCTTTCGCCCATGCCGCCGATATGGCGCTTGATATCGTCGAGCCGGTAGGCCAGCGAAACGAGCTCTTCCTGCAGCCCCTCGGTATCGAGTGCGGCAAGCCGGCTCTCGACGCCGTCCCAGCGGTTTTCCATGTGGCGCAGCGAATCCTCGCGCGCCAGTCCGTCCATCAGCGAGCGCAGCTCCTCGAACTCCTCCCGCAGGCCGGCGGCCTCGGGGCCGCTCGAGCGGCCGGTCAACTGGCTGATGCTCTGGGCAAGACGGCCCATGTCGGCGCGGATGTCGTCGGCGAAGCGGCTGTCTCCGGCAGTAGCCTTGATCTCGCGGAGTTCGGCGCGCAGCGCGCTCATCTCGCGGGACACGCCCTCGGAAATGTCGCGCTTCAGGTCTTGGCGCAGGTTGACGAGCGCCTGGGCGATCTCGGTCATCGTGTCGTCGCCGGCGCGCAAGGCAGGGGCGGCGAGTGGCGCCGCGGCGCGGGGTGCGGGGTCGCGCAGCTGAGCGGCCTGCTCGCGCCCATAGGAGCGTTCGCGGCCCGCTTCCAATGCGCGCTGGCGCTGGCGAATTTCCGCCAGCGGATCCGGCCGCGGCTCGAGCGGCGCCCTTGCCGGCCGCGGCGCATGGGGGGCCGCATAAGGATCGCGCTCGGCCGTTGGCGTGCGCGGCCGCTGATCGCGTCCGCTGCCCATCAGCCCTTCGATGCGCGCCTCCAGCCCTTCGATCGTGCGGTTCAGCGCATCGAGCGAGGTCCTGTCGGACTGTCGGGAAGGATTTGATCGCGATCCGTTCATCTTCTTGCTCGCTTCGACTGTTCGACCTCTCGTCAGAGCTCGATCCGTGGCTTTTCCGTCTATGGCCCGCGCCTGTCACGGACCGGAGCGCCTTCATCCATGAGAAGATAGTCAATTAGACTTTCCTCGCGCTGAACGATGTAGCGGCATCCTTGGGAAACGCGAGACGGGGAAAAGGAATGCGGATCACTACGGCTCAATCCGCACCTTTCACGAAACGTGGTAAACAAGCCGTTAAGATCGATGAGAATTTTTTAACGTTTGCATCCGAAAGGCCATTTTAGACGGCAATTGCCGTGAAATTCGCCGGATCGAATGGACATCATCCGATCGGAATTTCAGCGCGCCGCGTCGATCGAATAGGCGCTGATGCGCGAGAGATGGATGAAGGAAAGCCCGGTCTCCTCGGCCCAGTCGTTGAAGGCCTGCTGGATCAGTTGCTGGTCCTTCTTCGCAGTGCCGGAGGAGGAGAGCGGCACGCCGGCCGATCTCAGGCAGGCGAGCACGTCGAGCGTGGCGACGAAGCCGTCGCGGCCGATGCCGCGCAGGAAATACTGGCCGGTCATGCCGCCGAGCCGGCTGCCGCGTTTGCTCAACAGCTCGAGAAGGCCGATCTGGTCCTCCCGCGGCCAGTCGGCGAAGAAGGCGCCGGCGCTGCCATGTTCCCTCGCCAGCTCTCTGACGAAGGCGGCATTGGCGCGAACCGACATGATCTTCGCGCCATTGCGGATGATCCGCGCGTCCGATGTCAGCTCATGCCAGTAATCGTCGGGCGCGATATTCAGCGCCGCCGGATCGAAGCCGGAAAACGCCGCCTCAAAGCCTGGCCATTTCGCATCGATCACCTTCTGCACGAAGCCGCTGTAGAAGATTCGGCGGGTCATGTCGGCCAGGATGCGGTCGTCCGGCATCGCGCGCAGCCGGTCGTGATCCGGCCGGTAATTCTGCAGCAGGGCCTGGAGGCCTGCCGCTCCGCCTTTTCGTTCTTCCGCGCGCTGCCTTATCGCCTCGAAACTGATCATGCCGACCCACCTGATGCATAGTGAAAGACGCTTGCGCTTATAAGCCATTCCCCAATGGACAAGGAAGATGAGATGACGTCTCCTGCCTCCGCATCAACGGCTTGCGGATTCGCGCTCTCCAATTTTTTCATGAAAAGGCGATCGAGAGGCAGGATTTGACGTTTACGCAAACGTCAATATTTTGTAAGACGATGACCAAGGCCGGCGCGATCCGGTTATTTGAATGGGAGGAATTTGAGAGATGCCAGTCTACAAGGCCCCGGTGAACGATACGCTTTTCGTTCTGAACGACGTGCTGGGCCTCGAACGCTACAACAATCTTCCCGGTTTTGCCGATGCGACGCCCGATATGATCGAGGCGATCCTCGGCGAGGCGGCCAAGGTGGCCGAGGAAGTTCTTTTTCCGGTCAATTATTCCGGCGACCAGGAAGGCTGCAGACGCCAGGACGACGCCAGTGTCTCGACGCCGAAAGGCTTCAAGGAAGCCTATAAGGCCTATCGTGAAGGCGGCTGGATCGGCCTTGCGGTGCCGGAGGAATTCGGCGGGCAGGGGCTTCCCTATACGCTGCATGCCGCCGTCGGCGAATATACCTCCGCCGCCAACATGTCGCTGATGATGTATCCCGGCCTGACCCAGGGGGCGATCGCCGCGATCCTCGTCCATGGCACGCAGGAACAGAAGGAAACATATCTGCCGAAGATGGTCGACGGTTCCTGGTCCGGCACGATGAACCTCACCGAGCCGCATTGCGGCACCGATCTCGGCATGCTGCGCACCCGTGCGGTGGCGCAGGCGGACGGTAGTTACAAGATATCTGGCCAGAAGATCTTCATCTCCGCCGGCGAGCACGACCTGACCGACAACATCGTCCACCTGGTTCTGGCCCGCATCGAGGGCGCACCGGAGGGCACCAAGGGCATCTCGCTGTTCATCGTCCCGAAATACCTGGTCGGCAAGGACGGCACCCTCGGCGACCGCAACCCCGTCACCTGCGGCGCGATCGAACACAAGATGGGCATTCACGGCAATGCCACCTGCGTCATGAACTACGACGAGGCGACCGGCTTCCTGATCGGCGCCGAAAACCGCGGCCTCAACGCCATGTTCGTGATGATGAACGAGGCCCGGCTGATGGTCGGCCTGCAGGGCATCGCCATTTCTGAGATCGCCTATCAGAATGCGGCGAACTACGCCCGTGACCGCATCCAGGGCCGCTCGCTGTCCGGCGTCAAGGCGCCTGATAAGAAGGCCGACCCGATCATCGTCCATCCCGACATCCGCCGGACGTTGATGACCATTCGCGCTTTCAACGAGGCTGGCCGCGCCTTCCTGCTCTGGACCGCGCTAAAATCCGATATCGCCCACCGCGCCACCGACGAGAGGGAGCGACAGACGGCGGACGACATTCTCGGCCTCGTCACCCCGATCCTCAAGGGCGTGATGACCGACAGGGGCTTCGACCACGCCGTCATGGCCCAGCAGGTGTTCGGCGGCCACGGCTATATCGAAGAACACGGCATGAGCCAATATGTGCGCGATGCCCGCATCGCGATGATCTACGAAGGCGCCAACGGCATCCAGGCGCTCGATCTCGTCGGCCGCAAGCTCGCTCTGAACGGCGGCCGCGCCGCCATGGCGCTGTTCAAGGAGATCGGCGATTTCTGCGAGGAGAACCGCAGCGACGAGAAGCTCTCGTTCTTCACCAAGCACCTGAAGAAAGGCTTGAACGACGTCCAGGGCGCGACCATGTGGTTCATGCAGAACGCCATGGCCAAGCCCGACAATGCCGGCGCCGGCTCGACCGATTACATGCATCTCTTCGGCCTCGTCGTTCTCGGCTATATGTGGGCGAAGATGGCGAAAGCCGCTGAGGAGGGCCTTGTGTCAGGCGATGCGAGCCGCGAGGATTTCCTGAAGAACAAGCTGGTGACCGCCCGCTTCTTCATGGAACGCATCATGCCGGAAACCGCCCTGCGCAAGGCCCGCATCGAAGCCGGCGCCGATACGATGATGGAGTTGGCCGCGGAAGCGTTTTGAGCCGGTTCTCCCTCCCCCTTGTGGGGAGGGTTGGGGTGAGAAGCGGTCGGCGCAGCCGACGAAACGATCCGGTGAATCGTTTCGAGCGCCGAACGCCCTGAGTTTATACGAAGGGCTATTTGGTCTTCGCAGATTTTGAAGGCGCGTCGGCGCCGCCAGGGAGACGAGACAATGACCGAGGTTTTCATTTACGATCACGTCCGCACGCCGCGCGGCCGCGGCAAGAAGGACGGCGCCCTGCATGAGGTGCCTTCCGTCCGCCTCGCGGCCAAGACGCTGGAAGCGATCCGCGACCGCAACGGGCTCGATACGACAACCGTCGACGACATCATCATGGGCTGCGTCGATCCGGTAATGGATGCCGGCGCCGTCATCCCCAAGGCTGCCGCCTTCGAAGCCGGCTATTCCACCCGCGCGCCCGGCATGCAGATCTCCCGCTTCTGCGCCTCCGGCCTCGATGCCGTCAATTTCGCCGCCGGCAAGATCGCCCAGGGCGCCGACGACATCGTCATCGCGGGCGGTGTCGAAAGCATGTCGCGCGTCGGCCTGGGCATGTCCGGCGGCGCTTGGTTCATGGACCCTTCGGTGAACTTCCCGGCCTATTTCATGCCGCAGGGCGTTTCGGCCGATCTCATCGCCACCAAATATGGCTTCAGCCGGATCGATGTCGACGCCTACGCCGTCGAGAGCCAGAAGCGCGCCGCCCATGCCTGGGAGCAGGGCTGGTTCGACAGGTCGGTCGTGCCCGTCAAGGATCAGAACGGCCTGACGATCCTGGATAAGGACGAGCATATGCGCCCCGGCACCGACATGCAGGCGCTCGCCTCCCTCAACCCGTCCTTCCAGATGCCCGGCGAGATGGGCGGCTTCGAGGCCGTCGGCATCCAGGCCCACCCCGAGATCGAAAGGATCAATTATGTCCACCATGCCGGCAATTCCTCCGGCATCGTCGACGGCGCCGCCGCCGTGCTGCTCGGCTCGAAAACCGGCGGTGAAAGCATGGGGCTGAAGCCGCGCGCCCGCATCAAGGCTTTCGCCAATATCGGCTCCGACCCGGCTTTGATGCTGACCGGGCCGGTCGACGTCACCGAGAAGCTTTTGAAACGGACCGGCATGAGCCTGTCCGACATCGACCTCTTCGAACTGAACGAGGCCTTTGCCGCCGTCGTGCTGCGCTACATGCAGGCCTTCGACATCAGTCACGACAGGATCAACGTCAATGGCGGCGCCATCGCCATGGGCCATCCGCTCGGCGCCACCGGCGCCATGATTCTCGGCACCGTGCTCGACGAGCTGGAACGCCGCGACCTCAACACCGCGCTGGTAACGCTCTGCATCGGCGCCGGCATGGGCACGGCAACCGTTATCGAACGCGTTTGATGGGATCGGAACCCTCCCTTTGAGGGGACGGGCTTTACCGCAAGAGAATTCAGGGAGAGGAATTCCCAATGAGCACCTACACCAATTTCACGCTCGAAACCGACGCCGACGGCATCGCTCTCGCCACCTGGGACATGCCCGGCAAATCGATGAACGTCTTCACCGCCGAGGTAATGGAAGAGCTCAACGCCATCATCGATGCGACCACGGCTGACGCCGCCGTCAAGGGTGTCGTCTTCACATCAGGCAAATCCTCCTTCTCCGGCGGCGCCGATCTGTCGATGATCAAGTCGATGTTCAGCTCCTATCAGGACGAGAAGGCAAAGAGCCCGGAAAAGGCGGTGCAGACGCTCTTCGGTCTCGTCGGCCGTATGTCCGGCCTGTTTCGCAAGCTCGAAACCTCGGGCAAGCCATGGGTTTCGGCGATCAACGGCACCTGCATGGGCGGCGCCTTTGAACTGTCGCTCGCCTGCCACGGCCGCATCGCCTCCAATGCCAAGAGCGTCAAGATTGCGCTGCCCGAGGTCAAGGTCGGCATCTTCCCCGGCGCCGGCGGCACCCAGCGCGTGCCGCGGCTCGCCAACGCCCAGGACGCGCTGCAGATGATGACGACGGGCCAGTCGCTGAGCGGCTCGCGCGCCAAGGCGATGAACCTCGTGCATCAGGTGGTCGACCCGGATCAGCTGATCCCCGCCGCCAAGCAAATGATCAAGGATGGCCTGAAGCCGGTCGCGCTCTGGGATGAGAAAGGCTTCAAGCTGCCGGGCGGCGGCATCTGGACGCCGGCATCAGCCCAGCTCTGGCCGGCCGCGCCGGCGATCCTGCGCCGCGAGACCTCGGGCAATTATCCGGCGGCCCTCGCCATCCTGAAATGCGTCTATGAAGGCCTGCAGGTGCCCTTCGATACCGGCCTGAAGATCGAGCAGCGTTATTTCACCGAGGTGCTGCAGACCCGTGAAGCCTTCTCGATGATCCGCTCGCTGTTCATCTCGATGCAGGAACTCGGCAAAGGCGCCCGCCGCCCGGCCGGCATCCCCAAGTCCGAACTCAAGCATGTCGGCGTCGTCGGCGCCGGCTTCATGGGCGCTTCGATCGCCTATGTCACCGCCGCTGCCGGTCTCCCGGTGACGCTGATCGACCGCGACATGGAAGCTGCCGCCAGGGGCAAGGCCGTGTGCGAGGGCCTCGTCAAGGATTCTGTCGGTAAGGGACGATTTGCGCAGGACGAGGCTGCAGCCCTTCTCTCCCGCATCACTCCTTCGGCCGACTATGCCGGGCTCGCTACTGCCGATCTCGTCATCGAGGCGGTGTTCGAGGATCGCGAGGTGAAGAAATCGGTCATCGAGGCGGTTGAAGCCGTGCTGCCGGAAGGCGCGATCTTCGCCTCCAATACCTCGACGCTGCCGATCACGGGACTGGCGAAGAATTCCAAGCGCCCGTCCAATTTCATCGGCATCCACTTCTTCTCGCCGGTCGAGAAGATGATGCTGACCGAGGTCATCCTCGGCAAGGAGACCGACGACAGGGCTCTGGCCGTCGCGCTCGATTATGTCGCGGCGATCAAGAAGACGCCGATTGTCGTCAACGATACCCGCGGCTTCTTCGTCAATCGCTGCGTGCTGCGCTACATGTCGGAAAGCTACGATATGCTGATCGAGGGCGTGCCGCCGGTCATGATCGAGAATGCCGCCAAGATGGCCGGCATGCCGGTCGGTCCGCTGGCGCTCAACGACGAGGTGGCGATCGACCTGTCGCTGAAGATCCTCAAGGCCACCGTTGCCGATCTCGGCGAAAAGGCGATTGACCCCAGGCATATGGAGTTGATCTCCCGCATGGTCGAAAAGGAGGGCCGCTTCGGCCGCAAGAATTCCAAGGGCTTCTACGACTATCCGCCGAAGCCGGCGAAGAAATCGCTCTGGCCGGAGCTGAAGAGCTTTTACCGCCAGAAGAACGCCGACGAGGTCGACGTCGCCGTTCTCAAGCAGCGCTTCCTCGTCACCATCGCGCTCGAAGCCGCCCGCACGGTGGAAGAAGGCATCGTCGCCGATCCGCGCGAAGCCGATGTTGGCTCGATCCTCGGCTTCGGCTTCGCGCCCTATACCGGCGGGGCGCTCAGCTATATCGACGGCATGGGTGTGGAGGCTTTCGTGGAACTGACTGAAAAGTTGGCGGTAGCTTACGGAGAGCATTTCAGACCGACGCCGCTGCTGAAGGATATGGCCGCCATGGGCGAGACATTTTATGGGCGGTTCGATCCCTATGCTGCAGCGAAGTAAGCCGCTTCTGCGATCTTGATCCGAAGGCGGCCTGTTTTAAAAAGGGCTGTCTTTGTCGTCGAGCAGTGTGGCACCCCCTCTGGCCTGCCGGCCGTCTCCCCCACAAGGGTGGAGATCGGCTGGGCGCGAGGGCTTCCCCAAACAACTAAGGGGAAGGTGAGTGTTGCTGCCGTTCGAGAGGGAGCGATAGCCAAGCCTCCGCCGATCTCCCTCCTTGTGGGGGAGATGCCCAGCAGGCCAGAGGGGTACCACACGGCACACGGTTAAGAGACAACTCTCCACCGCGAGCACAACCCGGAAGCATCGCCAGCAATTCAGCCGCGAGCCTCCTCCTTGGCCTCCAATATCTCCATCACCCGCGCCATCACCGCCCGCGCTGATTCAAGCTCCGCTGCCGTAAACGCCGCGCTCACCCCGTTCGCCCATTCCGCCTGCGCCACCTCGATCGCACCAAGCCGCTCCGCTCCATCCGCCGTCAGCAGCACCAGCTTGGCGCGCTGATGCTGCGGGTTATCGGCATAGGCGATCAGCCCTTCACCCTCCAGCACATCGGCAAGCCGCTGCACGCCCTGGCGGGCGAGGCCGAGCGTGCGGGCGATCTGCGCCACCGAAAGCTCGCCGCGCCTTGCCGCTGCCAGCACCTGCCAGCGCGCGCTAGTCTGTCCCGCCGGTTTTGACAACCGGTCGCCGGCGGCCGTCAGGTGACCGGCCAGACGCAGCGCTGTGATCGCGAAAGCGGAGAAGGCATCCCCTTCCATCGTTCGCTCCGGTCGATTATGTTTGACAATATGCTGTCTATTTCGTATCTCGTTCATGGTGACAACATATTGTCATATCCAAGTGTCTGATGCAACGTCGAAGGAGGTGCGCGCCATGAAGAAGACCTACCGGGGAAGCTGCCATTGCGGCAAAGTGCGTTACGAAGTGGATATGGACCTCGAGGCCGGGACCGGCCGCTGCAATTGCTCGATCTGCGCCAAGCGGCGTTATTGGGGCGCCAACGTCAAGCCGGAGGATTTCCGGCTGATGTGCGATGAGGCGGAGACATCAGACTACCAGTTCAACACGATGAGCGGCCATCACCGCTTCTGCCGCACCTGTGGCGTGCCGGCCTATGGCGACGGTTATGTCGAGGCGATCGGCGGCGCCTATGTCTCGATCAATATTGCCTGCCTGGATAATATTACGCCCGAGGAACTGGCGGCGCTGCCGGTTCGTTACGCCGATGGCAGGCACGATGCCTGGTGGAACGAGCCTGAAGTGACGAGTTATCTCTGAAGCAATTCCAGCAAAACGCGGAATGCCAAGATTGAATGCATCATTGTCGGATCGTCCTCCTGCCGCGCGTCCTCTGTCCATAACGGAGAAGGAGAACGGCCGTGAAAGACGAAGCAAATGTCAGGCACGAGGAAGAGGCGGTCATCGCCATGCTGATGATGCGGGCCAAGGCGCTGGGGGAAAAGAACGCCGAGGAGGCGCTTTCCTACGAGGCCGAAGATTCCGTGGAATTTTCCCTTGCGCCGCCGCTGGTCATGAACGGCAAGGACAAGGCAGGCCTGCAGGCCTGGTTCGACACCTGGGAAGGTCCGATCGGCGGCGAGGTGCGCGACGCCAAACTGACGGTCGGCGAGGGTGTCGCTTTCTGGAGTGGCCTCACGCGGATGACCGGGAAGAAGACCGATGGCACCGAAGTCGATCTCTGGTTCCGTCAGACCCTCGGCCTCGTCAAGCAGGATGGCCGCTGGCTGGTCGCCCACCAGCACGCCTCGGTGCCTTTCGCCATGGATGGCAGCGGCCGGGCACTGCTGGATCTCCAGCCGTGAACACTCCCTCCGGAATCAGGCGGCATTCTCCGCCGTCTTTCCGGCGCGAAGGGCCACGATCCCGACGCCCAGCAACAGCAGGATCGCCGTCGCATAAATGTCCGTCGTCACCTGATAGCCGGCGGATTTCGCCAGGAAGCCTGCCAGAATCGCCGGCAGGCTGAAGGCGAGGTAGCTCTGCACGTAGAAGGCCGACAGCAGTCCGGCCCGCTCGTCCGCTTTGGCGAGCGGCATGATGGTGCCGAGCGAGCCGAGGAAATTGGTGCCGAAACCGGCGCCGGTCAAAATCGTGCCGATCAGCAGCAGCGGCACGTTTGCGAGATGCACGCCGGCAACGACCGTCAGGATACCGAGGGTCTTCGCCGATACGCCGAAGCCGAGATTGGCCTGGGCCGTCTTGCCGCGCCTGAGATAGACGGCGATCGCTCCGCTCGCCGTCAGTGCGGCGACGACCGCCCCGCCCGTCAGCGGCGCGGTGCTGCCGGTCGTGCTGGCGACCAAGGATGGGACCAGCGAAAGGTAGAAGCCGCCGAGCGTCCAGTTGGCGATATTGATCGGCGTCACCAGCGAGAGCGGCCGCTTCGCCTGCGGCGGAATGGAAACCCGCGGTATCAGAGAACCGAGCGCACCCGGCCGCGCGCCGCCGGTCTCGGGGATCAGCCAGATCGCGGCGGCCTGCAGCGCAAAGGCGACGAAGAGCAGCGCATAGACGAGATGCATTGGGAAGGGGCCATACTGGATCAGGGCGCTCGTGCCGACCGCACCCACCGCCATGCCGCAAAGCGGCGCAATCGAATTGACGATCTGGCCCTTCGCCCGGTCGACATCGACGAGGGCTGCTCCGAGCGAGGCGCCGGCGATGCCGGTGGCAATGCCCTGGACGATCCGCGCCGCGATCAGCCAGCCGGGACTGCTGGCGGCGACGAAGAGAACCATGGCGACGAGTTCGAGCAGCAGGGCAGAAAAGATCACCGGCCGGCGGCCGAGATGATCGGAAATCGAGCCGGCGGTCAGCAGCGCCGCCAGGAGCGCAAAGGCGTAGACTGCGAAGATCACCGTGATCAGCACCGGCGAGATGGAAAAGTTCTCCTGATAGATCCGGTAGAGCGGCGTCGGCACCGATGAGGCGCCGAAGAAGGTGGCGAGCGTCAGCGCGTGAAAACCGATCGAGGAACGCGGCGCATTCTCTGTGGATTTGGCGGCAGCGAACATATATAAGTCCCTTAAAGCTAACCCGTTGCGTTAGCTCCATGTAGGGTGAATGAGGCGCAAAGGCAAATTATTTGCGTTTATGCTCCTGTCAAAGATTTTGAACCATCAATGTCAGGACGAGGTCGGATTGCAGGCATGGCAGTGAAAGAGAATCTCCGTCCGGGCGGACGAAGCGCTCGGGTCCAGGCGTCGGTGCACAAGGCGGCGCGCGATCTGTTGGTCGAGATCAATCGCACGGAGGTGACGATCCCGTTGATCGCCGCCAGGGCGGGCGTGACGCCGTCGACCATCTATCGCCGCTGGGGCGATCTGCAGGAGCTTCTCGCCGACGTCGCCGTCGAGCGGCTGCGGCCGGATATGCAGCCGGTCGACGCCGGCAGCGGCAGCGCCGATCTTCAGGCCTGGGCCGAGCAATATGCCGAGGAAATGTCCTCCGGGCCGGGCCGCGAGATGATCCGCGACGTGTTGGCCGCGCAGGCCGGCGCCAATGCCTGCAAGTGCTGCGAATATACGCGTCAGCAGATCGTCGTTATCGCCGACAGGGCAAAGGCGCGGGGCGAAACCTTCCCGGACGTCGATCTCGTGATGGATCAGGTTGTGGCGCCGATCATGTACCGCATCCTGTTTGGCGAGGTGCCGGATACTGCGCGTGTACGCGATCTCGTCGCTCGCGTCATCAGCCCGGCCGGCTGAGCTTGCCGGCTATTCCGCAGCCGCGCGTTTGAGGCCGGCTATCTGGGTGATATAGGCGCGCAGCGCCGCCGGCCGCACCGGCTTGTGTTGAACGGCGATGCCGTAGCGCTCGGCCTCGCTGCGCACTTCAGGCGTGCGGTCGGCGGTAACAAGCAAGGCGGGGAGGTCGATGCCGAACTGCCGGCGCAGATGCAGGATTGCGGCAAGCCCGGTGCCGTCGTCGAGATGATAATCGGCGATGGCAAGATCCGGCGGCCCATCCCGGCCGTCCATGGCGATCACCTCGGCAAGGCAATCCACCGCCGTCACCTCGCAACCCCAGCCGCTGAGCAGCAACCGCATGCCTTCCAGGATCTTCGGCTCGTTGTCGATGCAGAGGATTTTCAGTCCCTTGAGCGGCTGCCCCGGGCGATCGGCGGGGCTGACGGCTGCCGCAGCCTCGGCCGGACGTGAGACGTCGAGCGGCATGGAGATGCGGAATTCAGTGCCTCTGCCATGCGTCGAGAGCAGCTCGACCGGATGGTTGAGCACGCGGGCGATACGGTCGACGATCGAAAGGCCGAGCCCGAGGCCGGAAGCAGTCTTGGCGCCTTCGTCCAGCCGCGCGAATTCCTTGAACACGGTACGGAATTTCGATGGCGGAATGCCGATGCCGGAATCGATCACCTGAATGATCACCTGGTTGCCGCGCCGCCGCGCCCCGACCAGCACCTTCCCGGTGATCGTGTATTTTATGGCGTTGGAAACGAGGTTCTGCACCAGGCGGCGCAGAAGATTCGGGTCTGAGCGGACGCGCAGCGATGTCGGCATGACCACCAGCTTCAGCTGTTTCTCCCGGGCGATCGGCGCAAAATCGGTCTCGATCCGCTCCAGGAGATCGGAAAGCGCAACCGAGGCAAGCCGCGGCCGCATGGCGCCGGTATCGAGCCTGGAGATGTCGAGCACCGCGCCCAGAATGGTTTCGACCGATTCCAGTGCTGAATCGATGTTGCGCACAATCGGGCTGTTGTCGGATTGCGCCATACGCTCGACCAGCGCCGAGGAATAGAGCCTGGCGGCGTTGAGCGGCTGCAGGATGTCGTGGCCGGCGGCGGCGAAAAAGCGGGTCTTGCCGATATTCGCCTCGTCGGCAGCCGCCCGCGCTTCGGCCAGTTCGTGGTTGACGCGGGTGAGTTCCGCCGTGCGTTCGGCAACGCGTTGCTCCAGCGTCTCATTCGCCTGTTTCAGCGCCTGGTCGGCGCTGACGCGTTGGGTGATATCGGTGAAGGTGGCGACAATGCCTTTGTCCGGCATGGCGTTGGAGCGCACCTCGATGATCCGCTCACCGCCGCCGAGCACCAGCGCGAAGGGTTTGTCGAGCGTGAGGAAATGCCGCACCGTCTGCTGCAGATCGCCCGGCGCGATGTCGCCGCGCTGGCTGAGGATATTGACGATCTCGGAGAGGGGAAAGCCGACCTGGCCGGCATTCTCCGGCAGGTCGAGCAATTGCCGGAAGCGGCGGTTCCAGATTGTCAGCCGGTTGGAACTGTCGAAAACGGCAATGCCCTGATCCATCTGCGATAGCGCCGTCTGCAGCATGTCCTGGTTATATTGCAGCGCTTCGCTTGCCTGATCGAGCAGCCAGGCGGTGTCGGACGAAGCATCCTCGATCTTCTGCAGGATCAACGACAGCACCAGCCTTGCCGAGGACGAGCCGATGGCGCTGCCGAGCAGCTGTTCGCTGAAATGGATCAGCGCCATGTCGGCCGGCTGCTCGTCCTCCAGCTTGCGGCCGGAGCTTTGCTCATAGGTCGTCAACGAGCGCTGCATGCGCTCCTCGCCAAGATAGCGCGAGATCGCCGCCTTGAGGTCGCCGACGCTGATGCGGGTTTTCCAGCCCCGCGTGGCAAATTGCGAGCGTGAATGCCGTTTGACGAAAATGCCGGCCTGGATGCGTTCCAGCGGCCTGGCATTGCGGGTGAGCGATCCGACGATGACGAAAGCGGTGTTGACGAGCAGGCTCATCACGGTCGCATTGACCAGCGGGTCGGCGTCGGGCGCGGTAAACAGCGTGGCGCCGGGGAAGATGAAGCCGAGCACTACGCTTGCCACATGCGAATAATCGGGGCCGCCGAGCGACGGCAGGAACAGCAGGTAGACCCAGATGACGAAGCCGGACGTCAGCCCGAGGATGGCGCCGCGCGCATTTGCCCGCCGCCAGATTAGTCCGACGAACAGGGCAGGGGCGATCTGCGCGATCGCGGCGAACGAGAGAAGGCCGATCGAGGCCAGCCCCGCCGTGCTGTCGGTCGAGCGGTAGTAGGCGTAACCGAACAGCAGCACGGCGAAGATCGCGCTGCGGCGGATGTTCAGCAGCGTCTTGGCGAAATCGTCGCGCTGGCCGGTGCGGCCGGCGAGTTTGCGCCTCAGGAAGATCGGCATGATGATGTCGTTCGACACCATGATCGACAGCGCCACGGAATCGACGATGACCATCGCCGTTGCGGCGGAGAAGCCGCCGATGAAGGTGATCAGCGAAACCACCGGCATCTCGCCGGCAAGCGGCAGCGACAGCATGTAGAAGTCGGCATTGCCGGCGCCGCCGAAGGTCAGCAGCCCGCCGATCGCCACCGGCAGCACGAAGAGATTGATCGCGACCAGATAGAAGGGAAACAGAAAGCCGGCGAGTTTCAGCTGTTTCGCCGTCCGGTTTTCCACGACCGTCACGTGAAATTGCCGCGGCAGCATGATGATCGCGAAGGCCGACAGTGCGATCAGGGTGATCCAGCGGCTGATCGGCGTATGATAATTCAGCGCCGACATCACCAGGCTGTTTTCGACGGTCTTCTGCCAGAGGTCGGTCGGACCGTCGAAAAGAAACCAGATGACGCAGATGCCGGCCGTCAGGAAGGCAACCAGCTTGACCACCGATTCCATCGAAACGGCGAGGATCAGGCCGTCCTGGTGCTCCGTCGCATCGGTATGCCGCGTCCCGAACATG
This sequence comes from Rhizobium sp. NLR8a, assembly GCF_019685235.1. Taxonomy (NCBI): domain Bacteria; kingdom Pseudomonadati; phylum Pseudomonadota; class Alphaproteobacteria; order Hyphomicrobiales; family Rhizobiaceae; genus Rhizobium; species Rhizobium sp. NLR8a. The sequence continues at coordinate 325,874 of NZ_JABDWI010000004.1, forward strand.
ATGGCGAAGCAGGCAAGCACCAGCGTCGCGACGAGCGGCAGATCGAGAAAATAGAGATTGCCGCTGCCGATACCGTAATCGGACGGGTTGACCATGGCGCTGACGGTGCTGGAGATCGCCTTCAGCTGCAGCGCGATATAGGGAATGGTGCCGATCAGCGAGATCAGCGCGACGATGGTGGCGACCGTCGGGTTCTTGCCGTAGCGCGCGGCGACGAAATCGGCGACCGAGGTGAGCTTCTCCGCCTTGGCGAGCTCGATGATGCGGCGAAGCAGCGGCATGCCGAACGTGAAGACCAGGATCGGGCCGATATAGATGCCGGCAAATTCCAGGCCGCGCTGCGCGGCAAGCCCGACGCTGCCGAAATAGGTCCAGGAGGTGCAGTAGATCGCCAGGCTCAGCGCATAGACGACCGGCCATCCGCCTTCCAGCGAGCCCGGGCCGCGGTTCTTGCGGTCGCCATAGCTTGCCACGGCGAATAGCAGCAGCAGATAGCCGAAGGCAGACGCGAATATGACCCAGCCTGGAAGCATTGACCCTCCGCCGGTGACAGGTGCCGGCACCTCCCGCAATGCAGGTGAGCTTAAGTCATTTCAGGAGCCTTGAAAATTCCTGCCCGTCTAAGCCTTAAGTCAAAGACTGCACGCAGTCCTTTGCGGGATTATTGCGATTTGCAATTGATTAATTGCAGTGAAGATGTAGCTAGTGAAAACAACTGCATATCTCTGAAATGGGATCGAAGGGAGACGGATCCGATGCTCAATGAGTTCAAGGCCTTTATCGCCCGCGGCAATGTCATGGATCTTGCAGTCGGCGTCATCATCGGCGGTGCCTTCGGCGGCATCGTCAAATCCCTGGTCGACGACCTTATCATGCCGATCGTCGGCGCCATTTTCGGCGGCTTCGATTTTTCCAATTATTTCCTGCCGCTCTCGTCGGCCGTCAACGCGCCGACACTGGCCGCCGCCCGCGCCCAAGGGGCGGTCTTCGCCTATGGCAGCTTCCTCACCGTCCTCATCAACTTCCTGATCCTTGCCTGGATCATCTTTCTGATGGTCAAGGGCGTGAACTATCTGCGCATGCAGGTCGAGCGCCAGGAGAAGGCGGCACCGGAAGAACTGCCCCCGCCGCCGGCGGACGTCCAGCTGCTGACGGAGATCCGCGATCTCCTCGCCAAGCGCCCGGCGGTCTGATCGGAGCTGGGGCCGGCGGCTCAGGCTGGCGTGTTGAGGCAAGTCGTGGTGGCTCCACAATGGCTCCGCCCGCCCTCAGCACGTCGGCCGCGCCGGCCATCCATCACGAAAATCGATATGCCATCACTGGATATCATGGGATTTGCGGTCGCAAATCCTCTATGAAGGCGAAAACCGGAGATCTGCATGTCGATCATGAACAGCCTCAGCCCGCGCGCCGTGGCGGCGCCCGAAAGCGGGATCGTCGAAGTCGTCAATTATGCCCGCGGCCGCGAAGGCCTGCTGCCGCTCTGGGTCGGTGAAGGCGATCTGCCGACGCCCGATTTCATCAGCCGGGCGGCGATGGAAGCGCTGGCCGCCGGCGAGACCTTCTACACCTGGCAGCGCGGCATTCCCGAGCTTCGCCGGGCGCTGTCGGATTATTATGTCAGGCATTTTTCCGTCCGGCTGCCGGTCGAGCATTTCTACGCCACCGGCTCCGGCATGCAGGCGATCCAGCTCTGCGTGCAGGCGCTGACTTCGCCTGGCGACGAATTCGTTTATCTCACCCCCGCCTGGCCGAATATTGCCGCAGCCCTCGAAATAGCAGGTGCGCGCTCCGTCGGCGTCACGCTGCAGTTCGAAGGCGGCAAATGGACGGTCGATCTCGAGCGCGTCGAAGCCGCCATCACATCCAAAACCAGAGGCATCTTCATCAACACCCCTTCGAACCCGACGGGTTGGACCGCGACGAAGAAAGATCTCGGCAATATCCTGGCGCTCGCCCGCAAACATGATCTCTGGATCATGGCGGATGAAATATACGCGCGCTATTACTTCGCCGGCGGCCGCGCGGCCTCGTTCCTCGACGTGATGGAGCCGGACGACAAGATCGTCTTCGTCAATTCCTTCTCGAAAAACTGGTCGATGACCGGCTGGCGCGTCGGCTGGATCGTCGCCCCCCCAGAGATGGGCCAGGTGCTTGAAAACCTCGTCCAATATTCGACATCCGGCGTGGCGCAGTTCATGCAGAAGGGCGCCGTCGCAGCCCTTGATCAAGGCGATGATTTCGTTGCGGCCAACATCGCCAAGGCGGCGCGGTCGCGCGATATCCTCTGCGATGCGCTGATTGCCACCAATCGCGTCGAGACGCTGAAGCCGGACGGCGCGATCTATGCGTTCCTGAAGATCGACGGCGTTGCCGACAGCCGCAGCGCCGCCATCGACATCGTCGACAAGACGGGCGTCGGCCTTGCTCCCGGGGCTGCCTTCGGCGCCGGCGGCGAGCTCTTCCTGCGCGCCTGTTTCCTGCGCGATCCCGCCCAGGTGGCGATCGCGGCCGAGCGTCTCTGCGACTATATCCTCAAGCGCTGAGAGGGCGCGGGGCACGCCCGTGCGGGACGATTTCGTGCCGGAATCGCCTGATCGATAAAACTGTAGCGAAGAGCGAAATTAGCCTCTAACCACGACTCCAAACATACCCGTTCAAACGCCTTACAACGGCGCCGTGATAAGAAAATTGGAAAGAAAACCGGCGCCTGATGCCCCTGCTTATAAATTGAGGCGGGGTGTGGGAATGGCGGTTTTGGTGACGGGCGGCGCCGGATACATCGGCAGTCACATGGTTTGGGCGCTCATCGATGCCGGCGAGGATGTGGTCGTGCTGGACCGTCTCTCCACCGGCTTCCGCTGGGCGGTGGCGCCGGCGGCGCGTTTTTATCTCGGCGACATCGCCGATGCCGATATTCTGAAGAAGATCTTCATCGAAAACGACATCGAGGCGATCATCCATTTCGCCGGCTCCGCCGTCGTGCCGGTGTCGGTTGCCGATCCCCTCGCCTATTACGACAACAATTCCGGCAAGACCCGGACGCTTCTTTCCGCCTCGATCAGGGCCGGCATCCGCAATTTCGTCTTCTCCTCGACGGCCGCCGTTTACGGCCAGCAGCAGACGGACCTGCCGGTGAAGGAGACGGCTCACCTCAATCCGGAAAATCCTTACGGTCAGTCGAAGCTGATGACCGAGCTTATGCTGCGTGACGCCGCCGCCGCCTATGATTTCAACTATGTCGCGCTTCGCTACTTCAACGTCGCCGGCGCCGACCCGCACCACCGCACCGGCCAGTCGACTTCGGGCGCCACGCACCTCATCAAGGTTGCCTGCGAGGCAGCGCTCGGCAAGCGTGACAGCGTCCATGTTTACGGCATCGACTATCCCACCCATGACGGCACCGGCGTGCGCGACTACATCCATGTCACCGACCTCGCCGATGCGCATCTGAAAGCGCTGCAGCACCTGCGCAGGGACAAGGGCCCGCTCGTCGCCAATTGCGGTTATGGCAGCGGCTATTCCGTGCTCGACGTCTTGAATATGGTCACCCGCCTGCACGGGCATTCCTTCAAGATTCACATGGCGCCGCGGCGCGCCGGCGATTCGGCCAGCGTCGTCGCCGATCCTTCGCTCGCCCGGCAGGTGCTCGACTGGAAGCCCCGCTACGATTCGCTTGAGACCATCGTCCAGAGTTCGCTCGATTGGGAACTCTTCCTGTCGAACAGAAACGTCGACGACCTGCACAGCATCCACCGGGCACTTGCCGCCGCATCCTTCTGAGCGGTGTCCGGCGGCGGCTGCCGTTTACACCAGCGCCCGCGGGCTTCGAATGACGTGACGTGAATAAGGAAACATCAAGCTTTCGCTGCCTGGCTCTGGCCGACGGATAAGAGAAGATGAAGAACTTTCTGGCTTCATTGCAGCTGCAAAGAGACAATCCGACGCTTCTGATGGCGCAGTTCCAGGCCCTGTCGTCGCAGATCCCCATTCTCTATATCCTGCTGATCATCAATGCGCTGGCGGTGGCGATTACCCATCTGAAATCCGCGCCGCTGTGGCTGTCGCTCTATATTCCGGTGGCGCTCAGCGTCGTCTGTATGTTCCGTCTCTGCTGGTGGGAGATCAGGGGCAAGGAAAGCATCACTGCCGAGCGGGCCTACCGGCTGATGAAGGTGACGATATCGGGCGCCGGAATCCTGACCGTCGCTTTCGGCAGCTGGTCGGTCGCGCTTTACCAATATGGCGATGCGTCGCAGCAGGGCCAGATCGCCTATTTCCTCGTCGTGACCGGCATTTCCTGCATCTTTTGCCTGATGCATCTGCCGATGGCGGCGGCGATGACCACGGTCATTACCTTCTCCGCCATGATCACCACCTTCATGTTCTCGGGCAATCCCGTTTTCGTGGCGACCGCCGTCAGCGGGCTCTTCCTCATCCTGCCCTTCCTCCGGGTGATCAACAGCTATTTCCAGAATTTCGTCGGCCTGGTGCAACTGACCGAGGAGTTGAAGAAGAAGCAGGCGGAGGCCGAGGAGTTGAACCTCGTCAACAGCCGCAACGCGCTGCATGATCAACTGACCGGCCTTGCCAACCGCCGCAGCTTCTTTCTCTCCCTGGAAGAACGGTTGCAGAAGAATCCGTTCTCGACGCCCGTTCTCGGCATTATCGATCTCGACGGCTTCAAGCCCGTCAACGACGTTTTCGGCCATGCCGCCGGTGATCTCGTGCTCAAGGAAACGGCGCGACGCTTCACCGCTTTGGTCGGCGAGGAGGGTATCGTCTCCCGTCTCGGCGGCGATGAATTCGGCATCATTTTCCCCTCATCGATGACGCGCCAGGCGGTCGCCGATCTCGGTCAGGCGCTTTGCGCCGCCGTCCGTGATCCCATCGAAATCCCCGATGGCTCGGTCCGCGTCTTCGGCTCCTGCGGCATCGTCTATCCCGATCTCGGCGAATACACCGCCGAAGACCTCTACGAGAAGGCCGATTTCGCCCTCTACCAGGTCAAGAGCAAGCGCAGCAGCGGCGTCGAATTCTTCTCCGCCGAACACGAAAAGATCCTGACGCAGCGCTACCTGATCGAACTCGAGTTGCAGGCAAACGATTTCGCCGGGGAATTGAAACTCGACTACCAGCCGATCGTCGAATTGAAGAGCGGCCGCGTCGTCGCTTATGAGGCGCTCGCCCGCTGGGACAGCGCCCGTTTCGGACGCATCAGCCCCACAGCCTTCATTCCCGCCGCCGAGCGCACGGCGGTGATCGGCCGCATGACGCGCATCCTCTTTGCCCAGGCGCTCGAAGCGCTGGCGATCATTCCGCGCCATCTGAGGCTCTCCTTCAACCTCTCGGCACGGGATATCTGCGATCATGAGACCTCGATGGCGCTGCTTGCCATGATCACCCGCTCCGGCATCGACCCGAAGCGCATCGAATTTGAAATTACCGAAACCGCATTGCTCTCCGATTTCGACACGGCCGACCGGGTGATCACGATGCTGCGCGCCGCCGGCATCTCGATCGCCCTCGATGATTTCGGCACCGGCTTTTCCAGCCTCAGCCACATTCATCGTCTGGCCTTCGACAAGCTGAAGATCGACAAGGGTTTCGTGATGAATTTCGATCGCGACGCCCGTTGCATGAACATCACTCGATCGGTCGCCAACCTCTGTCAGAATCTCGGCATCGCCTCGGTCGCCGAAGGTGTGGAAAGCGAAGCGATCGCCGAGGGATTGAAGGCGATGGGTGTCCGTCTGGCGCAGGGCTATTATTTCTCGCGGCCGCTGCCGCTGGAACTCGCCATCGAATATGCGGACCGCTGCGAAGCCGCAGCGTCAGCCCGAGACGCCCTGTCGGCCTGAGCAATCGCTTGGTCCCGGCCCGCAAATACTCTGGAGCGATGCCGCATCCTCGTCTATGCATGGTTCAACAGACGAGGTGAACCATGCAGCACGGCGAAGTGATCATCGAACGGCGGGGCACTGCCGGCATCATCCGGCTCAACCGGCCGCGGGCGCTGAACAGTCTGACGCTGCCGATGATCCGCGCGCTCGCGGAGGCCCTTCATGGCTTTGCCTCCGGATCCGATGTGGCAAGCGTTGTGATCACGGGCGAAGGCGAACGCGGCTTCTGTGCCGGCGGTGATATCCGTGCGCTGCATGAAAGCGCCCGCGCCGGCGATGGTCTCGCCGGAACCTTCTGGCGCGAGGAATTCCGCCTCAACCATATGATCGCCTCCTATCCCAAACCCTATGTCGCGCTGATGGACGGCATCACCATGGGCGGCGGCGTCGGCCTGTCCTCGCACGGCCGCCACCGCATCGTCACCGAGCGCACGCGGCTTGCCATGCCGGAGACCGGCATCGGCTATGTCCCCGATGTCGGCGCCACATGGCTGCTGCCGAAGGCGCCCGGCGAGGCCGGAACATGGCTCGGCCTGACCGGGCTCGATATTGGTGCTGCGGACGCGATCTATGCTGGTCTCGCCGATCTTCAGATCGCTTCGGCGCGGCTCGACGCGGTGATCGATGGCCTTTGCGACCTGCCGCGCACCAGCGCGTCGACGGAAGTCGATGCCCTGCTGCAGGGATTTTCCGAACCGCTGGCGGAAAGCCGGTTGCGGCAGAATGTCGATGTGATCGACCGCGCATTTTCCTTCGACGGCGTCGAGGAAATCCTCGCGGCTCTCGCCAAAGAAGAGGGCGACTTTGCAGCCGAGACGCGCCGGGTATTGCTCAGCCGGTCGCCGACCAGCCTGAAACTCGCTCTGCTGCTGCTGAGGGCGGGCCGGCGCAGTGCCTCGCTCGCCGAATGTCTTCGCCGCGAACTCGGCGCCTGCCTGCAGATGCTTGATAATCCCGATTTCTTCGAAGGCATCCGCGCCGCTGTCATCGACAAGGACCGCAATCCGAAATGGTCGCCGGCATCAGTCGAGGCGGTGACGGCGGAAACGGTCGAGCGCTTCCTGAAACCGGCTGAGCCGCCGCTTTCGCTTTGATGTCGTAACTCCTGCGTTGCTGCGAGCGAGGGCACCGCCTGCCGGGCGGGACTCTGCGTCCTTTTGCTGGTCGCTCCACGCCAAATCTGCACTGCACCACGGCGAATCCATAGGCGGGCCTGTCCTAAAGCCTAGCCTTCCCTCTCCCTTGACCTGATCGACCGCCAAACGCGCTCCGGCATAGTCTCCGCTTCGTGATCATCGACCCGACATCTTTCGATCATGCAACACAGGAGCGCATCATGTCACAAGCAGAAGCAAGACCCCGTACGGCTGGCCAGCAGGAGACAAACATCAACCTCAACAGTACCTCGCAGCCCGGCAGACCGCGGCCGGATGAGCTGGTTCCGTCGCGCTACGCGGTGCGGATCGGCGAGATTGAAGTTCTGATCATCAGCGATGGTGTGCTGCCGCTCCCAACCGCGATGCTGGGGCACAATGTCGATGCGGCTGACAGGGCAGCGTGGCTGGGGGATATGTTCCTGCCGCCGGACGCTTTCGACTGGGCGCTGAACGTGGTCCTGGTCCGCAGCGGCGGGCAGACCATCCTCATCGACGCCGGGCTGGGGCTGGACCCGGACTTGAACTTGCCGCGGGCCGGGCAGCTGATCAGGAGGCTGGAGGCTGCTGGTATCGATCTTGCGGCGGTGACCGACGTGGTGCTGACCCACCTGCACATGGATCACATCGGCGGGCTGCTGGTTGATGGGGTGAAGGACCGACTGCGTCCGGACCTCAGGATTCACGTGGCGGCTGCCGAGGCGAAGTTCTGGGAAGCGCCCGATTTCAGCCAGGTGTCCATGCCGCCAGGCTTCCCTGACGCGCTTCGGGCGACCGCAAAGCGGTTCCTCGGCGAGTACGCCAGCCATCTTAGGCTATTCGACGAGCAATCCGAGGTGGCGCCGGGTGTGGTCGCCCAACGCACCGGCGGCCACACTCCCGGACACAGCGTTGTTCGCCTGGCATCGGGCAGCGACCAGTTGACATTCGCCGGCGACGCCATCTTTGCGGTCGGGTTTGAGCACCCCGACTGGTACAATGGTTTCGAACACTATCCCGAAGAAGCGGCTCGTGTGCGCCGCGATCTTTTGCGGGAGCTGGCGGCGACCGGTGAACAGCTGGTGGCCACCCACCTGCCGTTCCCGTCCGTCGGCCGGGTGGCGGTAGACGGCGAAGCCTTCCGCTGGGTGCCGGTCTTCTGGGACTATTGAGCGCCGAACCAAAGAGCGTTGCATGGAGCCGATCTATGCAACGCACTCTATCGCCACATGCCGCGCATGCGGGCGCCGACGTCGATGCGCACCTGCCGCGCTTGCGCCTGGGCGGCGGCTTCCGATTTCACCTGCGGCCAGCTGCAGGCCTCGAAGAACTGCAGCAGCGTCGCGGGAATGAAACGGCTGCGCGCGGCATAGACGTGCCGATCGCCTTGGGCGTTCTGCCCATAGGTGAAGAAGCGTTGCGGCACGACAAGGTCGAGACCGTCCCGGGCGCGCGTCATCGCCACATAGAGCAGCCGGCGTTCCTCCTCGATTTCGGCGCTGGCGCCGACGGCAAGATCGCTCGGAATACAGCCGTCGACGACGTTCAGCATGAACACCCTCGTCCACTCCTGGCCCTTGGCCGAATGGATGGTCGAGAGGACGAGATAATCCTCGTCGAGCAGCGGCACGCCGGCCTGGTCGCTGGTCGCATCCGGCGGATCGAGGGTGAGCTCGGTGAGGAAGCGCTCGCGCGAGGCATAGCCGCCGGCAATCTGCTCGAGCTGCAGGAGATCGGCCTGCCGCGTCGCCGCGTCCTCATGCAGCCGTTCCAGATGCGGCGCGTACCATTGCCGCGCCAGCCCGATTTCAGCCGGCCAGCCGGCCTTGCCGGATTTCAGCTCCTGCAGCATCGAAACGAAGGCGGTCCAGTCCTCGCCGGAGCGCGGCGGCGCCGGCATGGCGGCCAGCGCCGACAGCGGGCTTGCATCCTCGGCCATCAGATCGAGCGCCTTCTGCGCCGTCGACGGTCCGACGCCTGGCAGGATCTGCATCAGCCGGAAGCCCGCCACCCGGTCGCGCGGATTTTGCGCAAAGCGAAGGGCGGCCAGCATGTCCTTCACATGCGCGCTGTCGAGAAACTTCAAGCCGCCGAACTTGACGAAGGGAATATTGCGCCGGGTCAGCTCAACCTCCAGCGGCCCGCTGTGATGGGCGGCGCGGAAGAGCACGGCCTGCTGCTTGAGCTTCAAGCCTTCTTCGCGATTGTCGAGCACCTTTTCGGCGATATAACGCGCCTGCTCGGCCTCGTCGCGCACCGAAACGAGGCGCGGCCGTTCCGCCGATTGCCGCTCGGTCCAGAGATTCTTGGTGAAGCGCTCCGAGGCGAGATCGATGACGGCATTGGCCGCGGCCAGGATCGGCTGCGTCGAGCGGTAATTGCGATCGAGCGTGACGATATTGGCGGCCGGGCTGAAGGCGGCGGGAAAATCGAGGATATTGCGAACCGTCGCCGCACGGAAGGAATAGATCGACTGCGCGTCATCGCCGACGACGGTCAGCCCCTGGCCCTCAGGCTTCAGCGCCAGAAGGATCGAGGCCTGCAGCCTGTTGGTGTCCTGATATTCGTCGACGAGCACATGGTCGAAGCGGCTGCCGATATCCTCGGCAATCACGTTCTCGCCGACCATCTGCGCCCAGTAGAGCAGGAGATCGTCGTAATCGAGCACGTTCTGAGCCTGCTTCGCCTCGACATAACAGGCAAAGAGTTCGCGAAGTTGTTGCTCCCACGCTGCGCACCAGGGAAAGGCGTCGCGCAGCACCTGATCGAGCGCCGTCTCCGAATTCACTGCCCGGGAATAGATGGCGAGGCAGGTCCCCTTGGCCGGAAAGCGGCTTTCCGTTTTGGAGAAGCCGAGATCGTGCCGGATGAGGTTCATCAGATCGGCGCTGTCTTCGCGGTCGTGAATGGTGAAATCGGCATCGAGGCCGATCTGCTGGGCGTAATCGCGCAGCAGCCGCGCGCCGATGCCGTGGAATGTGCCGGACCAGTTGAGCGCATCGGCCATGATGCCGGCATTCGAACCCAGCACATCACGGCAGATGCGCTCGACGCGCCGCGCCATCTCGGCGGCTGCCCGACGCGAGAAGGTCATCAGCAGGATGCGGCGCGGATCGGCGCCCTTGACGATCAGATGGGCGACGCGATGCGCCAGCGTATTCGTCTTGCCGGAGCCGGCGCCGGCAATGACCAGCAGCGGCCCGGCAATATGGCTGCCGTCAGTGAGCGTGCCGTGCTCGACGGCCATGCGCTGCTGCGGATTGAGCTTTTCGAGATACATCCAGCCGTCCGGTCGGGCTCCCGCAGAATCACTCCGGGAAGATTAGATGTTCCTTGAATGTTCGCGATTTTAGCCGCTGTCAAGCGGTTCGAGACCTTAATCGGGGAAATCCGGGCCGATCACGCGCCGCACCAGTTTCAGGCTGCGGTCGGGCTGGAGGATATAGGTTTCCTCCACGCGCTGGCCCGTCTCGTTGTAGAATTGATGATGGACGGCGCTGCCGATCGGCGACTTGGTGAGCTTGGTTCGCGGCTGGCCGCCATAGGTGATGCTGCCGGGGATGGGTTCGAGCGCGGCCGTATCGGCCGAGGAGCAGCCGGCCAGCAATGCCCCTGCAAACAAGGCGGGCAGAAACCCTTTCATCATCGTCGTCCTTCTCAGCTGATATGGAACGCGCAGCCTCTTTCGCCAAGAGCTGCTGCCCGTCACGTTCTCGAATGTTTCGTGCGCCGGCGCAGCGATGTCGACGGGGGCCGAGATCGCGGAAAGCATCGCCGGCTGAGGCTATGTTGCAGCGCCTGCTGCGGCGCTGAGGGAACCAAAGCACTCTCCAGGTGTTGAAATGCCGGACCCGAAACGCTGGAGACCATCATGCAGACGCTTCTTCGCCTCTGGGCGTCCACCTTGATCATCGGCTGCGGCGTCTTTGTCGGCTCAGCCTATGCCTCGCTCGAGACGGGCATGGATTATTCCGCCTTGCCGAAGGATCAGATCGCCCTCAACGAATATACCGGCAGTGTCGCTTGTGAGCCGGCAGAGCCGCACTACCTGCCGTCCTTCATCCGCGCGGCCGACGGCACGATCATCGGTGTGGGATATATCGAGATGGAGAATGAGGCCGGTGCGGATTGCTGAAGCCGATCCGCTCGAACGAGGCTCGCCTGCGTTTCCGGATGACGAGCCTCTGACCGTCATCATGACGGCTGGATGTTTTCTATCGAAACAGCTGGCTCAGGCGCAACGCCCTTTGCGCCAAAACCCGGCACCTGCTCGATGCAGGGTTAAGTGAAAATTAAACAATGTATCGTTCCGGCACGGTTTGCTGACCAAACCGGAAACGGCCGGACGTCTGCTGCATCAATGCAGCTTCAGCTTCGCCTCTTCGGCGGCCGCCAGGAACTCGGCTCTAGCCTCCTCCATGCTTTTGCGACCGTCCAACGCAGCCCGGCAGGTGCTGCGGGCCTTGATGTAACGAAGCCCGCGCGAACTCGGCCAGAGATCTGCCAGGCATTTCAAGGCATCGAACGGCCCGTTGACCGTTCGCGCATCGGCTCCCTCGAAACCGACCGTGACCGGGCTGTTCCATCGTTCAGTTGCCATCGATTCTCCTCCACGATTGTCGACAGAAACAGGGTGCAGCGCCTCCCATTCTCAGGACGGACGCCGCTATGATAGGCATTCTAGCGCGATTTTTGCCGTCAACAATGGTGAATCGTTCGTTGCTGATGAGGCGAAATGCCAGCTTGGGTGAGGCGGATCGCCGGGGGTGCGCACGCCAGGGGAATGTTGAGCAGTCGCAGATAAGTTTTATGGAACTTGCGCGCTGGAGCCGCTAGGCACGGGGAGAGGTCGCGGCTTGGTCTCTTCGCCCCGTTCATGGGGAGAAGGTGGCGGCGGCCGGATCAGGGGTAGCCGGGCGCGTGAGAAATGATGTCCGGGAGAAAACTGGTGCTGCCGAGTGGGATTGAACCACCGACCTCACCCTTACCAAGGGTGTGCTCTACCACTGAGCTACGGCAGCATTACCAGATCCGCATGGAGCCGGGCGGCTCAATTGCAGGAACGGGGCGGCTATTGCCACAGCTTGACGACAAGCGCAAGCCGCAAAATCCAACTTCGCGTGGATAGAGATGCAAGGGCCTTTTGGATCGGTGCGAATTCGGCTAATTCTGTTGACATGAACGACAAGACCGAAACCGGCCAGAAGAGCCGTAAAGAGGCGATCGAGGCACAGGCGAAACTGCGCCGCGAGCGCGCCGCCGAAAAGCTCAGGGAAAATCTCTCGAGACGCAAACAGCAGGTGCGTGCCCGCCGTTGCGGCCAGGCCGACGAAACAAACGGGCTGCCCGCCGCAAAAATGGACGAATCGTAATGTTCCGTCCCGGACGAATTGAAGCCTCTGCATAAATCCCCTAAACACCTCACTCCTTCTTTCAAGGCAGAACTTTCAGGAAGTAAGCGCACATGGATCGTATCAGAATTGTCGGCGGTAATGAGCTGAATGGCATCATTCCGATTTCCGGCGCCAAGAATGCCGCACTGCCGCTCATGATCGCCTCGCTTCTGACCAGTGACACGCTGACGCTGGAAAACGTGCCGCATCTGGCAGACGTCGAGCTTCTGATGCGCATTCTCGGCAATCACGGCGTCGACGTCGCCGTCAACGGCCGCCGCGAGCGCCAGGAGGATTCCTACGCCCGCACGATCCACTTCACCTGCCGCACCATCGTCGATACCACCGCTTCTTACGAACTGGTCTCCAAGATGCGCGCCTCCTTCTGGGTCATCGGGCCACTCTTGGCGCGTGAGGGCCATTGCCGCGTGTCGTTGCCGGGCGGCTGCGCCATCGGCACGCGCCCCGTCGATCTTTTCATCGACGGCCTGACGGCGCTTGGCGCGACGATGGAGATCGATGCCGGTTATATCAACGCCAGGGCGCCGGATGGCGGCCTGATCGGCGCGCGTTACACCTTCCCGAAAGTCTCCGTCGGCGCCACCCATGTGTTGATGATGGCCGCGACCCTTGCCCGCGGCACGACTGTCATCGGCAACGCCGCCCGCGAACCTGAAGTCGCCGACCTCGCCAACTGCCTGAACGCCATGGGCGCCAAGATATCAGGCGCCGGCACCTCGACCATTACCATCGAAGGCGTCACCTCGCTCTCGGGCGCCCGTCATCGCGTCCTGCCGGACCGCATCGAGACCGGCACCTACGCCATGGCCGTCGCCATGGCCGGCGGTGACGTCGTGCTCGAAAATACCGATGTGTCGCTGCTCGAAACCGCACTGGAAACCCTGCGCCGGGCCGGCGCTGATATCTCGGCGACCAATAACGGCATGCGCGTCAGGCGCAACGGCGCCGGCATCAAGCCGGTCGATATCGTCACCGATCCTTTCCCGGGCTTCCCCACCGATCTGCAGGCACAGTTCATGGCGCTGATGACCCGCTCCTCCGGCATCTCGCATGTCACCGAGACCATCTTCGAAAACCGCTTCATGCACGTGCAGGAGCTTGCCCGACTCGGCGCCAGGATTTCGCTCTCCGGCCAGACCGCGAAGATCGAAGGTGTCCAGCGCCTGCGCGGCGCGCCCGTCATGGCGACCGATTTGCGCGCCTCCGTCTCGCTCGTCATCGCCGGCCTCGCCGCCGAGGGTGAAACCACGGTCTCCCGTGTCTACCACCTCGACCGCGGCTTCGAGCGGCTCGAAGCGAAGCTGACCCGCTGCGGCGCCGTCGTCGAGCGCATCAGCGAGTAAGAGAGACCTTCATTCCGGTTGCGTAATCGGTCGCAGCATCTTATTTGCCTTGTCTGACGCATCGCCATTCCGGCGATGCCTGTTAAATAGCAAGAGCATGATGTCGTCCGAAAATCGCTCGCACTTTCGGCATCCTGCTCTGGGGATTGAGCCTGAATGACCGACCTGAAGCTTGTTGCGCTTGATGACGAGGACCTCGCGATCATTTCTGCGCATATGCAGGATAGCGTCTTCAAGGTCGGCGATATCGACTGGTCGCCGCGCGGCGCCCAGTTCGCGCTTGCCGCCAATCGCTTCGTCTGGGAAAGTGCCGCGCGCAAGCGCAGAGGTTTCGAGCGCCGCCGTGCCGTTCTGGCCTTCAAGCGCGTGCTTGCCGTCCGTTCGCTCGGCGTCGATCGCGGCAATCGTGATCAGGTATTGTCGCTGCTGGCGCTGCGTTTCGACAGGAAGGGCGAGGGGCCGGATGGCACGATCGAGCTGGCGCTGTCGGGCACTGCCTCGATTGCGCTCGACGTCGAATGCATTGAGGTCCAGATGGCCGATATCGGCGGCGCATGGCAGGCGGCTTCCAAACCCCGCCACCCCTGAATGGCTTGACGCCTGAAGTTTGAACATCGCGGTTCGAGTTGAGAAGGAATATAGGTCTTGGCAATCTGGCTGGATCAGGCACTGGAAGGTTTCGAGCAGCATTTTGCCGCCTTTCTGACGACGAAGCGCGAAGTGTCCGAGGATGTGAATGCCGTCGCCCGCTCTATCATCGATAATGTCAGGGCGCGCGGCGATGTGGCGCTGGCCGAATATTCGCTGAAATTCGACGGCATCGATTTTGCCGTGGTACCGATGCGCGTGACGGCGGAGGAGATCGACGCGGCGATCGAGGCGGTGCCCGCCGAAGTGCTGGGTGCGCTGAAGCTCGCGGCGCTGCGCATCGAAAGCCATCATCGCCGGCAGCTGCCGAAGGACGATATCTACGAGGACGATCTCGGCGTCCGTCTCGGCTCGCGCTGGACGGCAATCGAGGCGGTCGGGCTCTATGTTCCGGGCGGCACCGCGAGTTACCCGAGCTCGGTGCTGATGAATGCCGTCCCGGCCAAGGTCGCCGGCGTCGATCGCGTCGTCATCGCCGTTCCTGCCACCGGCGGCGCCGTCAATCCGGCGGTGCTCGCCGCCGCCAGGCTGGCCGGCGTGACCGAGATCTATCGCGTCGGCGGCGCCCAGGCGATCGCCGCTCTCGCCTACGGCACCGAGACGATCGCTCCTGTCGCCAAGATCACCGGTCCCGGCAACGCCTATGTCGCCGCCGCCAAGCGCCACGTCTTCGGCACCGTCGGCATCGATATGATCGCCGGCCCCTCCGAGGTGCTGGTGATTGCCGACAAAGACAACAATCCTGATTGGATCGCCGCCGATCTTTTGGCGCAGGCCGAGCACGATGTCAGCGCCCAGGCGATCCTCATCACCGACGATGCCGAATTCGGCAAGGCGGTGGAGCAGGCGGTCGAACGCCAGCTGAAGACGCTGAACCGCGCCGACACGGCAGCGGCAAGCTGGCGCGATTTCGGCGCCGTCATCCTGGTTGCCGATCTGAAGCAGGCCATCCCGCTTGCCAATCGCATCGCTGCCGAGCATCTGGAGCTTGCCGTTGCCGATCCCGACCGGCTGCTCGACGGCATCCGCAATGCCGGCGCTATCTTCATTGGCGCTCATACGCCTGAGGTTATCGGCGATTATGTCGGCGGCTCGAACCATGTGCTGCCGACGGCGCGTTCGGCGCGCTTTTCCTCCGGCCTGTCTGTGCTCGATTTCGTCAAGCGTACCTCGATCCTGCGCCTGGGGCCGGGTGAGTTGCGCACCCTCGGCCCGGCGGCGATCGCGCTTGCGGTCTCCGAAGGCCTCGATGCCCATGCGCGGTCGGTCGCGATCCGCCTCAACCTCGATTAGGTGTGAGGGGATGGCGGCGGGCGATTTCCGGCTTTGCGACGTCGTCCTCGACGATACGATCGGCCGTTCGACGCCCGATGTCGAACATGAGCGTGCCGTCGCCATCTTCGATCTGATCGAGGAGAACAGGTTCGAGCCGCTCGGCCATGCCGGCGGTCCCTACCGGCTGAACATCTCGCTGATGGATTCGAAGCTGGTGTTCGCCATCAAGACCGAAGAAGGCGGCGATGTTGCCACCCATATCCTGTCGCTCACCCCCTTCCGGCGGATCGTCAAGGATTACTTCATGATCTGCGAAAGCTATTACGAAGCGATCCGATCGGCCACGCCAAGCCGCATCGAAGCGATCGACATGGGCCGGCGTGGCATCCACAACGAAGGCTCGCAGACGCTGAAAGACCGGCTGGCCGGCAAGATCGAGGTCGATTTCGACACCGCCCGGCGCCTTTTCACGCTGGTCTGTGTGCTCTACTGGCGCGGATGACGGCGATGGAGCTTGCCGCCGACGTCGAGGACGCAAAGAGGCCGGGCGCCATTCTTTTCATGTGCGGGCTGAACGCCATCCGCTCGCCGATGGCCGAAGCGATCGCCCGTAGCATTCTGCCTGCCAATACCTATATAAGGTCCGCCGGCGTTCGCGCCGGCGAGCGCGATCCTTTCGTCGATGTCGTGCTCGAGGAAATCGGGCTGTCCCTCGGGCGCCGCCAGCCGCAGACGCTTGATGAACTCGAGGACGATTATTTCGATCTGATCATCACGCTGTCGCCGCAGGCCCATCACGCCGCACTCGAGCTGACGCGGTCGAACGCGATCGACGTCGTCTACTGGCCGACCATGGATCCGACGGTCGTCAGCGGCACGAGGGAGCAGATACTGCACAGCTATCGCGAGGTCCGCGATCACCTGGCCGGCCTCATCGAAAGCCGGTTGCTCAAACGAAATGGCATCGCCGCGCAATCGGCATGAAAACAAATAAAGGAAAGCCTGATCAACAAGGTTCACAAACCTGCCTTGATTGTGTAGTTTCCGCCCAAATTTAAAGGCGCGCGTTGCGCTGCCTCTGCAACCCACAGGAAGAAAACCACTATATGCCGAAAGAAGAAGTCCTCGAATTCCCGGGAATCGTCACCGAACTTCTGCCGAATGCGACGTTCCGCGTGAAGCTTGAAAACGAACACGAGATCATCGCCCATACCGCCGGCCGCATGCGCAAGAACCGCATCCGCGTTCTCGCCGGCGACAAGGTGCTGGTGGAGATGACGCCCTACGATCTGACGAAGGGCCGCATCACCTACCGTTTCAAGTAAGTCTGCCCGCTCCCGTCCGCCGATGGTCGAGGTTTCATGGCGCTGAAATACAAGCTCATTCTGGCCTCGGGCTCGCCCCGTCGCGTCGACCTCCTCAACCAGGCCGGCATCGAGCCTTCGCGCCTGATGCCGATGGATATCGACGAGACGCCGAAGAAGTCGGAGCATCCGCGTTCGCTCGCCCGAAGGCTATCGGCCGAGAAGGCCGAGGCCGCACTTGCCGCCATCAAGGGCGATATCACCTGGAAGGGCAGCTATATCCTCTCCGCCGATACGGTGGTCGCCGTCGGCCGGCGCATTCTCGGCAAGGCTGAATTCGCCGACGAGGCGCTGAGCTCGCTACATCTCTTGTCGGGACGCAACCATCTCGTCTATACCGGCATTTGCCTGGTGACGCCCGATCGCAAGATCCGCCAGAAGATCGTCGAGACCAAGGTGCGCTTCAAGCGGTTGTCCGGTTTCGAGATCGAGAATTATCTCGCCTCCGGCCAGTGGCGCGGCAAGGCTGGCGCTTACGGCATCCAGGGCATTGCCGGCACTTTCGTGCAGAAGATGGTGGGTTCCTACACCAATGTCGTCGGCCTGCCGCTCTATGAAACCATTCTGCTTCTGACCGGCGAGGGCTTCGATGTGCATAGCCGGTGGCCTGAGGGCTGACCGACGGCCGATGCTTAAAGCGCGTCACGATCTTTCAGATCCGCGCGTCGCGCTTTAAGGCTTTTTTCTCGCATGTCGTTGTTGCAACACCGCTGACACTGTTGCGCGCCATGCTCTAGGACGGACCGATCATGCCCGAAGACAAGAAAGCCGCCGCCAAGGTCGAACCGCTGCGCAAGACGCGCCCTTGCCCGGAATGCGGCAAACCATCGAACCGCGAACATTACCCCTTCTGCTCCAACCGCTGCCGCGAGGTCGATCTCTCCCGCTGGCTGACCGGCTCCTACGCCATTCCGGTGGCCGACGACGAAACGAAGGCCGATTACCCGGATGAGGAAAACTAGGAGATTTCCTCCCCGAAGCTCTTATTTTTCCACATGAATCCGCAAAATTGGCAAGACCGTCAAAAAAGAGTCATTTGACGCTTGCCATGGCCGAACAAGATGCTATAACCCCGCTCGCTTCCGGGGCGAACCAAGGCCCCGCAGTTCTTTTCATCAAGAACACCCTCGCGAAGCAGGTTGGCCCAGGTAGCTCAGTTGGTAGAGCAGCGGATTGAAAATCCGCGTGTCGGTGGTTCGATTCCGCCCCTGGGCACCATTCAGTCTTCGGCCCATTCTAAAAAACAGCCTCCATGCGTGGTTAATTTGATCTGCCCACCCGCTTCCCGTCGCCTTTCGGTCAGCACCTGATCGTTCGCGACCTGTGTAATCTTCGCTATCCAGTGCAAGGTGGTTCCGAGATCGGTGTTGATCGCCGACAGCCGGCGCGCCTCAAAGCGTCTGCGTGGTCGAGAATTCACGAGGTCGACTGTTCACGCGACCAATCCTGCGATGCGTGGAACAAGCCACAACATCGCCGCGGTTCCGATAATGTAGGCGCCGACCTGGCGGGCTTGTGCGGGTTGGACGGTCACCAGTGCTCCTGCCAATCCGAGCAAGACCGAAGCCGCGGCCACGAAGATCAGTTGTCCCGCCTCGACGCCCAGGTTGAAGGTTAGCAGGCTCAGCGGCACGTCGGATTGTGGCAATCCCATTTCCATCAGGGCGCCGGCAAAGCCGAAGCCATGCAGCAGACCGAATACGAAGGCTACCACCCATGGAAGCCTTTCGGAAAGCCGTGTCTCACCTGGCTTCATTCTAACAAGTTCGCTCGCAACGAAAGCGATGCTGAGAGCAATTGTCGCTTCGACCGGCTTCTGCGGCAGACTGAAATAGCCGAGCGAGGCCCCAGCCAAGGTGATGCTATGGGCAATCGTGAAGGCGGTGATGGTCTTGATCAGCATCCCGCGCTCTCGAATGAGCAGCAGAAGGGCGAGAACGAAGAGCAAATGATCGAGACCGGAAAGGATGTGTTCGACTCCCAGCAAGAAATAGATTCGAGCGATGTCGAGGCTGCTCTTTGCACCTGCCACGGCGAAAGAGGGTGCAGCCGGCATGAGGCGCACGACCTCTGTGTCGCCGTTTTGATATGCGATGCGAACGAGCGCTTCCGTCATGGTCGACCTGAGTCCATCGATGGTGATCTCGCCGCCTTTCAGTCCGCCTGCACAGATGACCGTCCAGCGCTGGAGATAGGCGCTGCCGCCGATCGATCTTGCTCGGTCTGTTTTTTCGACGCATGGCTTCGGCAGTATTGCATTGAGACTGAGGCGCATGTTGCCCTGCGCCGGCACCTTCCAGATGACCGCGAACTCGTCGCGTGCCGTTTCGCGCAGGTCGAGATAGGCAGGCCTGATTTCGTGAGCAATACCTGAGGTGGCCAGGAACAGCGGGACAAGCACCGCCAGCAATGCGCCGAACCGCATCATCGGCCGGCTTCCGCACTGACAGGGAATTCGATGCTTACCATATAGTGCTTGAGCAACTCGGCAAATCGCCCGTCTTCCAAGGCCCGCCGCTTGGCGTTCGTCCATTCCCGCGCAACGGCATCCCGCACCTCGTCGAGCGCTGGCACTCGGCCGGGCATGCGTCTGGACACCCGGACCAGATGGAGCCCGAAACTGCTGGCGATGGGGCCTGTCCATTGATCCAGGGGGGCCTTGTCGAGTTTCTCGGGGAATTCGACGCCGAAGGTTTGCCCGATCGCCGTCTTGCTCGAAAGCGGTAGGTCGGAAGGAAGCAGCGTCGGGTCGCCCAATAGGCTAGGATCCGCGGCGGGATTGGCCTGCAGCGCTTCGAGGATGGAGGCTGCGTCCCGAGCGGTGCTGTCGCCGTGCCGCTGCGGGTTGAGATATACTTGCTGGAAGGCAAGCATCGGATCAATCTCGAACGTGGCTGCGTTGATCTGCAGATAGGCTTGGAGGTCTGCGTCGGTCGGCGTCAGAACGTCGGCGGCGGCGTCGACGAATTCCATTTTCTGACGCAAACGGCGGCGAACGACCGTGTCGTCTCTGTCGAGCCCGAGCGCCAGCGCCTCGCGCACCAGGACTTCTTCTTTCACATAGTCGTCGATCAGGCCCTTCAATTCCTCCGAGGTCGGCGGCCGCTGCCAGGTCTTGGTGAATAGAATGGCCATCTGCTCGATCTTCGGCGCCGTGACGACGATGCTGCCCGGCTTGTTTTGGATATCCGCGCCAATGAGCCGGTAACCGGCGAAGATCACCAATGCGAGCAGCAGGAAATGAACCAGCGGCTCCCTTAGCATGGATTTCAGCCAGATCGTTCCTGTTCGTTGGCTGGAGGGTGGAGCGGTCGGTCCGGCGGCCTGTTCAGCCGCGGTCATGGCGTATACCAGATCGGCGAGGTGTAGGCGCGCTCGGTCACCGTCATCCGCGTTCCCTCGAGCGGCTTCGTTCCGTACCGTTTGGCATCATAGGCAGTCCATCGCGGCGTCGGAATTTCGATGACGCGCCCGTAGTAAAAAGCCTTCTGCTTGGGATCGAAGCTGGGATCCTTCCAGATGGCGATCAGTTCCGGAGCGCCGATCGTATTGGTCCATGTCGCGTTTTCGACGTTCACGGTGCTGCCGACCGGCGGCAGCTTGCCGTCGGCGCCTGGTTTGCGGTCCCCGCTCCAGGCGACATCGTACACCTGCTCATGCGTCTCGCCCTTGTCGTCCAGCCAGCCCTTGACGATCTGGTAGCGGTCGAGATTGGCCCCGATCGGGTCCCGCAGCGCGGCGACGAGGAACGACGGTGCCTTTCCTTCCGGCGCTGCTCTGAGATCGCCACCCATGGGAACGCCCTTGGCGTAGCCGATTTCACCGGGGTTGCGGGTCTCGGCGTCGGCTTGTTCGAAATTCCAGCCGCCGAAGAAGCGTACGGCCATGCGCGATCCCGTTGTGGCATAGGTCTCCTTGCGTTGCATGGCGTCCCATATCGACTCGCGCGTATTTTCAACCGCCCAGACAGCCGCGTATCCCGACGCGCCGACTTCCCAGTCCATCACCGTGATGCCGGTCTTGTCGTCCTTGACAAAGGTTGCAGTCAGACGCTCGGGGCTCGGCTCCTGCGGCGTGGTCTTGCCGAAGAAATTTTCCTCCTCCATCGCCGAAAGGCCCGTGTGTGCATCGGAGCTGCCGACCAATCCGAACTTGTAAGGGTTCGTACCGAGCTCGGCTTCGAGTTTGAGGCCGTTCTTCAATGCAGACCGTGCATATTCGAACTCGAGCATAGCAGGCGTCTTGCGTTCGCTGGCATCGAGATTGCCGAAATCCCAGATCTCGAAATCAGCAAACTCATCGTTCGGCGACAGCAACGGGTGTGCCTCTCCGGTCCCCTTCGTCTGGGTCGTTTCGTAGAGGCGTTCCCACCTGGCGCGCTGCTCGACATAGGTCTTGTCGACCGGCTTGCCGGTGAAGGATTCGATCAGCGGGAACATGCGCCCATTGGAGAGATTGCCGTTGTGCGCAATCGCCAGCACGTTGCCGCCGGTCTTGTCCTCATAGGCCTGCATCCACTGCCATAGATCGCGCGGGTTGTCGCTGCCCAGTGGTTTCAGCGTGGTATAGGGTACGACCTGGGCGGCCTTGTCGGCATTGTCGCGGAAGATGACGTTGCGATGGAGGTTGTTACCTGCCGTATTGGACGTCCATTCATAGCCGATGAAAGCCGTGAACCGCCCCGGATCGTTATATTCCTCGGCAGCCTTTATCGTGTCCTGCCATGCGTTCTTGTAGGGACGCGTGTCCGGCCCATAGATCATGCTCTGTGGAAGCGTTCCCTTGCCGAAGCTGAAGATGATTTGAAGCGCCGCGGTAGCGCCCTGGCCTGACTTGATCATATCGTACCAGGTCTTCGCCTGCGGATCGGCGATCACTTCGGCCTTGCCGGCGAACAGATCGGGGAACATGCCCATGTTGTCGGAGTGATCGGCCACGACCAGAAAGTCGAGCGGCCGTGACAGCTTCGCAGGCTGGCCGCTTGAGGCCATGACCTCCTCGCCACGGGCGAAGCGGTAAGCGTCACGTGGCGTCAACCTCGCGCCGAACGCGCCGGCGTCGAAGGAGGCTCCCGTATGCAAATGCGTGTCGCCAAAAAGCGGGCGGGTCGGAAAATTTCGTCCCGCATAGGGCGAGTAGAGAGGTTTACTGGTGAATACCCGTCCAGCCGCCCCGCTGTCCAGAGTGCCGATATCGGTGGCCTGCTGAGCCACGGTCGGTAAAGCAGAACCGAGGCTTATCAGCCCGGCAATCAAGAGTTTCCCAGGTGTCCGTTTCATGGCTCTCCCCCTCCACTGTGCGAACATTACACTATCGAAGCGGCGCGCTCCTTGATTAGCATCAATGACCGGAGCCCCTGTCCCGGCGAAATCAGCCTTGATATCCTCTGAGGCCGGCCCTGGCGTGCCGACCGCATACATGCCGGTCGGCAGGGTGATGGAGGTCCGACTGGGCTCCCCTTACGGGCGTTCAGTCCTTCGTTGAAACTTGCTGGTGCGACTCTTGCGCCTCGGCTAATATGCAATGGTGAAGCGCGGCAAGGGGGAAATAAGAAGAGCAGATTTGCTTCAACAATAAAGGTCAATCCGGATGATACCGGTGATCACTGCAACCGTTGAAAGAAGGTTCTCGAAGTACTGGAGGGGGAAGATGAAACGTAGAACTGCGCTTACCACGGCGTTCATTGGGGGGTTTCTATTCAGCGCTGGCGCCATGGCCGCTGACATCAAATCGCCGCTGACGCCGGAAGCTCATCAAGCTGAAACCGAAACGGGATGGACATTCGCATTCGCGCCCTACTTCTGGGCGGCAGGATTATCCGGCGATGTCGCGCAATTCGGACTGCCGACTGTCGATGTCGACATGAGCTTCAGCGATATTTTTGACCATCTCGACTTCGGGGCCATGGCTATTGGCGAGGCCCGCTACGACCGCTACAGCATTTTCGGCGACATCATATACACCAAAATTTCCGGCTCAGCAGGTACGCCCAGAGGGTTCATTGCCTCCGACGTAGAAGTTTCGACGGAGACATTCGCAGGCTTGCTCGGCGTCGGCTACTCGGTCATCGATGACAACACCTCGCGACTTGATGTCGTCGGAGCGGCGAGGGTCTGGTCTGTCGACACCGATATTTCGTTCAGCGGTGGCGTTCTGGATGGGGTGACGCGAAGCGATGGCGAGACATGGGTGGACGCGATGGCCGGCTTTCGCGGAAACTACTCCATCACGCGCGAGATCTATCTGACCGGATGGGGCCTGATCGGCGCCGGCCAGGCCGACCTCGATTGGGACGTCGCTGCTGCGATCGGCTACCGTTTCGGCGAGACCGTTTCAGCAGTCGTCGGCTACCGTGCCCTGGGCGTCGATTTCAGCAATGACGGCTTCGTCTTCGATGTAGTGCAACAGGGCCCGATTCTGGGATTGGTCATGCATTTTTGACCTGGTTTCAGGCAGACTTTCGAGCCAATGTCGAGGGCTAAGCCCATGCCGAGCCCCGCGCGGAAGTCCATCGTAGCCTTCAGCGGGCGGAGTGGCTGGCGCTGCGCGCAAAAACGAAAATTTGACGAACCGGCCCGGCAACTTCAGAATCGCTTCACAACCACGCATCTACCCGATGCTCGCCAAAACTTCGGATATAACGGAGAATTTCGTAGCCTGCCACCGTCTGTAGTCGAGGACGAATTTTGCGGAAATCCAGCAATCTCCGGTCATTTGGGCAGCCTCCCACCCGAGTAGTCCTTGATTTTGCGCGGCCGCCAACAATCTGCCGGCATGACTGCGGGAAATGACATATTCGGCCGCCGTCAATCGTGCGGAGACATCGCCCACCCAGGTGCGTTCACCTACGACCGGCGCGAGTGGCACACGCGACATGAGGTCATGCAATATATTGCTTCCGGATTCGGACCTCACGAACAGCGCGATGCTTTCTGGCGGACTGTACCAATCCGGATTGTTAAACAGCCGGCGGGCGATACGCGGCTGAGCGCGATAGAGAATTGTCTCATCCGCCTCCGACCGGCTACAGCGGTCTCCCGCGTCCATGCCGTCCAGGGAACGAAGGTGCCCTTCGAACCATTGTCGGATCAAGGCTTCAGCATAGGCGCTTGCCTGTAACGGGTTGGCGCGCCGATCCGTCGTCGCCACGGGCTCGAATAGTTTGTAATAGGCCATCTCCTTCAGATGGGCGACCGCGGTGTTATGGCTGGCGACGTGATTCTCGACCAGAAACTTTGCAAGGTTGGAAGCGGTCAAAGGAGGACGGGACGGGTCGAGCTTCCGCTCAAAATGCAATGCCAATGCCGCCTGGCTGAGCAGCCACTTCTGCAGATCGGCAACGTAACGCACTATTCTGGGCGCACTGCGATGGATTGCCAGCAGCTCGGAGGCGGATTCGCGCAGAGCCGCGGCAAAGGCGGCGTCCGCCATGAGATCTTCAACACTGTAGCTGCGGCATCTGGTCTGCAGTGAGGCTGAACATAAAGATATCGACATTTTGAAACCGAAGTGCATGCGATGCTGGCGCGAGATAATAAAAACCGCGGATGGTCAAAAGTCACTGCGAGAGTCAGTAACTGGCAAGCTAATTGCCGGTCGAGTGCGCGGCACCGTCGACGGAAGCTGCAGCGTCTCTGGCCCCGCTGCGTCACGATCGCCGGTTGAATGTTGCGAGCATCGCCGCGCCGACCAGACCGGACAGCAGAGATCCCAGCAGGATGCCCATCTTCACATGGTCTTGGACGGTGGGGTCGTTGAATGCCAGCAACCCGATGAAGAGGCTCATGGTAAAGCCTATGCCGCAGAGGGCGGCCACGCCGATCATTTGCCCCCAGCTCGCCTTCGCGGGAAGGTCGGCCAGGCCGAGTTTGACGAGCAGAAAGACCGTGCTGAGAACGCCGGCCAGTTTTCCAAGTAGCAGGCCCGCCGCCACGCCGAGCGTCAATGGTTCTGTCAGCGTGGCTGCCGAGGCGCCGATGAAGGAGACGCCGGCATTGGCAAAGCCGAAGATCGGAACGACGATGAATGCGACTGGCCTGTGGAGGATGTGCTCGAGGTGGTGCAACGGCGACTGGTCGTGGCTTGCCTCGGGCGTACCAGGCGTCACCTTCAGCGGAATCGTCAGAGCGAGAAGAACGCCGGCCAGCGTCGCGTGGATGCCGGATGCGAAAACGAGCACCCACAGCACGGCGCCGAGCAGCAGATACGGCCAGAGCTTCAAAATCCTGGCGCGGTTCATGCCGTAGAGCGCCGCAAGCACTGCCGCAGCCCCTGCAAGCGCCAGGAGGTTGAGATCGTTCGTGTAGAACAGCGCAATGATCACGACCGCCCCCAAGTCATCGATGATCGCGAGTGCCGCCAGGAAGATCTTCAACGAGGCAGGCACCCGTGGGCCGAACAGCGAGATGACGCCGAGCGCGAATGCGATGTCCGTCGCGGTTGGGATCGCCCAGCCGCGCAGGGCGGCCGGGTTTTCCCAGTTGAACAGGATGTAGAAGAGGGCGGGGAAGAGCATGCCTCCCATTGCCGCCGCGCCCGGCAGGATGCGGCGGCTCCAGCTGGAGAGCTGGCCATCGAGCATTTCGCGCTTGATCTCGAGCCCGACGAGGAGAAAGAAAAGCGCCATCAGCGCGTCATTGATCCAGTGCAGCAGGCTGAGCGGCCCCAGATGGATGTGAAGCGCGTGGAAGTAAGCCTCTGCGAGTGGTGAGTTCGCCGTCACGATCGCCGCCAAGGCGACTGCCATCAGCACGAGACCGCCCGACGCTTCGCTGTCGAGGAACTGACGAAGGGTGGATCGGATGAGGCCTGGAGAGATTGGCGACGACACCGGTCAGCGCTCCCTTTGTTTTGGAAGGTTGATCTTCAGTCTCCGTCGATTTCGGGAAAGCCCGCGGCGCACGCAGCACACGCCATCCCCTGCAGGATAAAGGGGCCGCATCGCCATTTCCAGCGAAATCGACCCGATCCGGAAAGATCATGGAGAGGCGCAGGGTTCGTTGGACCTGCCATTCGCTTCATTTTCACTGAAACGAGTAACCAGCCGGCACCATCTGCGTTTCTATCGTGAAGGTGACGATGTCGCCGAGTTCGGGGATTGCGAAATCCAGCCCCCAATCGCTGCGACGGATGCTGCCGGTCGCCGAGAAGCCGATCTTCGGGACGCCCATCATCGGGTGCTCCGCCATTGAGCCGTTGAAGGTCACGTCGAGCGTTGCCGGGTGCGTCACGCCGCGCACGGTCAGGAGGCCTTCGACGGTGCCGGTCTTCTCGCCCGTCACGTGGATCGTCCTGGAAACGAAGGTGATCGGCTTGGCTGCAAGGAAGTTCTCGTCTCCGCCGATCTCCGCATCGAAGTTGACCTTCTCAGGCCAGGGATAGTCGGTGCGGACCGAAAGCGGATCGATCGTGACCGAAAGCGTGGAGGTTTCCGGCTTTTGCGGCTTCCAGTCGAGCCGCGCATCGACTCCGGTAAAGCGGGCCGTGTAGTGGGACAGGCCGGAATGGTCGAAGGACCAATTGAAACTCGAATGCGAAGGATCGGTCTTGTAGGCACCGCCCGGTGCAGGATCGGCGGCGGCGGCAGAGGTGAAGGCCGTGCTCAAGGCCAGAGCAAGGGTGCATGCGGTTGTACGAAGCATTGATAGTTCCTCGGATGTGAAATGATGTGGCTGTCGGCTCAGGCCGCCTTGTCGCGGTGGATCGTCTGGAGGCGCTCCCAGACGCGGCCGGGCTGGGGGATGTCGAGATCGAATACTGCCTGGAATGTGTCGCCGAGATGGCTCGCGCTCGTAATGCGCTCCTCGCTGAGGCTGTTCGCCGTCACACGGCGCAGACGGTCGTTCTGGAGGGCGACGTAGCCGTCCGCCGTGTGCCGCAACACCGCGAGCGCCTGGGTGAACGGCGAGCCGGGATCTTGCATCAGCCAGCCTTGTGTTGCGGCCATCGCGGCTTCGTCGCTGTGGTCGAGCCGGAAATCGAAGCTTTTCGCGATGCCGAGCACCTGATTATTGAAGCGCAGCCAGCTCCCGTCGGCCGGCATGATGGAGAAGTCAAAGCCGCGTTGGCTGATCGGCCCGGCCACAAGCGGCACCGGCTCGATGATGGCGTCGGCTACGCCGACCTCGGCGAGATAGGAACGGTCGAGGTCGACCCGCAGCGTCAGATGATTGCCGATGGCGATGTCGCCGAGCTTTTCGCGATCGACGGCGCCGCAAAGGCGGGTCACACGGAAACCCAGGGCTGCAAGCGCGGCGCCGAAGAGGCCGTTCATCTCATAACACCAGCCGCCGCGCCGCCCCTCGACCATCTTGGCGAATGCCGCAGCCGGGGTGATCTGGGAAGGCCATCCCATGAAGGCGTCCAGTGCCTCCCATGTAAAGCTCATGAGATGGGCGCGGTGCAACTGCGACAAGCTGTCGATGTCGAGGCGCGACGGCCGCTCGACTCCGATCCGGGCCAGATAGGCATCTATCTGTTGGGCTGTCAGGGGCATTGCGTTTTCATTTGAACGTGCATGTGTCATCGTTCGGTCTCCTTTCATTGGACCGTTGCTCAGGTCCGGCGGTGCGACTCCGTTGGTTCAGGCGACCTTGCGGCCGTCCTCAGGTGGGAAGGTCAGCCCGAAACTTTTGGCGACCGAGGCGACCTGCTCAGGTGTTTCGGGCTTGCAGAGTTCTACGATCGAAAAGAAACTTTCGAACCCGCCCGGTGTGACCACGACCATGAGGCGGCCCTCCGTTTTCCCCACATTGCGGAAACGGTGTGGCACACCACGCGGCAATGCGATGCAGCCGCCTTCCGCAAGTTCGACATAATCTCCGGCGCACCAGAAGCCGAAGCGCCCGGCAAGCACGCGGAAGAACTCGTCCTCGCGCTCGTGTACGTGCAGCGGCGGTCCTTCGCCGGCCGGCACGAAAGCTTCGAACATGCCGAGCGAACCGCCAGTATTGGCCGCCATTATGCGGATGACATGCTTGCCGAACGCCATTGCCGGCGTCCCACGCCCGGACGGCGAGACCGCAGCTTGGGTGAATGTCATCATGTCGGGTCTCCTTTGCTTGAGTACGCCCCACCGATTACTTTGCGCCCTCTCCTATGATAAGAGGGATTAACTGACATCATTGTATGGATAATTGTACTCATGAAAACGCTTGATCCGCTTGACGGGATTGCCGCATTCCTAACGGTTTCCACGCATCTGAGCTTCACGAAGGCGGCCGAGGAACTGAGCATGGCGCGGGCGACGGTCGGCGCCCAGGTCAGGCAGCTCGAGGATCGCCTTGGCATCCGCCTCTTTCAAAGATCGACGCGCAAGATCGTCCTGACGGAGGCCGGGGCAGCCTACAGGGAAGCGCTTTCGGGAATTCTGCCGCAGATAAGAGAGGCCGAACGGGCCGCAATCTCGTTTCAGAAGGAAGCTGTCGGGCGATTGCGGGTGTCGGCGCCACCCGACCTCGGGCAGCTCGTGATCGTGCCGGCAGTTTCGGAGTTCCTCAAACTCAATACGGCTGTGTCTATCGAACTCGACCTGTCACATCGGCCCGTGAACTTGGTCGAGGATGGCTTCGACCTTGCAATTCGAGGCCGCCTTGAGGTCGATATCAATCTCATCACCCGACAACTGGCGACATCGTCAATCGTAATTTCCGCTTCACCGGCCTATATTGCCGAACACGGGGCACCAATGACGCCGCACGACCTCGCTCACCACGCCTGCCTCCACTTCGCCGAACTAAGATGGGGGCGGATTTGGCCGTTCAGCAGGGACGGTGAGGAGTTTCGCATCCCCATCGTACCCCGCCTGGAACTTAATCACAGTCTTGGTCTGCGCGACGCCGCCGTGCTCGGACTCGGCATTGTCCTTCTGCCCGACTTTATCGTCGGGGAAGACCTCAGGCAGGGCCGGTTGGTCCGTCTTCTCCCCGATTGGGATATCAGTACGATACAGTTGCAAGCGGTCTATCCGGCCAATCGCCATATCGCGGTAAAGGTCCGACGCTTCGTCTCGTTCCTGGCAGGCAAACTGCGACTATAGACGAGGTCCCAATCACCTATGGCATACAGCCTATCGAGACGCTGCTGAGCCCGTTCCCTGTCTCGAAGTATGCGGCTACTCCACCGGAATTTCGACCCCGATCGCGCCGATCATTCATCACCGCGGCGACGAACGAGCTTTACATCGTGAAGGGTGTTGCCGGCATTCCGCTGCGCCTGATGCTCGACTGGCATCTGAGCGATGGCAGAAGCGAGTTCACGAACCGGGAAACGCGGTTGACCGCCGGCGCACGCATGCCGGAGATCAAGGACAATCTCGAAACCCGGCTCTTGCTGTTGCGCCGCCGGCTTGAAGAAAAGCAGGCGCCCATCCGCCTCGCCCGCATCGGCAGGGGCCGCGTCAGGCTGGAGGCGGAAGGACCGCTGTTCCTGGAAGCCGTCGCAGGGGAATCCCCCTAAGCTGAGTGCCGGCGCAATCCTCCGGCGGCGCCTGCGCCAAACGAGCACCACCACTGCCCCACGAGCAAAGCCGTACCATCGTGCGAAGGCCGATCACCAATTCGTGTTCGTCATGCCTGTAACAAGCGGGATCGTCGGCTCGAAAGAGGGATTACGCGGCCGATGACCGGTGCGCGGATATTTGCAAGAGGAGACCATCCATGAACCGTTCCACTCTCACCCTCGCCCTCGCAGGCTCGCTCGCCACTGCGATTTCATCCGCTGCCTTCGCCGCGCCGCTGCCGGCGGAGAAAATGGTGGGCAACGAGAAATGCTATGGCATCGCGCTCAAGGGTCACAATGATTGTGCCGCCGGTGCCGGCACGACCTGCGCCGGGACATCGACGATGGATTATCAGGGGAACGCCTGGAAGGCCGTCCCGGCCGGCACCTGTGTCAGCATGAATGTCAACGGCCACATGGGTAAGCTCGAGCCGACCAAAGGCTGACCCGAAAGCGGAGGCCCGACACCCGGGCCTCCATCTTTTCTGGCCAAATCGGGAGAATTGCGATGACCGCTTCAACAAACCGACCTGTCCTCCTGCCTGCGCGGGCCGGCCTCGGCTTAAAACCCGAGCATTACGACACTATTCTGGCCGATCTGCCGGATGTCGGCTTCTTTGAGGTCCATGCCGAGAACTACATGGGCGCAGGTGGGCCGCCGCATTGCTATCTCCAAGCCATCACGGAACACTATCCGCTGTCGCTGCACGGTGTCGGCTTGTCGATCGGCGCGGCGCGCGGGCTCGACACGGCGCATCTGAATCGACTTCGCAGCTTGATCGACTGCTATCGGCCGCAGAGC
The DNA here is from genome assembly GCF_019685235.1 of Rhizobium sp. NLR8a. NCBI lineage: Bacteria > Pseudomonadati > Pseudomonadota > Alphaproteobacteria > Hyphomicrobiales > Rhizobiaceae > Rhizobium > Rhizobium sp. NLR8a. The sequence continues at coordinate 356,254 of NZ_JABDWI010000004.1, forward strand.
TTTTCCGAACATCTGGCCTGGTCGACGCATGAAACGGGATTTCTCAACGATTTGTTGCCGCTACCCTACACGGAAGAAACGCTGGCACGCGTCGTCGACCATGTCGATGAAACGCAACAGGCGCTCGGGCGACAATTGCTGCTGGAAAACCCTTCCACCTATACACTATTCGCCGACAGTACGATCGATGAAGTGGATTTTCTGGGGGCGATCGCGCAGCGGACGGGCTGTGGCCTTCTGCTCGACGTCAACAATGTGATGGTCTCGGCGGTGAACCACCGGCTCGATGCCGCCACCTATATAGATCGTTTTCCGGTCGAGCTCGTCGGCGAGATTCACCTTGCCGGCTACGACGAAACCGTCGACTCCACCGGCGACCGGCTGCTGATTGACGCGCACGCGACGGCCGTGAAGAGCGATGTATTGGCGCTCTACGAACATACCCTCGCGCGCACCGGCGCACTCCCGACGCTGATTGAATGGGACAATAATGTTCCGGATTTCGCCACACTGTATTCAGAGGCGAAACGTGTGGATGCGATGCTCGCCGCCGAAACGTTTCGCCGCGGCGGGCACCGGACCCGGGCGGCGTGACGATGGATTTCCCAACTTGCCAAACCGCCTTCGCCGATGCCTTGCTGCATGCCGAGCGGCCGGTGCCGGACGGCGTGATCAATGCACGCGGCAAGCCCGACGCGGCGCGGTTTGCCGTATACCGCAACAATGTATTCGTCGGGCTGACAAAGGCGCTGGCGCAACGCTTTCCGGTGACGGAGAGGCTCGTCGGTTCGGAATTCTTTGCGGCCATGGCGCGGGCCTACGCCCAGAATCATAAGCCGGCCTCGCCGCTGATCATGGAATATGGCGACGATTTCCCCGACTTCATCACAGCTTTCGAGCCTGCAGGCACGCTTGTCTACCTGCCTGACGTCGCCCGGCTCGAGGCCGCTTGGACGGAGGCTTACCACGCCGCAGACAGCGCGTCTCTCGATCCTGCGGCACTGAGAGCCGTGGCGCCCGAGATTCTTTCGGATTTGCGGCTCGTCCCGCACCCCTCGGCGCACCTGATCCTATCGAATTTTCCGGTTGGTTCGATCTGGAGCGCACATCAAGAGGAGATGGTTTCGCCGGTCTCCGACTGGGGCGGCCAAGCGGTCCTGGTCGTGCGACCGGAGATGTCGGTGAATGTTCATATCCTGCCGCCGCGGGACGCCGTTTTTGCAGCCGCCTTGTTCAATGCCGCCACTCTTGGCGAGGCGGCAGAGGCGGCATTTGCGGCTGCCCCCGAATTCGATTTCGGAACGGCGCTGGTCGGCCTTGCCGGTCTCGGCGCGTTCAGCACCCTTCAACAGTATAAAGGAAACTCCACATGAAAACCGAAATGGTCCCTTCGTACGGCTTTGGTGCTGCCGCTGCCTCCCTCGTCACGCGTGCGGAAGGCCTGCTCGCCTCCGTTCCCAGGTCGCTGCCGCTCTTGGCATTGCGTTTTGCGCTGGCTATTCCCTTCTTCAAGTCGGGGCTGACGAAATGGGACGGCTTCCTGACGCTTTCATCGGGCGCAAGATATCTTTTCGAGCAGGAGTTCAAGCTTCATGTCTTCGGCAGCGCAGTCGCCTACCCGTTTCCTCTGACGATGGCGACGGCCGCCGGAATCGGAGAATTGGCCCTGCCAATTCTGCTGATCCTCGGCCTGGCCACACGCTTCGCTGCTCTCGGTCTGCTTCTGATGACGGCGATCATCCAGCTCACCATCCCGGATGGCTGGGCGAATTTTCACTTGCCCTGGGCGGCAATGGCGCTGGCATTGGTCGTGTTCGGTGGGGGCAAGATCGCGGTTGATCCGTTTGTCTTTGCAGCGCCGCAAATGACGCGGCGGCCACACGCGTCATCTCCCCGAGGCGGCGCTCAGCCGGGATGAAGCCTTGCGCCGGACCGGAAAGATGCTGGCGTAGAACTGTCCGGCGTCAATGGCGTCGGCGGCTGCCACGCTCTCGACCATCTCATGGTCCTGCGATCCTGCCGCAGTGCTGGCATCCAACACGCTAGCGGCCGGTGCTGTGATCAACGTCAGCAATGGAAGGAACTCGAAGCGCAGCCGGAACCGACCAGCGTTTCGATCTCAGCCCCAGCCTGGGCCTTGCCCCGTCCACCGGATTGGCCGGGCCGAGGCGCTCCGGTTTTCGAAGCGAAGTGTCTCCGCCGCTCCCCCGAGCGCGGCGGAGACACGCAGCGCGCCAGCTATGCTGCGGACTGGTCCCGCGCTGCGAAGATGCTCGCCTCTCCTGCGATATCGAGCACTGTGCGGCCCTCGATCGTTCCCGCTTTGAGATCGGCAAAGATATCGTTGATGTTGTCGAGTGGCGCCTTGGAGATTTCGGCGCGAACCTTGCCTTCGATAGCGAAAGCCAGCGCCTCATCGAGATCGCGGCGCGTGCCGACGATCGAGCCGCGTACGGTGATGCGCTTCAGCACGACATCGAAGATCGGTGTCGGGAAGTTGCCCGGCGGCAGGCCGACGAGGCTGACGGTGCCTTTGCGACGCACCATGCCGAGCGCCTGCGAGAAAGCGGGCGGCGAGACGGCGGTGACGAGAACACCATGCGCACCGCCGCTTGTTGCCTTCAGCACCTTCTCGACGGTGTCTTCAGCGCGTGCGTTGAGCGCGAGATCGGCGCCGACCTGGCGGGCAAGGTCGAGTTTGGCGGCAGCGACATCGAGAGCAACCACCTTGAGACCCATCGCTTTGGCATATTGGATCGCAACATGGCCGAGGCCGCCGACGCCCGATATCGCCACCCATTCGCCGGGCCGCGCTTCGGTTTCCTTCAGCCCCTTATAGGTCGTGACACCGGCGCAGAGGATTGGCGCGATCTCCGCGAAATCGACACCGGCAGGAAGGCGGGCGGCGAAAGCGGCCGAGGCAATGACATATTCGGCAAAGCCGCCATTGCAGCTGTAGCCGGTATTGTGCTGGTGTTCGCAGAGGGTTTCCCAACCGGTTTCGCAATATTCGCAGCGCAAGCAGGCATCGTGCAGCCAGGCGACGCCGACGGCGTCGCCTTCCTTGAATTCGGTGACGCCGGGACCGAGAGCAGCAACGACCCCGGCCGCTTCGTGACCGGGAATGAAGGGCGGCAACGGTCTGACCGGCCAATCGCCCTCGGCGGCATGCAGATCGGTATGGCATACTCCGCAGGCAGCGACCTTCACCAGGATTTCACCTGGGCCCGGAACAGGCACTGGCACGCATTCGATTGCGAGCGGCTTGCCGAACTCCCGAACCACTGCCGCCTTCATCATCTTGCTCGTCATGATCTTCGTCCCTTCACGATGATTATCCGGCTCGGATAATGCAGGCATCGCACACTCGCCACATTGACCCATCGCAAAGAGCGGCCCCGTTGACCCAGAGGGAAGGGGGGAGACTGTTCTGGCAGCCATCAATAAGAGAGGCCGGATACGAAACCGGCATGTCTGGAGGCACCACGGGAATGGGAGCGGCCATGAGATGTCTCCTGCACGAAAGTGCCGGCAGCCTGGCGCACATCACCCGGGAAGGCCTTAGCCGGCCTCGTCGAGGGACCTTGCCGCTTCAAGCAGAAGCTGCTTCATTTTCTCGCGAACCGTCTGAGCGCCAATCGCGGCGTCTGCGCTTCCAAAAAGCTGAACCGCTCTCGGTAACGCAGGCGCAGCGCCTGTAGGCAATCAAAACAGAAGGAGCGATGCCAGAGACAGAATGAGCGCGGGGAACATGACGACGGTTCCGAGTTTTAGAAACGTCCAGGCGCCGATATGCAGGCCTTCGCGGCGCAGCGCAGACAGCCACAAGATCGTTGCCAGCGACCCCGTCACCGACAGATTGGGGCCGAGATCGACGCCGATCAGCACGGCGCCGGCGATCTTGTCGGAGACGCCGGCCGCCTGAACCACGCTGCCGGCAAGCAGTCCGGCGGGAAGATTGTTCACGAGGTTGCAGATCACGCCGACGAGAAGGCCCGCCACGCCGATCGCCTGCGATTGCGAGGACGAGGCAAGCGCAGCCAGCTGATCAGAGAGAATGTTCGTCAGGCCGGTGTGATCGAGAGATTCGACGATGACGAATAGGCCGGCGACCAGCGGCAGAACGCTCCAACTGATGCCCTTCATCGTCTCGGCCGGGCTTTGCCGCGTGAGCATCAGAACGATCGCGGTGGTGATCGTGCCTGCAACAAAGGTCGGCACGCCGAGATCGACATGCATCGCCGACGCCGCGATAAGAATAATGGCCGTCAGCAGGATTCCCCATCCCGCCAGCCGGGCGCTGTGGGAGAGGGGCGCCCGTTGCGTGTCCGCGGCAAGAGTGTCTTCTGCGAGGGCGCTGCGCTGCGTCCAGTAGAGGCAGAGGAACGTGGCGACGATCGAAATGATCGACGGCAGCATGAATGTCGACAGCCAACGGGACAGCGGCGGCATGTCACCGCCGGCAAAGATCACCAGATTGGCCGGATTGGAAATTGGCAGAACGAAGCTTGCGGCATTGGCGATGAAGGCGCAGATCAACAGATATGGCATCGGGTCCTTCACCCGCGCCGTCCGGCAGGCGGCATAGACGGCCGGTGTCAGCACCACGGCTGTCGCATCGTTGGAAAGAAAGACGGTGACAACCACGCCGACAAGATAGACCAGCACGAAGAGACGCCGAGGTGATCCTTTGGCGTAGGCGATTGCAATGGCGGCGATCCAGTCGAACAGGCCTTCGCGCCGGGCAAGTTCCGACAGCAGCATCATGCCGATCAAAAAGAGATAAACGTCGCCGCCCTTGGCGACGCCTGCCAAGGCATCATGGGGGCCGAGCAGGCGGAAGGCGAGCAGGAGCAGGGCGCCGAAGACGGCCCAGATCGCTTCCGGCCACCGAAAGGGACGGACGACGACGCCCATCGCAGTGAGGCCGGCGATCCCCCAGGTCATGGCATGTTCAATCATTTGCAATCGCGTTCGGTTGGGGCGCGGCAGAACAGCCGCCAAGGTTGATGCAAGAGCTTTTCGGGATCGAATACATGTTTGGTCGGGCAGTGACAAATCCGATTATCTTGAAAAGCCGCTAATACCAGAAGCAGCAGCTCAATCGGCCAACGGAACAATCACAGCAGGATCTGGTTTAACTCGCACCACGTATCTCCGGCGGAGGTGACGATGTGGGCAGTTCTGATTGGCGCCGCTCTCATAATTGGCGGCCTTGTTTTTCTCTTGCGGCCGACGCTTCGTCGAAAGCCGAGTGATCCGCACCTGATGCCGCAAGGCGGCGCCACGCTCGAACCGCGGCGCCAAGGGCTGAGATTTCTCAGCTTGGCGCGGAACTGGCCGGCCCTGGTTGTCATCGCGGTCGGTGCGGTTTTTCTGGTTTTCGGGAGCTACTGGTGACAGACACAGTGTTGGCCCACTCCGCAGCGCATCGCTCCCATCAAGATTCCCGGTTTGCCGCCGACGCCTTGAGAAGGCCTGCAGCCAAGGCGCCGAAGGCCTCGACAGCTTTCGGCAGCACATCCTGCGGCTCGTCACTGGCAGCGATCCAGAGGGCGGCATTGAGCGCGGCACCGTTGAGCAGCCGGGCGGCTGCTTCCGCGTCGACCGGCTTGAGGGCGTCCTGCGCGATAAGGCGATCGATTGTCTGCCTGGTTGCCTGAAGGCAGCTGCTCTGGCTCGGCCATTGTGACGGATCACCCAATACGGCAGGCCCGTCGAGCAGAACGATGCGTTGGACCTCCGGATCAAGCGCCATTTCGATATAAGCCGCGCCCTCTGCGAGCAGACCTTGCCAGTCATCACCCGCACGGGCGCCGATCTCCTGGGCGCGGGACGCCATTTCCGTGTCGATCTGATCGACGACTGCCGCAAGCAGCCCGCGCTTGTCTCCGAAGTTGTGGTACAGCGCTCCGCGCGTCAGGCCTACCTCTGCGGTCAGCTCATCCATCGACGCGGCCGCGTATCCCTTCTCGGCAAAAGCCTTTCGCCCGGCCGCGATCAGCTTCATACGATTTTCCTCCATCGTCTCGCTGCGCCGTTTGACCATCTCGTCTCCAAATTTTGGTATACGTTCCGTATATGAACTTGACATACGGCCCGTATGCAGGCATTTCATATACGCACCGTATATCAGATAACGCGGCGGGCTGTGAAGCTCCTTAGACGGCCTGCTGCTCATTGGTGTTCCATCAACGACAAGGATCGACAAATGACCCAACGCGAAGCAATCTTTCCCGCAGGCAGGAATGCCCTTTACGAAAAACACGGCTATTCGGCCGCCATCCGAACTGGCGATCTTCTGTTCGTCTCCGGCCAGGTCGGCAGCCGTTCCGATGGTACGCCTGAACCCGACTTTGAACGCCAGGTTCGGCTGGCTTTCGAGAACCTGAAGGCAACGCTGGATGCTGCAGGCTGCGGCCTCGACGACATCGTCGATGTAACGACGTTCCATACGGACCCCGAAAACCAGTTTGAAACAATCCTGGCCATCAAGCAGGAGCTTTTCAGCAAGCCACCCTATCCGAACTGGACGGCGATCGGCGTGAACTGGCTGGCCGGCTTCGATTTCGAGATCAAGGTCATTGCCCGCATCCCTTCCACCGCCCGATTTTAGGATGATGCCAGGCATCCCGTTCGGGCTGCATGGTTGGGCTGTGACAATAGACGGGTGCCGGACGATGCAATCATCGTTCGACTCGCGACCTATCGGGGGAAGAGCTCCGGGATGATCCTGCGGGCGCGATCGCGCAAAAACACCGCCTCTCGCTCGTCGACAAAGCGGTAAGGCCATCTCAGCCTGGTCGTGACCGGGCCCCAGTTGCCGATCACAGCGAGCAGTTTGTCGAGGGCGGCATTTGAATAGCCGCGGTCACGGCGAAACGGGACGATGTGATTGTCCATGAAGGCGCAGATGCGGCTTTCGATGTTGAGCGCCGCCTCGAGATCCCTGCGCATCAGCTCTGTCCAGGCCTGCGCGCCGCGGGGATGGAGACAGGCAACGTTCGAAAACGCCCCGGCGGCCACGCCCTGCTTCATGCCGGTTGCGAGATGGTGGCCTGGAATGAACAGCGAAAATTCGGGAAGGTGTGCTCGCGCCTGCGAAAACCAGGCATCGTCTCCATCGGCGACCTTCATCCCGACCACTGACGGGCAGGGGCCGCAAACCTCGCTGAGCTCGGCTGGCGACAGGACACGTTTCGCATGCGGCGGATTGTAGAGGATGAGCGGGATTCCTTGGGCGACGTCTGATGCCCGTTTCAGGAAATCGATGGCTTCGAGATTGGTGAGCGGCCACCAGTCGGGGAGGATTACCTGAAGCGCCAATGGCTTATGAACGGTTGCACGGCGCAGCCGATCGAGCATGATCATCGGATCGGGCTGGCAGGCGCCGATGACGAACGGCATTCCGGCCGCGCGGCAACGCGAGACCAGCACGTCCTGAATTCGCTCGTACTCCGCTTCGCTCTGGTTGTGGAATTCTCCCGCCGTGCCGTTCGAATAGATGCCGTCGACCCCGGCGGCGATCAGTATGTCAATTTCCTCGGCGAGCTTTTCGAAATCGATGCTGTCGTCGTCGGCGATGGGCAGCAGCAGGCTTGCCCAGTTGCCCGCGATCGGGTGGCGGCGGGTCGTGGTGGTCATCGCACGTCCTTCAATTCAGGTCATCACGGATGCAGGCCTTGAAATGACCGGGCTTCATTTCGCGCAGCTCCGGCACGGTCTCGCCACAGGCGGGCAGAGCGTTTGGACAGCGCGTGCGGAAGACGCAACCGCTCGGCGGATTGGCGGGGTTCGGAATATCGCCCTTCAGGATCTGGCGATCGCGCGGCGCATCGGGATCGGGCGAGGGGATCGCGGAGAGAAGCGCCCGCGTATAGGGATGCAGCGGCCTGGCATAAAGCGCGGCACTGGGCGCGATTTCCATGATCCGGCCGAGATAGAGCACGATCACCCGGTCGCAGATATATTCGACCACGGCGAGGTCGTGACTGATGAACAGCATGGCCAGATCAAGGCGCTGCTGCAGGTCGCGCAGAAGATTGATCACCTGCGCCTGGATCGAAACATCGAGCGCCGAGACCGGCTCGTCGGCGACGATGAATTCGGGCGCGAGCGTCAGCGCGCGCGCGATGCCGATCCGCTGCCGCTGGCCGCCCGAGAATTCGTGGGCATACCGGTTGACGGCGTCCGGCGGAAGATCGACCTGTTCGAGCGCCTCGCGGGCACGTTCTAATCTCTCTCTTGCCGTCCCCAAGCCCTGGATCCTCAGCCCCTCGGTCAGGATTTCGCCGATTGTCATGCGCGGCGACAGGCTCGCGAACGGGTCTTGGAAAATATATTGCATCCGGGGCCGCAGACGCCGCATTTCGGATGAGGACAAGGCGGTGAGTTCGGTACCGTCGAAGCGGACGCTGCCGGCCGACGGTTCGACCAGCCGCAGGACCGATCGGCCGATCGTGGTCTTGCCGCTGCCGGATTCGCCGACCAGCCCGACCACCTCGCCCTTGCCGATATCGAAGGATATGGCCTGCAGGATGGTCAGCCTGGTTCCGCGGGACGTATAGTGCTTGCCGAGATCGCGGACGGAGAGAAGGGGCTCGCTCATCTGATCTCCTGCCAGCGAATGCAGCGGCTCTGGTGGCGCGGATTGACCTCGGCCAGCGGTGGCACCGCCGGGCGGCAGGAGTCGATGGCAAATTTGCAGCGTGGCTGGAAAGCGCAGCCGGCCGGCATGTTCATCAGGCTCGGCACGACGCCGGGAATGGCCGCCAACCTTTCGCCCGCCTGCTTCATCCGGCTCGCATCGCCGAGTTTCGGCATCGAGGCCAGGAGGCCGATCGTATAGGGATGTCTCGGATTGCGGAAAACCTCGGCCACCGGCCCGGTCTCGACGATCCGGCCGGCATACATCACCGCCACCCGATGCGCGATTTCGGCGACGACGCCGAGATTATGGGTGACGAAGAGCATGGCCATGCCGCGTTCGCGTTGCAGCGTCTGCAGAAGGGCTAGAATCTGCGCCTGGATAGTGACGTCGAGCGCCGTCGTCGGCTCGTCGGCGATCAGCAGCGTCGGGTCGCAGGCAAGGGCCATGGCGATCGTGGCGCGCTGGCGCATGCCGCCGGAGAGCTCGTGCGGATATTGACCGGCGCGGCGCCCGGCATCGGGAATGCCGACGCTGTCGAGAAGGGCGACGGCCACATCCATGGCGGCCTTCCGGGCCGCCCGGCGATGGATGCGGATTGGCTCCGAAATCTGGTCGCCGATCGTGTAGACCGGGTTGAGGCTCGACATCGGCTCCTGAAAGACCATGCCGATGTCATTGCCGCGAATGGCACGCATGTCCTCTTCGATGAGCGCGACAAGATCGCTGACCGTACCGTTCTTGCGCTTCAAATGGATGCTGCCGGCGGCGATCGCACCAATATTGCGGGTCAGAAGCCGCATGACCGAAAGGCTGGTGACCGATTTGCCTGAACCGGACTCGCCGACAAGCGCAAGCGTCTCGCCGGCAGTCACCGTCAGATCGATGCCGTTCACCGCCGTCACTTCGCCCGAGCGGATACGGAAGACGGTCCGCAGCCCTTTGACGTCGAGAATGGTGTCGGCGGTCTGTTGCATGGCATCCATCAGGAAAGCAGGCCGGTCGCGCGCAGGATTTCGTCGATCCTAGTCGTTTCAGTCTCGTCGAGAGCCGCCCTCGGACGCGGCATCAGCGCCGTGTCGATGATGCCGAGGCTCTTCATCGCCGCCTTGAAGGCGCCGATGCCGGCGGCGCCGCCGCTGACGCGGCCCGCCCCGACTGAGACGATCTCGAAGAGCCGGCAGAGGCGCTCCTGCTCCTTGCGGGCCGCGACCCAGTCGCCACGCTGGGCGGCGTTCCAGAGCCTGACGTAGCCATGCGGATCGACATTGGCGATGCCGGGCACGACGCCATGGGCGCCCATCTGCAGTGCCGTGTCGACGACGATTTCGGAGCCCGTCATCAGGAAGACCTCGTTGTTGCCGGCGAGATCGAGCAGCACGTAACGGAAGTTGCCGTCGTCGCCGCTCGAATCCTTGATGCCGACGATCGTTCCCTCCTTCGCCAGCGTCACGCTGGTCTGGCGCTGCAGTTTCACATGCACGCAGACGGGAATGTCGTAGGCGATCAGCGGCACGTCGACGGCATCGCGGATATAGCGGAAGTGATCGATGATCTCGGACTGGCTGGTGACGGTGTAGAACGGCGCCGTGACGACAACCGCGTCGGCGCCGGCCGACTTCGCGATCCTGGCATGGTTGATGACCCTGTCGGTGGTTGGGTCGATGACGCCGACGATCAGCGGTACGCGACCATTGATGACTTTGGCCGAGTGCTCGATGATTTCCTTCCGGGTCCTTTCGTCGTGGAAGATCACCTCGCTGGTCGAGCCGAGCACGAACAGGCCATGGCATCCGGCCTCGATCAGGTTTTCGAGCACCCGTGTGTAGGACGGGTAATCGACCGTGTAATCCTTGTTCAGCGGGGTTATGACGGGAGGAACGACACCCTTGAATTTGCTCATTTTCGCTTTCTTTCGATCGTCAGTTTAGTTCGGTGCGAGGGTCGAAGGCATCACGAAGACCATCGCCAATGAAGTTGATTGCAAGGACGGCAAGCACCAGGAATCCGCCGGGAAACAGCCATTGCCAGGGATATTGTTCGAGCACGGCGGTAGAGCGGGCAGCATTCAGCATGTTGCCCCAGCTTGCCGCCGGTGGCGCAATGCCGAGACCGAGGAAGGAAAGGCCGGCCTCGAGCAGGATGGCATTGGCGATCTGCAGCGTCGCGAAGACGACGAGGATGTCGATCGAGTTCGGCAGGCCGTGGCGGAAGAGGAGATGCGGCAGACCCGCCCCCATGCCTCTCGCGGCCATCACGAAGTCACGTTCGCGAAGTTCGAGCAGCCGCGAGCGCACCATGCGCGCCAGCAGAGGCCAGGAGAGAAGTGAGATGACAAAGACCGTCGGCCAGATGCCGGTGCCGGCGATCGAGGCGAGCACCAGCAGGAAGATGACCGGCGGCAGCGTCATGACGAGATCGACGAACCGCATCGTGACCGCATCTGCAAAGCGGCCGGCAAGCGCCGAGACGGCGCCAACCAGGAAACCGATGATGGCGGACATGACGGTCGAGGTGAGGGCCACCAGCAGCGAAATGCGACCGCCGTCCAGGACCCGGGCAAGGATGTCGCGGCCGACCCCGTCAGTGCCGAACCAGTGTCCCGGCCCCGGCTGCGCATTCATTGCCATGAGATCGATGTCGTTGGGTTTGAAGCTCCACCACAGCGGATAGGAAAGGATTGCGACGATCATCAGCGCGATCATGCCGAGGCCGAGCAGCGCGGTCCGGTTGAGCAGAAAGCGATGCAAGGAGCGTATGATCGGGCCCGGGCTGCGGGCAGGGCTTCGTGCCAGCATCGCTCACCCCACCTTGATCCGCGGATCGACCACCGCATAGGCTAGATCGGTCAGAAGATTGACGACGATGACGCAGGCACCGATCACCAGCGTCGAACCCATGATGACCGGATAGTCGCGGCCCTCCACCGCATCGACCATGAGCAGGCCCATGCCGGGCCAGTTGAAGACGCTTTCGATGAAGATCGCGCCACCGATCGCAAGGCCGATGGTCGAGCCGATCAGCGTAATGACGGGAAGCAGCGCGTTGCGCAGGGCGTGCTTGGTGATGACCCAGAATTCGAAGACGCCTTTGGCGCGCGCGGTACGCACATAATCCTGGCTCAGAACCTCCAGCATGGAAGCGCGCATATAGCGCATGATCAGCGCTGTCTGGGCGACGGCCAGCAATGTCGCGGGCAGGATCAGGTGATGGAGAAGGTCGGCGATGGAGAATTCCTGGCCTGGCGTCAGCATGCCGCCCGAGGGCATCCAGTTGAAATAGACCGAAAAGAGATAGAGGCCGACAAGAGCGCTGAGGAAGGGTGGACTTGAAATACCGGTGACGGCGAAGACTGACAGGGACAGGTCCGCGACGGAATTGCGGCGAACCGCGCTGATGACGCCGGTGGCGATCCCCGCAACGATCGCGATCGCAATCGCCGATCCCATCAAGAGCACTGTCGGGCCGACGCGCGAGAGCACGAGGCCGAGCACTGGCTGGTCCGGCCGCTTGATCGAATAGCCGAGATTTCCCGTCAGCGCCTGCCGCAGCCAGCCAAGATACTGCACCGGCAGCGGCTGATCGAGTCCGAGCGTGGCGCGCAGCTCGGCAAGATCCGACGACGACATCGGAATATTGGGATCGATATAGGCGTCGATCGGATCGCCGGGCGTGAGGCGCAGCATGGCGAAGATCAGCACGCTCAAGGCAAGCAGCATGCCCACTCCGATCAGCAGGCGCCGGAGACTGTATCTCAGCATGAATTCCGTTCCCGTGCGGGCGGGCCACTGCGCCTCGGAAGACGCGTGGCGCTGCAGTGACCCGGCCGCCCTTTGCTTCTCAGGATGCGTGACGCCCTATTCGGCGATCGCCCATTTCTCCGGATGCGCCTGGTAAGGGCCGCCACCGGGAGCGGGCGTCCAGATGAAGTCCTTCAGCCTGGCGGAGGCGACGCCATATCGTTTCGCCACCCACAGCGGACCCCAGGGCAGTTCCTTGTTCATCACCTTGCAGACATCCTGATAACGGGCGGAGCGCTTTGCGGCATCCGTCTCGCCAAGCGCTGCGTCTAGAGCAGCCGTCAGCACCGGCATGCGCACGCGCGCGACGTTCGGGCCGGCCGGCGGGATCTGCTTTTCGTTGAGGCCGACATTGATGCTGCCCGGATCCGGGCCGTTCTGAAGTCCGGCATAGACCATCTGGAACTGCGCGACATCAGGCGTCGGATTGAGCACGATGCTGTTATAGGTCGGCGTGTCGACGGCACGCGGCGTTACGTTGATGCCGACCTGGGCGAGCATTGCCTGGACCGCCGCCATGACATTGGCGGCAAGCGGCGTCGTGTAATAGGTCAGCAGGGTGACCGGCTTGTTGCCGTTGATCTCATCCCAGCCGGCGTCCTTCAGCAGCTGCTTGGCCTTTTCCGGATCATAGGCATAGGTCTCGATGCCTTTCGGCACCACCTGATCGGCGACATAGGCGCAGTTTGCCGGTTCGGCGGCGCCGCCGTAAAGGCTCTGGATGATGGCATCGCGATTGATCGCGTACATCACTGCCTGACGGACCCGAACATCTTTCCAGATCGGCGAGTCGTGGTTGAAGCCGAGATAGTTGACGACGAAGGAGTTGCCTTCGATGACGCGGAAATCCTTGTTGTTGTCGAAGGCCTTCAGATCGTTGGAATCGACGTAGGTGAACTGGATTTCGCCGGCACGAAGTGCGGCGATCGCCGCTGCCGGATTGGCAAAATAGCGGTTGATGATCTTTTCGAGCGTCGGTTGGCCGCCTCGGTAGTCGGTATTGGCGACAAGTTCGACATATTGATCGGTGACATATTTGCTGAACTTGAACGGCCCGGTGCCGATCGGCGCGGTGGACCACCATGTGTTCTTGGCGAGCTGATCGGCCGGGATCTGCGAAAGTGCGTGTTCCGGCAGCATCATCACCTTCGTCAGGGTGTCCATCAGGCTTGCGGACGGGGCGGAGAGCTTGATGATCAGGGTCTTGTCGTCCTTGGCCTCGACCGAGGAAACGGCGCTCAGCCGCGCTGCCAGAACGGAGCCGGTCTTGGCGTTCTTGGCGAGCTCGATGGTGAACTTGGCGTCCTTTGCCGTGAAGGGCTTGCCGTCATGCCATTTCGCGTCGACAAGCGTGAAGGCGTAGGTCAATTGGTCGGGACTGACCTCGTAGGACGAGGCGAGCTGGCCGACCACCTTCTCGAGCTTCGCGTCATAGGTCACCAGCGGCTCGAAATAGACGCTGAGCCATGTGAAGCCGCCCGTTGCGGCAAGCGGATTGAAATTGCCCTGAAAACCACCCGGGCCGACATCGAAGCCGCCGGACAGCGTGGCTGCCTTCGCTGGGCCGATGAAGGCCGGGGCAACGGTCGTCGCCATCAAGGCACTCAATGCGATGGCCGATGATAGTCTTTGCAGTCGTTTCATTGTGCTCCTCCCACATTGGCACTTTTCTTGTTGGCTGCGATCACCCGGGAAATGCCGTCATAATGGCGGTCCAGGCGCTTCTGCGCTTCCGCGACATCCCTTGCCTCGATGGCATCGACGATCGCCGCGTGATCCCTCCAGGTGGCGACGGGGTCGACATTGTCGAGGTTGACGAAATCGGACGCCTTGTAGAAGGCGAGCCAGAACACGTCGATCAGCCGCGCAAGGGTCTCGTTGTTCTGGCAGCGGAAGAGCAGGGTGTGGAAAAGCTGGTCTTCGTCGGCAAAGGATTGACCTCGTTCCGCATGGACCCGCATGCGCTCCACCGTGGCGCGCAGCTCGGCAATATCGTCGTCGCCGATCATCTCAACCGTCTTGCCGATCAGCCCGACTTCCAGCGTTCGCCGGATCTCGATCACTTCTTCGATCTGGCGCAAGGCGCCGCCGAGGCCATAAGCGAGATTGTCGAGCAGCGGCTCGAATGAGAATGCCTTGACGAAGATGCCGACACCACGGCGCGATTCCAGCACGCCGAGCGATTCCAGCGCCTTGATGCCTTCACGCAGGGAATTGCGGCTGACGCCGAGCTGGTTCGCCAGGTCGGATTCAGGCGGAAGCAGCGTGCCGGGCTTCAACCCGTTGTCGCTGATATAGGCCCGCAGGCTTTCCTGCACGGAGACGTGAAGTAGGGGCGCGCGGGCGAGGGGTTTCATGGATTTCAGCGACATGCGTTCTCATTCCGTCCGCAATGGAGATGTTAGAGAGATATCCACTTGTAGGATATCCGTCAACAGCATTCCTCCGCTTCGGAATGTCGGCGAGAGGTCGGACGCGCACGCTCCGAGCGCTGGCAGTAGTCATTGTGGTGATGGAGGATCGCTGCGCGTTGCGACGGATACGCAGCTCGCGTCCGCGTGAGTAGTAGCGGAAAACCATACGAACGGCCCGGCGCTCAATCGGGTTGCGGGGGAGCGGTCGTTTCCCCCTCCGAAAGCTCGCAAGCGAGCAGGATCGGGTGGTCGAGGTCTGGCGTCGGTTGCCTGTTCAGCAGGACGGCGACCGCTGCTGCGGCAATCTTTTGGATCGGCTGCTTGACGGTTGTCAGGCGCGGCGTGGTCATGCTCGAGAGCGGGATGCCGTCGAATCCGACGATCGAAAGGGCTGCGGGTATCGGTATCCCCAGATCATGTGCCGCTCTCATGCAGCCGATCGCCTGCTGATCCGAACTTGCGAAAATGGCTGTCGGCCGCTCGCTGCGGGCGCGTGCCAGCAGATAGTTTCCCGCCGATCGTCCGCTTTCATAGTCGAAAGCCGCCTCTGCGATCAGCGGCGACCCTGTTTGTCCGCCGTCGTCGGGCTGCCCCATGGCGTCAAGGTAACCTGTAAGGCGATCGTTGGCAGGCACGGAATGTCTCGGTCCCGAGATGAAGCCGATGCGGCGATGGCCGAGCTTCAAGAGATGCTCGACGCCGAGACGCACGCCGGCCCGGTGGTTTGAAGCGATCCCGGAATATCCTGGCATGAGGCGGTCGACGACGACGATCGGCAAGCCCTTCGGCAGCTTCAGCGTATGGAAATCATTGCTGGGAACCAGGATGATGCCGTCCACTTTTCGGCTTGTCAGCTGACCTATGCGGTCTGCTTCCTTGGTCGCATCGTCAAACGAAGTCATGACGATGATGTTATAGCCATGGCTTGCCGCCGCCTGCTCGGCCGACTGCACGAGTTCCGAGAAGAACGGATTGGTAAGATCGGGAATGACGATGCCGATGAGCCGGCTGACCTTGCTGCGCATGCTTCGGGCCGACGGGTCGGGCCTGTAGCCGAGCTCGTCGATGATGCGTCTGACGCGTGCCCTCAGTTCATCGGTCACGGCGGGGTGGTCATTCAGCACCCGTGAGACGGTCCCGGTGGAAACGCCGGCAAGTTTGGCAACGTCTCGAATTCCGACCTTTGGCATAATGGAAGAATATGTCCCTTCATTTTGGGTCTCGGGGACGCGGAGGCACCCGATGAGGCTTCAGCTAATGGTCTCCATCGCCTTCGTCAAAGGGCCGCAGTCAATTTGACGGCGTTTGCATAACACGAGGAACGCCGGCATTCAATGGAAACGGTTCATCAACGGACGCCTCATTCTTCCATATGCGGCCATTTTGGCTGCCTTGACAATCCTACGGGGCGTTGTTACCCAAGTGCTGTTGGAAACGGTTCATTTCGAAGGCACTCAGGTGAGGATAGGCCCGGAACCGTTCGGAGGAGAGAAATGTCCCAATCTACGAAGCGTGATTCCGTCCTGATGCGTACGCCGCGCCGTGCGGCATTGAAGCTTGGACTTGCCGGCACGTTGGTGCTCGCACTGTCTTGCGGCGTGTCGCCCGCTTTTGCGGCCGGCAAGCCGAAGGTCGGCCTGATCATGAAGTCTCTGTCGAATGAGTTCTTCAAGCAGATGAAGGCCGGCGCCGATAAATATGCGGCTGAGAACAAGGACAAGTTCGACTTCAAGGCCGTCGGCATGAAGGACGAGCGCGATTTTGCCGCCCAGGTCGATGCCGTCGAAAACTTCGTGACGCAGAAATACGACATCATCGTCGTCGCCCCGGCCGATTCCAAGGCGATGGCGACGCCGCTTGCGAAGGCCGTGAAATCAGGTGTCAAGGTCATCAACATCGACGTGCCGCTCGATGCCGATGCCAAGAAGGCAGCCGGTATCGACCTGGCATTCTTCGGTCCGGACAACCGCGAAGGCGCAAAGCTCGCCGGCGACGCGCTGGCCAAGGATCTGGGCCCAGGCGCCAAGGTCGTCATCCTCGAGGGCAATCCCGAGGCCGACAATGCCAAGGAGCGCAAGGAAGGTTTCATGGCCTCCGTCAAGTCGGGCAAGCTCGAGCTTCTCGACAGCAAGACCGCCCATTGGGAGACCGAAGAAGCCAACACCGTCATGACGAACTTTCTGACCAAATATAAGGATATTCAGGGTGTCATGGCGGCCAACGACTCCATGGCGCTCGGTGTCGTCAAGGCTCTCGATGCAACCGGCCAGGCCGGCAAGATCAAGGTTGTCGGCTTCGACAACATCCCGCCGGTCCAGCCGCTGATCAAGGACGGCAAGATGCTTGCCACTGTCGAGCAATATGGCGCGCAGATGGCGGTCATGGGCATCGACTATGGTATGCGTGAACTGGCCGGCGAAAAATTCACCGGCTGGGTCAAGACCGACATCAAGCTCGTTACCGCCGGCGACCTCAAATAATCGATATTGCCGAGCTAGGACGAAAGGAGGCGCCGGCTGCCCGCCGGCGCTGACAGCTGCCAACCGATTGCGTCTACTCCCGATGAGGCTCGTTGCGGGCCTTTGGGAGTGTGCATGTTCGGATGGCGGCCATCTCGAATTCAAACAGATCATGCACGAGGTGGGACGTGTCAGACGCAGCAGATGACCACATCCTGAAGCTGGAGGGGATCGGCAAGCGCTTCCCGGGCGTCGTGGCGCTCAGGAATGTTTCCATGCGGATCGGCCGCGGCAAGGGCCACGTCCTGCTGGGCGAGAATGGTGCCGGCAAGTCGACCCTGATCAACCTGCTGGGCGGTGTGTTCAAGCCGGACGACGGGCAGATTACATTTGACGGCGGGCCCTATCATCCTGCCTCGCCGCTGGAGGCCTTCAAGGCCGGCATCCGCATCATCCACCAGGAGCTCCACCCCCTTTCCAATCTCAGCGTCGCCGAAAATCTGCTCTTCGAACATCTTCCGCGGCGATACGGCCTGGTGGATTACCGGCAGATGAACCGCCGGGCGGCCGAATTGCTGGCGGAAGTTGGCCTCGATGTGGCGCCGACGACGCTCGCCAGCCGTCTCAGCGTCGCGCAGTTGCAGCTGCTCGAAATCGCCAAGGCGCTCTGCTATGAAAGCAAGCTGCTCGTTCTCGACGAGCCGACGGCAACCTTGACGTCCAAGGAAGTTGACCGGCTGTTCGAAATTCTGAAGCGTCTGAAGGCGCGTGGGGTGACGACGCTTTACATATCCCACAGGCTCGAGGAGATTTTTGAAGTCGGGGACGATGTGACGGTGCTGCGCGACGGCCAGCATGTCATCACGCGACCGGTGTCCGGCTTGGCCATCCCCGACATCGTCGAGCTGATGGTCGGGCGAACGCTCTCGGATCATGGCGTCTTTCGCAGTGACAGCGCCGTGTTCGGCGAGGCGCTCGGCGTTTCCGGTCTGAAAGTGACCCGAAACAGCCCGGAATTGTCGTTCTCAGTGGCCAAGGGCGAAATCGTCGGCATTGCCGGCCTTGTGGGTAGCGGCCGGACAGAGGCGGTCCGCGCCATATTCGGCGCCGACGCCAAGGCCGGGGGCGAAATCCGCATCGACGGCGAACTGGTTGCGATCCATTCGCCGAAAGATGCGGTTGCCGCCGGCCTGTGCCTGGCGACGGAAGACCGCAAGCTGCAGGGCCTGATGCTCGACATGAGCTGCGCAGAAAACACCACGGTTACCGATCTCGCCAAGATTTCCCGCAAGGGGCTGATCAGCCGCAGGATGGAGAACGAAAACGCGCAGCGTCTCGTGCGCGAGTTGCGCATCAAAACACCATCCGTCCATCAGCGGGTCAGGACGTTTTCGGGCGGCAATCAGCAGAAGGTGGTGATCGCCAAATGGCTGTTCCGCGGCCCCAAGGTGCTGATTTTCGATGAGCCGACCCGCGGCATCGATGTCGGCGCGAAAGCCGAAATCTACGACCTTCTCTGGAAGTTTGCCGCGGAAGGAAAGGGTGTTCTGGTCGTATCCTCGGATCTGCCGGAGCTCATTGGCATCTGCCATCGCATCATCGTCCTGTCGGACGGCAAGATCGCCGGCGAAATCGCACGGGATCAATTCGAAGAGAGCAGGATCCTCTCACTCGCTTACAAGGAGTACAGTCGTGTCCGGCAACATTGAAA
The DNA here is from genome assembly GCF_019685235.1 of Rhizobium sp. NLR8a. Classification (NCBI taxonomy): domain Bacteria; kingdom Pseudomonadati; phylum Pseudomonadota; class Alphaproteobacteria; order Hyphomicrobiales; family Rhizobiaceae; genus Rhizobium; species Rhizobium sp. NLR8a. Next base: position 375,285 of record NZ_JABDWI010000004.1, read on the forward strand.
CCAAGGTCGAAGCGAAAGAGACGGGCTTCTGGGACAAGCTGATCCGGATCTCGATGAAAGAGGCAGGCGTTGCCATCGCCCTCGTCCTGATCGTCGCCTTCTTCTCGGCGACGGCGCCGTATTTCGCGACGCCTGAGAATTTCCTGAAAATCTTCGTGCAGATTGCCATCAACACCGTGCTTGCCTCGGGCATGACCTTCGTCATCCTGGTCGGCGGCATCGACCTCTCGGTCGGCTCGCTGCTGGCGCTATGCACGGTCATCGGCGCGACGATCATGATCGACCCCAGGCTCTCGCCCTGGCAGGCGATCGTGCTCGCTTCGCTCGCCTCGATGGGCACCGGCGCGATCCTTGGCGCCATCAACGGCTGGGTCTGCGAAAAGTGGAAACTGCCGTCCTTCATCGTCACGCTCGGCATGCTGAATGTCGCCAGCGGCCTGGCCCGCGTCGTCAGCGACAACTCCACCATCACCGGCCTGCCGCAGCCTTTCGTGGATTTCGGAAACCTGATCTTCTGGGGCGTCTTCCCGTCGATCTTCCTGATTGCCATCATCGTCGTCCTCGCCGGCTGGTTCGTCCTGCGTTATACCGTGTTCGGACGTTTCGTCTTCGCGATCGGCACCAACGAAGAGGCTGTGCGGCTGTCGGGGCATGAGCCGAAACGCTACAAGATCGCGGTGTTCACAATCTCGGGCCTGACCGCCGGCATCGCAGCCATGGTTTACCTGCTTCGCCTCAATGTCGGCAGCCCGGTTGCGGGCATCGGCTATGAGTTGAACGCCATCGCCGCGGTCATTATCGGCGGAACCAGCCTCTCGGGCGGCAAGGGCTCGATTGTCGGAACGCTGGTCGGTGCCTGCATTCTGCAGGTGCTGTCGACGGGATTGCAGCTGCTGGGCGCCGACGACAACATCAAGCCGATCGTCATCGGCGCCGTCATCGTGCTTGCCGTTATCCTGGACAGCTATCGCGGCCGGTTGATGCGGATACTCGAAACGCGGTGACCGATCGCAAGGCGTGGGCCTCTGAGGTCGCATGGCGGCGTGCAAAGTCGAGGCAGGCCGTCAAACTCCTGCCACATGCCCTGCATTAATTCGACGCGACTGCGTATGTCTTAGATCGGAATTGATTTAAGGATAATGCTGCAGCAGCTCAAAGCCCAGCCGCACCCTTGGCGCATCTGAGACGATGCGCGGCGCTGCGGTAACCGCGTCGATGGAGATCCGATGCCCGCAGTCCTGCGAAAAAAAGTTCACGGCGCGTCCACCCGGGCTGAGGTCATCGACGGTGCAGAGGATATCGGCGTCGCCTATCAGGTGTTTTCCGACACGGTGGTCGAAGACGTCGTCGTCAAGAACTCGCCTCGTGGCTTCAAGTTTCACAACGGCAGCAACCTCGTCGTCAGACGCTGTGAAACGGAGAATGTCAGGGGCGATGGCCTTTATCTGACGAAGACGAAGAACGTTCTTCTGGAAAACAACCGTATGGGGGCGGCTCCGGGCGAGGGCGCGGACTGCTGCCAGTTCGCCTATCAGAACAGCGACGACAATATCAGTTCGGACGTGGTGATCCGCGGCAACCTCTTCCTGCAGTCGCCGACGAGCACCTCGAACAAAGGCGCCCTGGTCTGCGATAAAACCCGGAAATATCTCGTCGAGTACAACTTCATCGGCGGCAAGAATTTCTCCTTTTCATCGATCGGCGACGATGCCGTGGTGCGCAGCAACATCATGCGCGACGGCAGGATGAACGACTATTCCTTCGGTTACGGCATCGGCGACAAGGCAGACCGTACCGGCCATCACGTCTATGACAATTGGATCGAGAACAACAATCGCGGCATTAGCCTGAGCGGCTTTTCCGACCAGGAGCGGGCATTTCGCAAGGACATCGACATCCACGACAACGTCATCAGCGGCTGCGACATCGCCTTTTTCGCCAATCGTCCATGGTCCGGGAGCCTCCGGCGCAACATATTCATTCGATGCGGCCAGGACTTGGTTCTGTCGGGAAAGGGCAAGAGCACCGCCGGCGAGATCGACAGCAATTACCATAATGACGGCAGCTTCTTGAACCTTGTGGCGCCGCCGCTCCGCTTCAATACCTACGGCAAGGCCTCCGTCGCCTCGGGTGAATGGACATCCGAGCCCGATGAGATCGTCATCCAGTGGCGCGACAAGGGATTGGATATTCCTGGCGCTAACCGCCCTTCCATTGCCGTCGAGCCTGGCATGGAATTGTCCTGCGTGCTGTTGGCCCGCAAGGGCCGCAATTGGATGCTGGCGATCGCCGAGACCGCTTATGACGAGTTCACGCCGCGCGCATGGCAGGAAAAGATGCTGCCGTGGCAGAAGCGGTATCTCTCGATCTGAACCAAGTAATCCCGGTATGCCAGGCCCGGAACCAAAGGCCGGTTTTGCCGTTGACTGCCAAGTTCCATCGGTCCGGGAGGGCAGGACAGTCGTGGCACGTCAGGCGTTCTGGAAAGGTTATCTCAAGCTCTCGCTCGTCACCGCCGCCGTTTCGCTGACGCCGGCAACGACCGAAAGCAACAAGTTGCGTTTCCACGTCCTCAATCGCCAGACGAAAAACCGGGTCGAAAGCCGCTATGTCGACAGCGTTACCCATAAACCAGTGGCCGACAGGGACCAGGTCAAGGGCTATCCGCGCGGCGAGGACGATTATGTTCTTCTCGAAGACGAGGAGATCGAGGAAGTCGGGCTCGACAGCACCCGCACCATCGATATCGACAGCTTCGTACCGCGTGGCTCGATCGATTGGGTGTGGTACGACAAGCCGCATTTCCTGGCGCCGGAGGACAAAGTCGGCGTGGAAGCCTTCTGCGTCATCCGCGAGGCGATGAAGGCAAACGACGTCGTCGGCATTGCCCGCCTGGTTCTCTATCGGCGCGAGCGTGCCGTGCTCCTGGAGCCGCAAGGCAAGGGCATCGTGCTCTGGACCCTGCGCTATGGCGACGAGGTGCGCGAACCGTCGGCCGAAATCGACGACAAGGCGGAGATCGACAGCAAGCTGCTGACGCTGATGAAGCGGCTGGTGAAGGAAGAGACGAAGGATTGGAGCCCGGCCATGGTGCAGGACCCGATCCAGAAGCGCCTGAAATCGATGATCCGCGGCAAACAGAAGAGCCTGAAGAAGGCAGCGCCTGCCAAAAAAACCGCACCGGAAAAATCGACCGGCAACGTCATCAACATCATGGATGCGCTGAAGAAGAGCCTGGTTTCGCAAAGCGGGCGGAAGTCGCGTTAGAGCAATTCCAGGAAAAGTGCGAAGCGGTTTTCCCAGGCAAAGCGAAGCGCTTTGCCTGGAATTGCGCAAATCCAAAAGGTCAGAGCGGGATGATTTTACGCTCTAACGCTTCTTCTTTTCCAACGGTTTCGCTGCAGCGAAAAATCCGTCCCAGGGATCTCGCGGCAACGCGTTGAGCCGCGTCGGCGTATTGTCCACCGTGAAATAGGCCGGTCCGACGTCGGCGGTGAGTTCGCTCCACTCCAGCGGCATCGAGACCGCGGCGCCTCGCCGTGCCCGTGTCGAATAAGGCGCGACCGCCGTATTTCCGCGGCCGTTGCGGAGATAGTCGATGAAGATCTTCCCCTTGCGCTTGGCCTTCGTTGCCGTCGCCAGATAGCGGTCGGGATCGTCGGCGGCCATGCTGTCGGCGAGCCACTTGGCGAAACCCTTCACTTCGGCCCAGCTGGCCTTCGGCGTGAGCGGCGTCACCACATGCAGCCCCTTGCCGCCCGAGGTCTTGACGAAGGCGGCGAGGCCTTCGGCCTCCAGCCGCTCCTTCAGTTGGTAAGCAGCGGCGATCACATCTGCCCACGCCACCCCGTCATCGGGATCGAAGTCCATGGTGATCATATCGGGCTGTTCCCAATTGTCGGTCGTTGTGCCCCAGGGGTGGATTTCCAGCGCGGCCGATTGCACCAGCGCCACGATCCCGTCGAAATCGGTAATTCTGAGCAGCTTCTCCCCCTGCCTGTCCTTGGGATCGGTAATCTCCTGGATATGCGGGTTCATGCCCTTCCAGGCGTGCTTCTGGAAAAACCGCTGCCGGCCATTGATCCCGTCCGGCAGGCGCAGGAGCGCCAGCGGCCGGTTGACGACGTAAGGCGCCATGAAGCGCCAGACCTGGGCGTAATAATTCGCCAGCCCCTCCTTGGTAACGCCCTCGTCCGGCCAGTAGAAGCGGTCGGGATGGGTGAGTGTCACAGCCGATTTCGGCAGAGCAGGGGCCATGGTCTTTTCCGTCTCGCGCGTCACGTCCTTCGCAGGCTTGTCTTCTCGCAGACCGCGGAAGGCGGCATGGCGCAGATTGCCATCGGCCGACCAGGCGCGGAACTCGACCTCGCCAACCAGCTGCGGCTTCACATAGATCAGACCGCGCCGCTCCTCCGATGTCAGCTTGTCGTCGAATGATGTCTCGTTCTGCGTCAGGCGCGACAGTTTCTCATAAAGCATCCGCGCGGTCGCCGCCGTATATCCGGTGCCGACGCGCCCGACATGTTTGAGTTCGCCGTCCTGGTAATAGCCCATCGCCAGCGAGCCGATCGCATTCTTCATCGATGTCGACGGCACGTAGCCGCCGATGACGAATTCCTGCCGGTGCGAACATTTCGATTTGATCCAATCGCCTTTGCGTCCCGACGTGTATTTGCTATCGCGCAGTTTGGAAATCACCCCTTCGAGGCTGAGCCGGCAGGCATGGTCAAGCACCAGGCCGCCGCTTTCGTTGAAATGCGCGCTGTAGCGCAGCTTGTCGTTATTGTCGGGCAGCAGGCTTTCGAGCAGCTGCTTGCGATCGGTGAGCGCCACATTCACCAGGCTGTGGCCGTCGAGGTGGAGAAGATCGAAGGCATAGAAGACGAAGCGATCGTCGCGGCCCTCGCTCAGATCGCGTTGGAGCGCCGAGAAATCCGAGGCGCCGCTATCGCGCTCGACGACGATTTCGCCGTCGATCACCCCCGATTGCACCGGCAGGGCGGCAAAGGCCTCGAGCACCTCGCTGCCGAATTTCTCCGTCCAGTCGAGGCCGCTGCGGGTCAACATTCTGACCTTGCCGTTCTCGACCCTGACCTGCAGCCGGTAGCCGTCGAACTTGATTTCGTGGATCCAGCGATCACCAGCCGGCGGCTTCGTCTTTAACCTGGCAAGCGCCGGTTCGATGAAATCGGGCATTGCGGCCTTGCGAGCACCCTTCGGCCAGTCGCGTTCTCCTGGTGCGGCGGCTTCGGCCTTTGAAGCCGGTCTTTTAGCGGCAGCCGGCTTGCCGTCTTTCGACTTGGAGGTCCAGGTCGTATCCGGATTTCCCGCCACCTCTTCGAGCCGGCGGCCGGTCTTTGCCGATTCCGGCCGCTCCTGAAGAATGTCGCCGTCGTGGCGCGCCGCGGCATCATCTCCCTTGATCAGCAGCCAGTTCTCCCGCTTTTCCCCGGGCCGGCCATGCATGCGCACGAGGTGCCAGCGGCCCTTCAGCTTTTCGCCATCGAGCTCGAATTCCATATGGCCCTCGCGATAGTCCTTGTGCGCATCGCCGAGGGGCGTCCAAGTGCCGCGATCCCAGACGATGACAGTGCCGCTGCCATATTGACCTTTTGGAATGATGCCTTCGAAATCGCCATAGGAAAGCGGGTGATCTTCGACGTGTACGGCAAGGCGCTTGTCCTCGGGGTTGAGGCTCGGCCCTTTGGTCACGGCCCAGCTCCTCAGCACCCCATCCATCTCCAGGCGGAAGTCATAGTGCAGCCTCGTTGCATCATGCTTCTGGATGACGAAACTGTTGCCGCTGCTGCGGCCCAAGCGACCACGTGGCTCCGGAGTGAGTTTGAAATTGCGCTTCGCCTCATAGGTCTCGAGGGCCATCTCAGCCTGCCTTCTTCCTTAGGCTATCGCCGCGCGCCGGCGCCTTCTTCTTTGCCGACGCCTTCTTCGCCGTCTTGCCGCTCATCCCCGCGCTTTGGCGCAGCGCCTCCATCAGGTCGACGACCTTGCCTTCCGGCGCCGGTTCCTTCTTCGGCGCTGCCCGGCCCTCGATCTTTGCTTTCACCAGTTCGACGAGGGCCGCTTCGTAGCGATCCTCGTAGGCACTCGGATCGAAGCTGCCGCGCTTGGTTTCGATGATGTGACCGGCGAGTTCGAGCATCTCCTTGTCGAACTTGACGTCGGGAATGTCTTTGAAGACCGAGTCGGCCGAGCGCACCTCATAGTCGAAGTTCAGCGTGGTCGCGATGATGTGGCCGTCATGAGGCCGGATCAGCAGCGTTCGGATGCGCCGGAAAAGCACGGCTTCGGCGAGCGCCGCGACCTTGCCGTCGCGCATGCTGCGGACGATCAGCGACAGCGCCTCCTCATCATGTTCGTCGACAGGTGCGAGGTAATAGGGACGATCGAAATAAAGCTTGTCGATATCGTCATAGGCGATGAAAGCTTTGACGTTGAGCAGCTTGTCGCTCTCCGGCACGATCTCTGCGATCTCGTCTCCTTCGATGACGACGTAGTCGCCATTCTCCATCTGATAACCTTTGACCTGCTCGTCCCGCTCGACCGGTTTGCCGGTCTCGCTGTCGACGAATTGCCGTTCCACCCGGTGTCCCGTCCTGCGGTTGATGATGTTGAAGGAAACCCGGTCCGAGGAGAAGATGGCGGTATAGAGCCCGACGGCGCAAGCAAGGTCGCCTACCTTCAGATGACCTTTCCAGCTTGCCCGCGCGGCCATGCCATCCTCCGTTGCAAATCACAGACGACTGTTGCTCTTATCTGTTTCGAGTTCCTGAAACGCCCAGCCGCCATCGGGTGAAGGATAGGCGAGCAACGCGTCGCCATCGCCGATTTTCTGACGTGACGCAGCATCCTTGGCGTGGACAATCGCTTCCTCAGCCGTCGCATAGGTTTCCGACAACGTGTCGCCGAGCTTGTAGGCCCAGCCATTGTCATGCGGCACGACCTGATAGGTGATGTCAGCCATTTCGGATCTCCTCTTTTCAGTTCGATGGCGGCATGAAGCCGGTCGAAAACCGCGCACGCTTCGGCATCACGCCTAGTTCCGATGTGGTTTGCGTCTTTCATCGAGCGCGATGATTTTCTCCAGGGAGGCGATGTCCTCGCTGGTGACGACGGGAACCGGATCGGCCGCGATTGCCTCAAGCACCTCCTGCGAGATGGCGCCGTTGCGGATGGCCCATTCCAGCGTCTCGCGCGTTTCCCGCTCGGCCTTCAACTGTGCATAGAGCGCGACAATCAGCCGGTCGCGGGCGTCCATCCGCCGGTCCTGACGATGCATGTTGCGGGCATGCGGCATCGCTATGCACCTTTGTCACTGATTTCGTTCAGGTGTAGTCAACTGATGACGGAAGGAAAGGTTCCGTCACCAAGCATCCCGCCGTCATTGCGGGCCGAGGCGTAACTCGCTATTTCTGCGAGGCTGTTGTCAGAGGATTTTTTCATGGCCGATCTCAAGGCTCGCCCCCGTCCGACAGGTGCTATCGCCACTCTCGGCCGTACCGGCTTTCCGCATGTCACGTCCACCACCAAGGGTGAGATCGATATCGTCACCGCCCCTTCTCAGCCGGGCTTCAGCCCGCTCGATCTGCTCTATGCCTCGCTCTCGGCCTGTCTCGTGCTCAGCGCCCGCATTGCAGCCAGTCAGATGGGGGTTCTCGACAGGATCAGCGAGATCACCGCCGACGTCACCGGCGAGAAGGCGGTGGAAGGGCTCTCACGCGTTGCAAAATTCAACATCGTCTTCTCGATCAAGGGCGATGTCGACGAAGAGACCCGCCGCAAGATCGTCGATGCTGCCGAAGAGGAGATCTGCACAGTCAGCAACACCATCCGCGGCAATCCCGAATTCTCGACCACGATAGTGGGATAGAGGTCGCACTCGAAACCCAATAAAATTTATAGACAATTCGCGGTGAGGGAGATTGCGCGGGAAATGTCCGGCATTTATGCTCGGCCATCGCAAGTGAATATCCCGGCCGTCATGCATCCGAAGCCTCTCCCGAAGTCCGAACGATCCGTCGTCGCCATTATCGGCGGCGGCCTCTCCGGCGCGGGCGTCGCCTATCATCTCGCCAGGGCAAATTGCGGTGAGCGCCCCATCATCATGGTCTTCGAACCGCGCGCGGAGCTCGGCCGCGGCCTTGCCTATGACACGGACGATCCGGCGCACCGTATCAATGTTCCCGCCGCCAAGATGAGCCTGCAGCCCGACGACCTGGGCGAATTCCAGGCTTGGATCGAAGCTCGCGACGCCGTCGCGGACGATCCGGGGGCGAGGCAACCGGACGGCATGCTCTTCCCCCGGCGCCGGCTCTTCGGCGAATATGTCGCCTCCCTGCTGAAACCGCTGCTGGAAGAGGGCGTCGTGCTCCACAACCGCGCCCGCGTGACCGGTCTCGAGCGCCGGGGCGGCCGCTGGTCGATCCAGGACGACAAAGGCGGGGTGACGGAGGCCGATATAGTTGCGATCGCCACCAGCCATCCGCCGCCGGCAGCGCCGGGCCGGCTTGCCGCCAGCTTGGCCGCCCATCCCCGCTTCGTCGCCGATACCACCAAGCCGGGCGCGCTCGGCGTGATCCGTCGGCATGACCGGGTGCTGGTCATCGGCAACGGCTTGACGGCCGCCGATGTCATCGCCTCTCTTGCCGAGTGCGGTCATGATGGCCCTGTGACGGCGATCTCGCGCCGCGGCCTGCGTTCGCGCGGCCATTCGCCGGAACCGCAGCAGCTCTTTGGAGACTTCGTCTTCCAGGCCGCGCATTCCGCCCTTGCGCTGCTTGTCAGGATCCGCGCCGACATAGAGGCCGCGAAGGCGCAGGGCATAAGTTGGCACGGCGTGATTGATCAGGTGCGGGCGCAGGGATACGAACTCTGGCAGGCGCTGCCGATCGCCGAACGGCGCCGTCTCGTCCGCCATCTGCGTCCCTATTGGGATGTGCATCGCTTTCGCATCGCGCCGCAGGTGGAAGCCGTGCTCGACGCGGCGATTGCCGCCGGCCGCCTGGAAGTCCTTGCCGGGTCGGTCGCCGATGCGCGCATTGAAGGAGAGCTTGTTCTTTGCACCCTGCAGCCGCGCCATCGGCGTCAGTCCCTGGAGCGGAGCTATGACGCCGTCGTCGTCACCACGGGCCCGGCGCATGGCGGCATTCTCGAAACTCAGCCCTGGCTCGCGGCGCTTGCTGCAAGCGGCCACCTGTCGCTTGACCCGACAGGCCTCGGCCTTGCCTGCACCGAGCAGTCGGAGGCGATCGGCCCGTCGGGAAAGGCGGATCCTTCGCTACTGATCTCCGGTCCACTGGCGCGCGGCACTTTCGGCGAACTGATGGGGCTGCCGCAGGTGACCGAGCATGCCTTCTTCGTTGCAGGCGAAATCGCCGCAAAGCTGCGGCTGGCCGAGACGAACACCCGCCCGGCCTGATTTTCCGTTCCGATGTCGTTCTTCGACTGTCGCCGGCACATGACTTCTGCTACGCACGCTCCAGTCAATGTCCCGCCGCCAATGTTCGGGCAATCAAGAAAATCGAGACCATGTCGCAGACCGCTTCCACTCTCTCCGAAGCCTCGCCTTCCAACCGTCTGGCGCTGGCCGCTCTTGTTGTCGGCGGGGCGGCGATCGGCGGCTCGCCGATCTTCGTTCGGCTGTCCGAAGCCGGGCCGATGGCCACTGCCTTCTGGCGTGTGGCGCTGGCGCTGATCCCGATCTTCATCGTCTCGCTCATGAAGAAGGATAGGGGGCCGAAGCCGCAAAGCCTCTCCGATTATGGGCTGCTGGTTCTTCCGGGCCTCATGCTGGCGCTCGACCTCGCCGCCTGGCATCTTTCGCTCACCATGACCTCGGTCGCCAACGCGACGCTGCTCGCAAACCTCGCGCCTGTTTTCGTCACGCTGATCGCCGTCCTGTTTTTCAAGGCGCGAACCAGCGGTGTTTTCCTGCTGGGGCTGGTCCTGGCGCTTGCCGGCGTCGTTATCCTAAAAGGCGGACCGGCAGGGCTCGGCAATGGCGGCTTGAGCGGCGACGGCACCGCGATGATCGCCGCTTTCTTCTATGCCTGCTATATCCTGGCGATCGGCAGGCTGCGCAGCCGGTTCGATACGATCCGCATCATGCTGTGGAGCACGGCATCGGCTGCCGTCTGCATCTTCCCGATCGCCTTCTTCTTCGAAGGGCAGATGCTGCCGGCGACCCTCTACGGCTGGTCGATCCTCTTCGGCCTCGCCTTTGTCAGTCATGCCGGCGGGCAGGTGGCGATCACCTATGCGCTGGCCTATCTGCCGCCCGCCTTTTCATCGCTGACGCTGCTGTTGCAGCCGGTCGTCGCCGCAATCCTCGCCTGGGCGCTGCTCGACGAGGCGATCGGGACGATGCAGGCGCTGGGCGCCGGGGTGGTGCTCGCCGGCATCATGGTTGCCCGAACGGCTCGCTCGCCGGCCTGACCGCTTGCTGCTCCAGCGGCGCTGGATCGTCCCCCATTCTCTGAAGCAGCCACTTTTGAATGATCGGCACATCGGCGTCGCCGAGATCGTGGCCGCCGGGGATGACGTCGGAATCGACGGTGGCGCCGGAACTCTTCAGCCGTTCCTCCAGGTCGCTCGCATATTTGCCGTAGGCATCGGTCTTGCCGCTGATGACGAGCAGGTCCGTGCCCTTCAGATCGGCATGCGGATAGTCACTGAGCACAGGCATGGAGCGCAGCAGTACCGCCTTGTGAACGAGGTTCGGATGCAGGTAGAGCAGCGAGTTCAAGAGGTTGGCGCCATTGGAATAGCCGACATAGACGATCTTCTTCGGATCGAGGCCGTAGGATTTGACGGCGCCTTCGATGAAGGCCGCAAAGGCTTCGGCCTCGGTCTTGATGTCGTTCTGGTCGAAAGAGAAGGGTGTAATGCGCTTGTACCAGCGCGGAAAGCCTTCTTCCGTCGCCCGGCCCCGCACGCCCATCAGTGTTGCGCGCGGTGCCGCCTTGTTGAGGAGCGGCATCAGCGTCGTCTCATTGCCGCCCGAGCCGTGCAGAAGCACGAAGACACTGCCGTCAGGATTCGGCGGCGTGTAGAAGCGATGAACGAACGGCAGCTCGCGGTAATTGATGCGCGGCTGGCCGGGCAACGAAAATTGCGGCAGAACCACCTTGAGGTCGTCGAGATTGGTGATCGCTTCCGGCGGCGCGAAGAGCTTGGTGCCGAGGGCTGCATGCTCTTCGTCAACAGTCATGCCGGGCTTGTCGGTTGAAAGCTCCACCAGCGTGCCGCCGGGCTCGCGGGCATAGAGCGAGCGGAAATACTTGCGGTCGTGCATGTTGGTCGGCGATGCATCGGTCTTCTCCAGCCCCTTGGATACCGAAAGCAGCGCCTCCTCATCGGCGGCCCGGAAAGCGACATGATCGACCGTGCCGGTCCCCGGCGCACCGGACCAGAAGCCGCGTGCATCGCGCACATCGATGACATCGCCCGATTGCGACACCAGCCTGTCGATCGTGCCGCGGTTGGCCAGGAAGCGGTAGCCGAAATGGCGCTCGAGGAAGCTGCGGCTCTCCGCCGGCTTTTCCGTCAGCATGGTTGCGCCGCGCACCCGCTGGACGGCATGCCCGACCGGGATCGCGGCGCCGTCCCAGACAGCCGGCGATGTCAGGTCCTTTGCGCCCGCGAGCTTGAGGATGATGTTATCGGGATCCTTCAGCCTCAGAACAGGCTCGCCGAATTCATCGGCGGGTCCTTCCGAGCGCAGGCCGAAGCTCATGGCGCGCGTCAGCCAGTAGCCGATGCTCGCCGGATCGATCGCCAGCGAAATTTCGCTGATCTGGCCGTAGCCCGCCCGGCCGGGCGCGCCATCTTCCCAGACGAGGAAGCTGACGAGCGAACCCGGCGTGCCTGCCGAATCGCCGTAGAAGAGATGGAGCTGCGTCGCATCCTCGTAGCCGGCCGTCTGCTTGACGAGCCGCATGCCGAGAAAGCCGGCGTAAAAATCCACGTTCGCCTGCACCTTTCGGGTGATGGCTGTAACGTGATGTATGCCTGATACCATCGAGAGCAGTCCTGATTGAAGCGGCGTCGTCAGGAGCGCGAGTATGAGAGCTGCGAAAGTCATACCGTTGCCAATGACCACCGCTTAGTTTTGTTCCGCGCAAAGCGCAAGCGAATCGCCGCGCTGGAGCAGTTCCAGATGGTCGACATCTTCGAGCGCCTCTTCCAGTTGCTGCAGGGTCGGCGGCTTCACCATATAGGCGCGCGCGCCGAGATTTCTGGCCCGCTGCATGTCGGTCTCATCGCTTGAGGTGCTGAGAATGCAGACGGGAATCCGTTTCAGACGGGCATCGGCCGAAAGCGCGTTCAACACCTCGAAACCATCCATGATCGGCATGTTGATGTCGAGCAGCATCAGGTCGATCTGCGGGACGTCGGCTATGCCGGCGCGCTCTTCGAGCAGCCGCATCGCCTCGCGCCCATTGGTGGCGACATGCAGGTTGAAGGCCACCTTCTCCCGCCGCATCAGCTTGATCTTCAGAATCTGGATGTCGGCGGGACTGTCTTCGACCAGCAGCACCTCGGCAAGCCTGCCGGAACCCTCGCCCGGCTGCTCCGCCGGCTTCAGGCTGGGCGGAACGGCTGATGCGGCGGGCGGCGCGGGCCGTGCCGCGGCGAGCGGCATCTCGACGACGAAGGTGGCGCCAGGTCCCTTCTCCGGTTCGCACCAGATCGAGCCGCCATGCAGCTGCGCGATGCGTCGGCAGATGGCAAGGCCGAGCCCGGTGCCCTCGATGCCGCGGCCGACGAGCCGTTTGAACGGCTGGAAGATCAACTCGCGGTGCTGGGGATCGATGCCCGGTCCATTGTCACGCACCGTCAGGCGGCAGCTATTCCCATGCGCTTCGCCCGAGATCTGGACCTCCGGAACCTTTTGATCGCAGTAGCGGATGGCATTCGACACCAGGTTCTGGAGAAGCTGGGTCAGCAGTGTCGCATCGCCCATCACCTCCGGCAGCGGCCCGCGGATGATGACGGCCCCGCGGCTCTCCATCTGCTGGCGCAGATTGTTCTCCACTTGGTCGAGCACATCAGACAGCGAGACCGGCGTCAACTCCGGCCCGCCATAGGCTTCGAGCTTGGTGAAGTTCGAAACCTTGACGATCAGGTCTTCCATATGGTCGGCGGCGCTCAGGACATAATCGAGCAGCTCGCGGTCTTCCGCCGGAAGCACTGCAGAACCGTGCAGGATCCGGCTGAAGGACTTGATCGTCCTCAGCGGCTCCTTCAGATCATGCGCCATGGCGCGTGTGAAGATCTCCAGCGATTGCCGCTTCTGCTCCAGCTGGCCTTCCAGCATGCCGTGCATGATGGCGTTCTGGATGCAGCGATGCAGCGTTTCGGGTGAAAGGGAATCCTTGGTGAGATAGTCGCGCGCGCCGCTCTTCATCACCTCGACGGCGACGGTTTCGCTGCCCTGGCCGGTCAGCATGATGACGTTTGCGGCGGGATCGTCCTCCAATATATCGGCAAGAACGCCGAGTCCGTCGCGCCCCGGCAGCGAATAGTCGAGCAGGATGCAGTTCGGCCGTTTCCGGCTGTTCAGCGCAAGTCCCTCTTCACCGGTCTCCGCCTCGAGGACGGTATAGGCCGTGCTGGAGACACGTCGAAGGATGCGGCGATAGACCTCGCGGTCGTCGATGTTGTCGTCGATGATGAGAATGCAGCAGTCTTCCGCCAAACTGTCAGTCCTCGAGCGGCAGGATCGCGATTTCGAACCAGTATTCCTTCAGCCGCTGGATCGCGGCGAAGAGGCCGTCGAGATCGACCGGCTTCTGCACATAGGTGTTGGCGCCGAGCGCGTAGCAGCCTTCGATGTCGCGTTCATCGTCTGACGTCGTCAGGATCACCACCGGGATCTTGCGCCAGCCGTCGTTCGACTTGATCGCCTGCAGCGTCTTGCGGCCATCGAGACCCGGCATGTTGAGATCGAGCAGGATCAGCCCTGGTTTCGGCGCCATCACGGCGAGCATGTCGAGGGCTTCCTGACCCGAGGCGGCCCATCGGATCGAGTTGCGCAGGTTGGTCCGTTTGAAGGCGCGCATCGTCGCTTCGAAATCGTCTTCACTGTCTTCGACGATCAAGATCGGTTGCGTGTCACGCTGCTGCATTCTGCCCCTCGCGCTTTCTTCCCAGGGTGAAATAGAACGTGGTGCCGACGCCGACTTCGGACTCCAGCCAGATATCGCCGTTGTGCCGCGCGATGATCTTGCGGACGAAGGTGAGGCCTGCTCCGGTCCCGTCGTCGGAATCCTGCGACTTTTCGAGCCGTTTGAAAATGCGGAAAATGTCCTCATGGAATTCCTGGGGTATTCCCTTGCCGTTATCCCTAACGAAAAACACGTTGCGGGCAACCGTGCCGTCCTTGCCGACGAACCGTTCGAGATAGCCGATCGAGACTAACGGCGCCGGCTTGTCGTTGTATTTGATCGCATTGGTGATGAGATTGCGGAACACTTCGGTCAGCCGCGGCGCGTCGCAGACCACGTCAGGCAGCCGGCCGTCGGTGACGACCCTGGCATGCCGCTCTTCCAGCAACAGCTCCATCGTCGCGACCACATCCTTGACGATCAGGCCGATATCGGTGCGTTTGACTGCCAGCTGCTGCCGACCGAGCCGGGAGAAGTAGAGCAGGTCGTTGACGAGCTTCTCCATCCGCTGGCTGAGACGCACGAGCCGGTTCAGCCGGCGCACGCCGTCCACGTCGAGCTTGTCCTCATAATCCTCGAGGAGGAAACGCGAGTGGTTGTGCAGGCCACGCAGCGGCTCCTTCAGATCATGCGAGGCAATATAGGCGAATTCGTCCAGGTCGTGGTTGCTGCGCTCGAGCTCCGCCGTATAGGCCTCGAGCTGGGCAAGCGTCGTTTTCATCCGTTCTTCCTGCCGCACGCGCTCGCTGATATCGCGTACGATGCCGACGAAGGTCTTGGTCTCGCCGCTGACGACAACGCTGATGGACACTTCGATCGGGAAGACGATGCCGTTCTTGCGCCGACCGGAGACCATCCGCGTCGTTCCGATGATACGTTCCTCGCCGGTCTGCCGGTAATGGGAGAGATAGCCGTCATGCTCGGAATGATAAGGCTCGGGCATCAGCATCTTGATGTTCCGGCCGATCGTTTCCTGCGGCGAATAGCCGAACATGATCTCGGCTGCCGGATTGAAACTCTTGATCGTTCCACGTCCGTCGATGACGAGGACGGCATCCGGCGTGCTGCGCGCCAGCGCGCCGAAGCGAACGCGTTCGGCTTCCAGGTTGTTGTTGTTGCGCAGGAAATAGAAGATAAGGATGGCGATCAGCCAGAGGGTGGCAGCGGTGATGGTGCGGTTGGCGATCTCCTGCCAGAATGCCGCCTCGTCATGCCTGACGGCGAAGAAGCCGAGCATGAGGAGCACGGTGCAGGCAAAGGCGAAGAAGAGCGGCGCATTCCTGTTGCCGAACCAGAGGGCCGTCAGCACCAGCGGCACATAAAGAATGCCGTTGGCAAGGCCGAGCGGCGTATAGAGATCGACGACAAGGCCGGTGAAGCAGACCGCCGCCGGAATCCAGAGCGGAATCTGCGCCCGGTTTGTCGGCTGCATCCACCAGGAGCGGGCAAGCAGGCCCGCGCCGAAAAGCACCATTCCGATCGCCGTGTGCAAAGCCATCGCCGCATAGGGGCCCCAGCGGTAGCCCTGTTCGGCGTCGGTGAGATAGCCGGCGAGCGCGATCATGCCGAGCGTGACGACGACATAGGCGGTCAGCTCCTGCACCACCTGATTTCCAGACTTTTCCACATGAAGCGAGAGCAGCAGCGAAAGATTGGCGATCAGAAAGATCAGCGCTGTATTGGGTCCCATGCCGCCGCCGATCTCTGCGATGAAATCGGGCGGAATCACCCAGCCAGTGATCAACTGGTCGACATAGTGGACGGTCCGGCCGGCGGTGACGATTTCCACGAGCCGGGCTGCCGCGATCGCCGCTGCAAACCCAGTCATGACAGTTGCCATTGTAAGAAAGCGACGGGCGGAAAACGTCGATGCGGCAAGCCCAAGGCCGGACAGTATGAAGCAGAGCCCGGTGTTGAAGGCCATCGACGGAAAGCCGGGGAAGAGCGAAATGATGAGCTTGATCTGCAACAGCCAGCCGGCAAGGGCGCTCACCCCGAGAAGGAACAGCAGGCAACCGACCGCAATCGCGAAGGCACGGTAGCGCCATCGCCTCCGCTGGTCCTGCAGGTCCACGTTGCCCTTATCCTGCACCCGTGTATCCTCTCTCGGTTCGCGCGGCCATTTTTTCCGAAATCGAGGAATACTCAATAGGCAGTGGACGCCGCCATCGCGCTTTTTCCGAAATGATTTTTCGATCGGGCAGATCGAATTTTCGTGAAATCGCGATATCGTGACGTCGGAAGACAACGAGGTTCATTCGAACAATACCCAGATCACGGTGCCGCATGCCTACGATAGTTTACGTCGACGACAGCAGGGACGATCTCTTCTATCTCGACTATATCCGCAAGAAGCAGCAGATAGACGTCGATCTATTTTGTTTCTCGACGGGCGAGACGGCGCTGGAGGCGCTGAAGCAGCGCGTGGCGGAAGGCTGGGCCCCGCCGGAGCTGCTGGTCGCCGATCTCTACATGCCCCTCGACAGCGGCATTGGTCTGGTAAGCAGCCTGCGCGGGGATGATCGTTTCAGAACGATGCGTCTCGCCATCTGCAGCGGATCGGATGCCGATGAGGATCGCGCGCGCGCGTTCGAAGCCGGTGCCGATCTTTACCTTGAGAAGCCGCTTGACCTCGCCGCGATCCTTCTCAATCTGGAAGTGTAGGAAACAGCGAAACCGAATGGTGCGTTTCCTGGCGTTCGTCCGGGCGAAGTGACAAACCGCAATTGACAAGGCGGAGTGTGCATTTCAAGATGCAACCGAAGCGAAAAGGACGGAACAAAAAATAAGCGCTGAGAGAACCGATTGACCCGTGTTCGCCGCCACGAACTTCCAGCCAACCCCTTAGCTGAATGGGCCTATCGGCTCTCTCGCGCTTACGTCTGGCACTGCCTTCTCGCATTCATGGATGTTGAACGCGCGAAGATTTACGATACCCAGGTAAGAATTACTGCCCCTCAGTATATCTGCCCGTGCATCACCTGTAGTTGAGGCATTTGATGATATCCGCCTTGTATACCGAAAGTCCCCGTTTCGATATCTCTCATCAACCGTCTCGCAATTTTTGTAGCTGTTCGCGTTTAAGACGTATATCCCAAGATTTGGGGATCGGGGGCATGGCGGGAGGAGAGGAAGAGTGGGAATGAACAATGCCGCGGCAACTCCTTTTCATGCCGGACCGGAGCTGAGCCGGGCGATTAACCGCACCGATTTTTTCCGTCTGCTGAAAGCGGCGGCGCAGCATTACCACTTCGACAATTTCGCGCTTGCCCGCATTTCCGAGGCTTCGACTCCTTTCGGCGAGCGCGATATCGTCATCACCAATGTCGCCGAGCGACGGGTCGGCCTTTTCATTGCGACGTTGAGGGAGGCGCTCGGGACCGTCCGGGCAAAGAGCGCCCAGTTTTTGGCGACGCCCGTCCATGGCAGGAGCGCGCAGCCGGACACCTTTCCCTCCGATCTGCTTTTCAACGAGTTCCGCTGCGGCGTCTTCCTCTTCATTCCGCTGTTCACGCCCGAAGGGCGGCGATATTGCCTCGTGCTGAGCGGCGAGCGTGAAGAGCCGGATCAGGGTGAGATCGCCGACATGCTTCTGGATGCCATGCGCATTTTCGACAAGCTCTACGAGGAAATCCTGACGCCTGAGATGTCCGGACGGTTGACCCAGCGCGAATCGGAAATCGTCAAATGGACCAGCGAAGGCAAGACCTCGGCCGAAATCGCCATCATTCTCGGTCTGTCCGAACATACGGTCAATTCGCATATCACTGCGGCCGCGCGTAAGCTCGACGCCGTGAACCGCGTCCACATGGTGGCGATCGCCCTGAGGAATGGGTTGGTTTCGTGAAAATTGGCTTCGGGACTGGGAAAATGAAATGATCACCAAAACGGTCCGACAGAATGCCGTAAAGGTTCTCTTTGTCGATGACGAGTTCATCGAATTCCGCGCGCTCAAAAAGAAGATCGCAGATCTCTCCGAGCCGGCGGTCGAAGTCGAATATTCGCCGTCGATCGGAGACGCATTGGAAAAGGTCCGCGCGGCGCGCTTCGATCTCATCCTGCTCGACAATCGCCTTCTGCCCAATGCCGATTTCCGCGAGACGGTGCCGGAGTTGCGCGGCATCGGCTATACCGGCCCGATCGGCGTCGTCTCGACCGACATATCGGGTGGCTATTTCCAGGAATTCCCGGATTACGGCGTCGACTTCCGCATCGGCAAGGACGAAATCGACGTTCAGACGCTGCAGCACATCATCCGCGAATATGTGAACTATGATGTCCCGGATTTCTGGAAGGACGATTACAGCATTTGAGCGTGGCGCGCAAAATAGCGCGAACGTTTTGCGGTAGCGGCATGCGCAGAAAAGGACTGGAAGCACGTCCAGCGAATCTGAGATCGCAATGCGCTTCAAGCACGGCAAACGAAGCTGAGCGATTGCAATAGGTTGCTTAGCCGGCGGGAAGGCGAATGGTGAAGCGGCTGCCGGTTTCGTCGGAATGCTCGAGACTGATATCGCCGCCAAGCGCCTTCAGAAGTTCCTGCGCCGTCGTCAGGCCAAGGCCGGCGCCGGGGGCTGCCCCCGCCTTCGGCAATTTCCAGAACGGCTCGAAGATCCGTTCTCGATAAGCAGGATCGATGCCTATCCCGTTATCGGAAATCCGGACGAACCAGTTCGCCCCCTCTTGTTCCGCCGTCATCGCCACATGAGGCGGCGATGAGTTCCGATAGGTGAGTGCGTTGGACATGAGCTGCCTCAGCACCAGTCCGAACAGCGCGGGGTCGGTGCGGATGGAGGGGAGTCCCTTACTGGCGAACGTCGCGTCGCGAGCCCCCGTCTCATCGATGAGGTCGCCCCAGATTTTCTCGGCCAAGGCCTTCAGGTCGACCTTTTCGGGCGTTACCTGTGGTGTTCCACCGGCAAGGCTCATCAGTGCCTTGGTGAGGCGTTGTGCGGCTTGCGCCTTTTCCAGGATCATCTTGAGGCTCTGAAGCTGTTCGCCGTCGAGTGTCTCCTCGAGATCGTCGAGCAGCAGCTCGGCATACATGGCGATATGGCGCAGCGGCGATTGCAGGTCGTGCGAGGCGGTTGCGAGAAAGCGCTTGATGCGCTCCTCGTTATCGCCGGCAATATTGGTCTCAGGCGGTTTCGCCGGGTTGGGTGACATCTGGCGGTTTCCCGATCTCTGCTGCGGCGTCGCGCGCCTTTTTCAGCCGCGCGACGGACGCTGTAATATCTTGAATTGCTGCACAATTTTATCCTGGCAATAGGCAACAATAGAAAGAGGGCGCCGGCTCTGCAACCGGCGCCCTCTTCAAGGATACGTTAACAACCCGTTTTTCAGCTCACCGACTTGCGCGAGCGGCCCTCTTCCGGCGGGATGATTTCGGCTGCCGTATCGGTTGCCAGTGCCGCCTTGGCGTGGCGGCGGCGCCAGTCGCCGAGGAACAGCAGGATCGGTGCGGCGATGAAGATCGACGAGGCGCCGGCCACCAGAATGCCGAAGACCATCGGGATCGCAAAGCTCGAAACGGCGCTGCCGCCCCAGATCGCCATCGGCACCAGGGCGAGGAAGGCCGTTGCGTTGGTGTAAAGGCTTCGCGCCAGGGTCTCGTTGATCGACTTGTCGATGATCTCGCGCAGCGGCATCGACTTGTAGAGCCGCATGTTTTCGCGCATGCGGTCGTAGACGACGACCTTGTCGTTCACCGAATAGCCGACGAGCGTCAGGATGGCGGCAATGGCCGTGAGGTTGAAGTCGAGGCCGGTGATTGCGAAGAAGCCGATCGCCTTGGTGACGTCGAGCACCAGCGTAACGATGGCGCCGACGGCAAACGGCCATTCGAACCGCGCCCAGATATAGATGAGCATCGCGAAGCTGGCGATCACGACCGACAGGATACCGGCCGAGGCAAGCTCGCCGCTGACCTTCGGGCCGATAACGTCGGTACCTTCGACGGTAGCGCTCGGATCGATCTTGGCGACTTCGGCCTTCAGTTTGGTCACCGCAGCCGTCTGCGCCTCCTCGCCGCCTTCCTGCCGCTGCGCCCGAACGAGAATGCTGTTGTTGTCGCCAAAGGTCTGTAGCGTGATTTCGCCGAGGCCGAGACTATCAAGTCCCTCGCGGAACTTCGCAAGATCGGCCGCCTCTTTCGTCTTGACCGACATCTGGATGCCGCCGCGGAAATCGACGCCGTAGTTGAGTCCGGGATGGATGAAGAGCACGACGGAGGCAATCGAAAGCAGCGCCGAAACGGTGACGCCGAAGAAGCGCGCCTTCATGAACTGGATGTGTTTGTCATAAGGGCTGAAGGGGATCAACGGCCGGATGTTCAGCACCTTGAACCTGCGGCGGCGGGTAATCTCGATCATCGCGACGCGAACGAAGGCAACCGAGGTGAACATCGAGATGATCAGGCCGAGCGCCATGGTCACGGCAAAGCCGCGAACCGGTCCGGAACCGAACCAGAACAGGATGGCCGCAGCGATCAGGGCCGTCATGTTGCCGTCTATAATGGTCGAATAGGCACGATTGAAGCCCGTGTCGATGGCGGCAAAGGCGCCCTTACCCTTGCGGGTCTCTTCTCGAATGCGCTCGTTGATGAGGACGTTCGCGTCGACCGCAAGGCCGATGCCGAGAACGACACCGGCAATGCCGGGCAGCGTCAGCGTCGCGCCGACCAGAGTCAGGGCCGAGAAGGTCAGGATCGTGTGGATCAGCAGCGCCACATTGGCGAGGATGCCCCAGGTGCCGTAGAGAACGAAGATGAAGGCGGCAACAAGGGCGAAGCCGACGATGCCGGAATAGATGCCCATCTTGATGGCGTCAGCGCCGAGATCGGCGCCGACCGTGCGCTCTTCGATAACAGTCAGCTTGGCGGGCAGGGCGCCGGCGCGCAGCATGGCGGCAAGAGTCGTGGCGCTGTCGGCCGAGAAGTTGCCGGAGATCTGGCCGGAACCGCCGGTGATCGGCTCGCGGATGACGGGAGCGCTCAGCACCTTGTTGTCAAGGACGATGGCAAAGGGACTACCGACATTCTGGCGGGTGATCTCGGCAAAGCGGGTGGCGCCGGCACTGTCGAAGCGGAAACTGACGATGGGTTCGCGCGTGTTGGGATCGAAGCTGACGCGGGCATCCGAAAGGCGGTCGCCGGAGATTTCGACACGATCGAGCACTGGATAGGATCTGCCTTCGTCGTCCTGCAGCATGGTGACGCCGGGGCCGGGCTGGTTGTTCGGCGCCAGCATGTGGAACGACATCTTTGCCGTGGAGCCCAGAAGTTCACGCAGGCGCGACGGATCCTGCGCGCCCGGAAGCTGGACGAGCACGCGGTTGCCGCCGATGCGCTGGATGGTCGGCTCGGACACGCCGACCTGGTCGACGCGCTGGCGGATGACTTCAAGACTCTGCTGGACGGCATTGTCGACATTGGCGGAGATGCCGGCTGGCGAGAAGCCGACAGTGATGGTCGCTCCGTTTGCGGTGACATTGAGATCTGCCTGGCCGGCGCTGAGGCCGGTGCTGATCGGGTTGGCAAGCGTCTTCAGATCGGTGACAGCCGCATCGCTCTGCGCGGCATCGGCGAGCGTCACGACGATCTGATTCTGGCTGCGCACGACGGCCTTTGGCTGGATGCCCTTTTCGCGCAGGACGCGGCGGGCGTCCTGAAGCAGCGATTGCAGCCGCTCCTTGGTCAGGTCCGCTTCGTCGACTTCCAGGACGAGGTGCGAACCGCCGCGAAGGTCGAGGCCGAGTGACACCTGCTCATGCGGCAGCCATGCCGGAATGCGCTGGAGGGTGGACTGCGGCAGGACGTTCGGCAGGGCGATGAATAAGCCGATCACGATGATCACCGTATAGGTGAACACCAGCCATGGTGAAGTACGCATGTTGTATTCCTTAGATAATCGAGGGCCGGCGCCCGGGCGCTGGCGGCATGTCGTCAATGGTCGGAAGCGCCGCTCGGCGCAGGCCTCAGGCGACGATCGGCGGTGCGCGCGCCTGATGGGTCCTGGAAACTGCCTGATGAAGCGCAGGCTCGAATGCCGCAAGAGGAGCGGCGATGTCCCAGCCGGTAAAGTCGACAGCAGGGGCGGCGGCAAGGGCCGGCGGTCCGGCGTCGTAGCCGGTCTGTTTCGGCGCAAGCTTGCGCTCGGCGACGAGCACCCCGCGCACGGCTTCGCGCGCGCTCAGTTGCTGCGGCTGGGGATCGCGGCCGGAAGAGGAAAGCGTGTTGACGGCGGTCGCCGGCTCAATGAGATTGCCGCCGAAAAGCAGGCCGATATAGGCAAGAATGGCGAAGAGGAGGGAAGCGGCGATACGGCTCGTCAGACGGTGCTGGTCCAGCTCCATCTCCTCCGTCCCGGCGATGTCACTACCGTATCGGCTCAAAAGCGCGCCAATCTCTCATTCTCTTTCCGGCGGAGCAGTGCCCCTCGGGATGATTGTATCAGGCTCCTGCCTGTCTTCATAGGAAACACTCTCATGATGCACTTGAGCGAGCCGGTCAACCATGCCAAGCGCGATTTCGCGTTCGCCCATGATGACGGTGTCGGCGCCGTATTGTATCAGTTCGTCGACCTCGCCGTCGGAATGGGCGCGGGCGACGATGAGGATTGAGGGATTGACGCTGCGCGCCTGCTCGGCGATGCGACAGGCCTCAAAGGCGTTCGGGATGGCGATGGCGAGGCTGCGCGCAGTCGAAAGATTGGCGAGATCGAGCGTCTCCCGCGCCACCGCATTGCCCATGAAGGCTTCGATCCCTTGTGCTTTCAACTCGCCGATGCGCTTGTCGGAATCCTCGATGACGAGGAAGGGCGTGCCGGACGATTTGAGATTCTGCCCGACGATCCTGCCGACCCGGCCATAGCCGACGAGGATCGCGTGGCCGGTTAGCGTGGTCGGATGCGCGTCGTCGTTGTCAGACGCCGCCTGCTCTTGAGCGGGATCCGCAACCGCGGCGGAAGCGGGGTCGGCCACGGTTTCCTCGCGCTTTGCACCTTCGAGAAGAGGCCGCATGCGGTCGCAGAGGAAGAACAGCAGCGGATTGAGGACGATCGAGATGATGGCGCCGGCAAGGATCAGGTCGCGGCCCTCCTCCGGCAACAGCCCGAGTTCGGTGCCGAGAGCGGCGAGAATGAAGGAGAACTCGCCGATCTGACCGAGGCTTGCCGAAATCGTCAGCGCCGTGCCGGGCGGCTTCCTGAAGGCGAGCACGATCAGAAAGGCGGCGACGGACTTGCCGATGACGATGATGAAGACGGTGGCAAGGATCGGCAGCGGCCTGTCGAGCAGGATGTTCGGATCGAACAGCATGCCGACCGAGACGAAGAAGAGCACGGCAAAGGCGTCGCGCAGCGGCAGGCTTTCCTGGGCCGCGCGGTGGCTGAGCTCGCTTTCGGCCAGCACCATGCCGGCAAAGAAGGCGCCGAGCGCCAAGGACACGCCGAAGAGCTTCGCCGCGCCGAAGGCAACGCCAAGAGCGATGGCGAGCACACCGAGCCGGAAGAGCTCGCGCGAGCCGGCGTGGGCGATGCGGTGCATCGTCCAGGGAATGAGCTTGCGGCCGAAGACCAGCATCAGCGCCACGAACAGCGCCACCTTGACAAGCGTCATGGCGATTATCCCGCCGATGCCGAGATCGAGGCCGAGCAGGCTGTTCAGAGCCGCCGACAGCGGCTCGACCGGACCATGGCCGCCGCCGATGCTGGCTGCCGCCGGGATCAGCACCAGCGCCAGCACCATGGCGAGGTCTTCGACGATCAGCCAGCCGACGGCGATCCGGCCGCGCTCCGTCTCCACCAGCCGGCGCTCCTGCAGCGCCTTCAAGAGCACGACGGTAGAGGCGACCGACAGCGCCAGGCCGAAGACCAGGCTGCCGCCGGTCGGCCAGCCCATCAAGGCGCCGAGCCCCCAGCCGAGCAAAGTCGCAAAACTGATCTGCACGATGGCACCCGGCAGCGCGATGCCGCGTACCGACAGCAGGTCTTTGAGCGAGAAATGCAGCCCGACGCCGAACATCAGCAGGATGACGCCGATTTCGGCAAGCTCCGGCGCAAGGCTCTGATCCGCCACGTAGCCCGGCGTGTGCGGTCCCACCAGCACGCCGGCGATCAGATAGCCGACGAGCGGCGGCATGCGCAGCCGATGAGCAAGGGCGCCGAAGATGAAAGCCAGCACGAGGCCGCCGACGATTGTCGAAATCAAGGGCGTATCGTGCGGCATTGCTGTCTCCCGATCTGGAAATCCCGTGCGCAATATGACATATATGGTCTATCTCAACCAATATGGGCAACATTAAACCATGGGTCAAGGCGCAAGGGAAACAATTCTCACCCCGGCTCTCTGCCGCGCGGCGCGCGGCCTGCTAGATTGGACCCAGGCCGATCTGGCCGAAAGAGCCGCCGTCTCGCGCAGCACCATCCGCGATTACGAGGGACGCCACCACGACATCCACCGCGCGACGGAGGCGCAGTTGCGCCTTGCCTTCGAAAGCGGTGGTGTCAGGTTCGTCGAGATCGAAGGGGCAGGCACCGGCCTCTGCCTGCACAATTGAACAGGCTGAAGCCGGCTCAGGGCGCCAGGCAGCCGGCGGAGACTTTGTAGATGGAAAGCGCCTTGCCCTTGTAATAGCCCGCGGTCGGCTGCCATTTCTTCAGTACCTCCGGCGTTTCCGTGGCACAGCTAAGGGGGACGTCCGTCAGGAAAAGCACCTTGCCGGTGACGTCGGCGGGCAGCGCGAACTCCTGCTCGTAGTAGCTCTCCGGAAGTCCTGCGGGCGCCCGGGCGTAGATCCTGTAGGATGCGTCGCGCAGTGTATAAAAGAGGTCGGCGACCATATCGCGGTTGTCGGTGACGATAATGTCGGTGCCGGCCTGAGCTGCAAGGGCTCCCGCCTCGCGGCTGACCTCGGCGCGACCAAGATAGCGCTTCATCAATTCGTCGCCGTTCGGCAGCAGCAATTGCTGCGGAAAGATCGTCGCCAGCGGAAAGAGCAGGCTTGCGATGCCGTTGATGGTGAGCGACAGCCTCAACCCCTTAGGCCACATCCGGTAAAGCAGCCAGACGGCAAGAATGGTCCCCGCGACATAGGCGGTCACGGCCCAGTTGGCATAGGCTTTCGCGACGGTCGCCTGCAAGGTGATCAGCACCACCACCGGCATCGACAGCCAGATCAGCATCTTTTCGCGGTCGTCGCTCCGGCCCTTGATCATGCGATAGACCGCCCAGAGCATTGCGAAAAAGATGATCGGTCCGACGACGCCGAATTGGGCGGAGAAGAATTCGAGCCCGCGCCGCAGATTGATGCCGATGTCGCTCCAATGGGCGATATCCTGCGTATGGCGCACCGTCGTATTGTCGTGTTGCAGGTTCCACCAGAGGTTTGGCAGGGCGACGACAGCCGCAACCGCGACCGCGATGATGAAGTCCCGGACGGCGATGCGCGCCGACGGAATGAGCAGGAGGGCGATCGCGCCGCCCGGCACGACGAACAGCACGGCATATTTCGTCAGGAAGGCGAGGCCGACGCCGAGGCCCATGATGAGCGCCAGTCCGACCGAGCGCCGCTGCGTCAGGCCAAAATAGGCGTGCAGAGCGATCGCGATGAAGAACAGCAGGATGACGTCGGTCGAGAAGAACACTGAAGAAAGCGCCACCCCCGGCAGCGTAATATAGGTGGCGCCCGTCCAGCCTTCGATCTCCGGCCCGACGAAACGCTTTGCCACCTTCATCAGCACCAGTGCTGCCGCCATGTGGATCAGCGGCCCGAGCAGCCTGATGAAATAGATGGCGTTGGAGCCGGAAAGCTCCGTCATTGCCCGGATCACCCAGGCGATCATCGGTGGTTTCGAATAATAGCCGAGATCGAGATTCTGCGACCAGAACCAGTACTGCGCCTCGTCGACAAACAGGTCAGTAGCATCGAAACGCAGCGTGACGACACGCCAGAACGTGAAGCCGAGAACGATGAGGAGACCAGATCTGGGGGACATGAACCGAGTGTTCCGCTGACATGAAAGGCGCGAGTGCGATTACACCAAAGGCGCCGGACTGCCAACGGGGAATGGATCGGCTTGGAGCGGGAGAGCTTTCAGAACACCCGAAGCATGCGGATGTCGCGGTTTGCGGCAAGGAAATCGAGGCTGGCGATGGCGGCAAGTACGCCCATTGCGATCAAGCAGGAACCCAATCCGAGAACAATCATTGCTCTGTCCTTGTCGACGTCATGTCTTGGTTGTCGACCGGCCTATAACACGGAGCTTGCGTGTGCCTTGTAGCAGCCGTGCAACTCCGTGGAAGTATTTCCTGCGAACTGCCTTGAATTGCTCCAAAAGCCTGCGCCTGGAACGGCGTATTAACCTTCGGGCAAGGAATTAACCATAAACATTGGGTTACACGTCGGAATGGGAAGATGTGCTCGTTCCCAGCAGGCATGACGCCGTACCGCCGTACCGGGTCGATCCGGTATCCATCTCTTCAGACAGCTTCGAAACATAGCTGATCAGGGGCTTTTACCTGCCGGTCGTCGCCGGTGGTGAAGACCGGCTCCGCGCTTGCGTTCATCGAATGCTGCAAAAGTTTTTGCCGGGCATTCGCCTGGAAAGTGGGTCGGGGACAGGCGTTGAGGCAGGACATGCCATCAGATCAGGCTCGTGGAGCGCAGGCAGGCAGCTTGCGCGACCGCCTGCGTTTTGCCGGTCTCGATGCCGATCAGTGCGAACTGGTGCGCCGTAACCGACCGGCCCTCGAAGCGCATCTGAAAGCGGGCCTGCGCGATCTCTTCCACAGGTTCCAGTCCTATCCCGACGCCGCTCGCAATTTCGAGAGCGACCGACAGGTCGATCGTCTGCATGATCTGCAGTCCTCGCATTGGGACCTGCTGACGGATGCGCGCTTCGACAGCCTCTATGCCGAGCGTGTCAAGGTCCTCGCCGACACCGAAAGCAAGATGGGCCTCGAGCCGCGCTGGCACGTGGCCGGCCATGGCGTCATGCTGGAACACGTCCTTTCCGGCCTCGCCGAAGAGATCGCCGGCCGGCCCCTGCTGCCCTCGGCCAGGCGCCGCACCCGCGAAATTTCCGATCTGATGACGGCGATCATCCGCATCGTCATGGTCGATGTGGAAATTGCCGTTTCGCTTCGCTTCAATGCGCTGCGAGCCGCCCAGAGCCGCGCGCTCGCCGATCAGCGCGCCGGAAGTGAAGCGGAGATTGGGCGGATCTTCGGTGAGGTTATCGAGGGCCTCGCCGCCCGCGACCTGACGCGGCGCGCGCCTGTCGAGGCCGACGGCGCCTATGCCGGCATCGCCGCCGCCCTGAACGGCGCCTTGGATGGCCTGCAGGCAGAATTCGCCGCCATGACCGAACGCGCTGATAAGGCCGAGACGGCGACCGCTTCGCTTGCCGCTCAGTCGCGGCAGTTCGCCGGCACTGCGTCCGGCCAGGCAGGCCGGCTGCAGCTTTCCGCCGCTGCCCTTGCCGGCATTGCCGGAAGCGTGCGCGACGGCGCCGCCGACAGCCGCGCCGCCGAACAGGCGGCCGCCTCGACGCGCGCTGCGGTCGAACAAAGCGGCGAGGTCGTCGGCCGCGCCATCAGCGCCATGGCCGACATCGAGCAGTCGGCCGAGAAGATCGGCCAGATCATCGGCGCGATCGACGAGATCGCTTTTCAGACCAATCTGCTGGCGCTGAACGCCGGCATCGAGGCGGCCCGCGCTGGCGATTCCGGCCGCGGCTTTGCCGTCGTTGCCCAGGAAGTCCGCGCGCTTGCCCAGCGCTCGGCCGACGCCGCCCGCGAGATCAAGACCCTGGTAACGACGACCAAGGCGCAGGTCGACGCCGGCGTGCAGATGGTCGGACGTACCCAGGATTCGATCGGCAGCATCGTGCGGCAGGTCACCGACATCAACGCCGCCATATCCGGCATCGCCACCAGGACCAGCGAGCATGCCGCAAGCCTCGACGGCGTGGCGGCCGACGTCAAGGGTCTCGGCGCAGAGGTGGCGGACAATGCCGGTTTGGCCGAATGCTCCGCCGAAGGCGCCGACCACCTCCATACCGTCATTCTCGAGCTCGGCCAGACGATTCGCGAATTCCGCATCGCCCGGGAAAATGCGCACACCGGGCGTGCAGCATCGGTCCGCGCGGCGCCGTCGCGCGCGATCGAAGCGGCTGCCCGTCCTGCGGTCGAAGACGAATACGAAAATGATGATTTTGGCCTTCCGCAATCGCTCGTAAGCGTCGGAGGTGGGCGGAATGTTTACTAACCTATCGGATGATCGCCGCAGCTCATCTTTTCGGGCCGGGGACAAAGGGACAAGGACAAGCTGATGGTAGCAAAGAAGAGTGGCAAGACGCTGAATTTGACAGCGGTGCTCGATCTCAACGAGGCTTCCGCCTTGCGTGACAAGCTCCTTTCTCTCAGGGGCAGCGGTCTTTCAATCGACGCATCGGGCGTCGAGCGGATCGGGGCTCTTTGCGCTCAGGTCCTGATGTCCGCCGAGAAGACCTGGGAGCAGGACAAGCAGCCATTCACCTTCTCCAAGGTGTCCGACGCATTTCACAAAACCATGCAGCTGGTTGGCGTCAATATTGACCACCTGCTTGCCAAGGAGATTCGGCAATGAAGAAAAAAGTGCTTACCGTGGATGATTCCCGCACCATCCGAAACATGCTGCTCGTGACGCTGAACAATGCCGGTTTCGAGACGATCCAGGCGGAAGACGGCGTCGAGGGCCTTGAGGTGCTCGAAGAATCCAATCCTGACGTGATCGTGACCGACATCAATATGCCGCGCCTCGATGGCTTCGGCTTCATCGAAGGTGTGCGCCGCAACGAAAAATATCGGGCGATCCCGATCCTGGTCCTGACCACCGAGAGCGATGCGGAAAAGAAGAACCGCGCCCGCCAGGCCGGCGCCACCGGATGGATCGTCAAGCCTTTCGACCCGGCCAAGCTGATCGATGCAATTGAGCGCGTAACCGCTTAAACCCAGGATTTGCTCCTATGGATATGAACGAAATCAAAGAGATCTTTTTCCAGGAGTGCGAGGAACAGCTCGCCGAGCTGGAATCCGGTCTGCTGAAAATGAACGATGGCGATCGCGATCCGGAAACCGTCAATGCGGTGTTCCGTGCCGTGCATTCGATCAAGGGGGGTGCCGGCGCCTTCGGCCTTGATGATCTGGTTGCCTTCGCCCATGTTTTCGAGACCACTCTCGATTGCGTTCGTTCCAACAAGCTCGAGCCGACCCAGGACGTCCTGAAGGTGATGCTGAAGTCGGCCGATGTGCTCGCCGACCTGACCAATGCTGCACGCGACGGCGGCAGTGTCGATGAAAGCCGCAGCCGCGGCCTCGTCAAGGAGCTCGAGGCGCTGGCCAACGGCGAGCTGCCGTCTCCTTCGGCCGAAGCGCCTGCGCCCAAGGCCGCCGCAAAGGCGTCTCCGGCCGCTCCGGCGCCGGCCCCCAAGCCGACCGACGACAGCGGCTTCCAGCCCGTCCCCTTTTCCTTCGACGATTTCGCCGACGAGGACGGCGCAGAGACCGGCCTGCCGGCCTACGAGATCACCTTCAAGCCGCGCCACGAACTCTATTCGAAGGGTAACGACGCCACCCTGCTGCTGCGCGACCTTTCGCGCCTCGGCGAAATGACGATCTACTGCAATACGGATGAGCTGCCGGGTCTCGAAGAGCTCGATCCGGAGGCTGCCTATTTCTTCTGGAACGTCACGCTCAAGACCGACAAGGGCGAGGATGCGATCCGCGCCGTCTTCGAATTCGCCGAGTGGGATTGCGAGCTGACGGTGAAGCCGGTTGAGGAGACCAGTGGCGCCGCTTCGAGCAACGAGGAACTGCCGATGGTGCCGGTTCCCTTCGACCTCTCGATCCTGGACGAGACCGACGCAACGGAGAGCGTTTCCGCTGCACGGTCCGAAGACACGGTCGCTGCCGTTGCCGCCGCCGAAACCGCTTCCAACGTCACGCAGATGGCGGCAGCCGCCGCTCGCGTCGAGAAGAAGGAATCGGCCGCCGCGGCCGCCGCGGCCAATGCCGCCGCCCAGAACAATGCCGCCGGCGCCGGCCAGACAATCCGCGTCGATCTCGACCGCGTCGACCGTCTCATCAACCTCGTCGGCGAACTGGTCATCAACCAGGCAATGCTGTCGCAGAGCGTCATCGAGAACGACACAACAGGCACGTCCTCGATCAACATGGGTCTCGAGGAGCTGCAGCAGCTCACCCGCGAGATCCAGGACTCGGTCATGGCGATCCGCGCGCAGCCGGTCAAGCCGGTCTTCCAGCGCATGTCGCGTATCGTCCGCGAAATCGCCGATATGACCGGCAAGTCGATTCGCCTCATTACCGAAGGTGAAAATACCGAAGTCGACAAGACGGTTATCGACAAGCTGGCCGAGCCGCTGACCCACATGATCCGTAATGCCGTCGACCACGGCATCGAAACCCCGGAAAAACGCGCAGCCGCCGGCAAGAACACCGAAGGCACGGTTCGCCTCACCGCCAAGCACCGCTCAGGCCGCATCCTGATCGAGCTTGCCGACGACGGCGCCGGCATCAACCGCGAGAAGGTCCGCCAGAAAGCGATCGACAACGATCTCATCCCCGCCGACGCCAACCTGTCGGATGAGGAAATCGATAACCTGATCTTCCTGCCGGGCTTCTCGACGGCCGACAAGATCTCCGACATATCGGGCCGCGGCGTCGGCATGGACGTCGTCAAGCGCTCGATCCAGGCGCTCGGCGGCCGCATCAACATCACCTCCAAGCCGGGCCACGGCTCGGTTTTCACCATGAGCCTGCCGCTGACGCTTGCCGTTCTCGACGGCATGGTAGTCACCGTCGCCGGCCAGACGCTGGTCGTGCCGCTGACCGCGATCGTCGAAACCCTGCAGCCGGAAGCGTCCGCAATCCACTCCTTCGGCGCGAACCACCGGCTGATCTCGATCCGCAACTCGTTCTGCCCATTGGTCGATGTCGGTCGCATCCTGAACTTCCGCGCGACCCAGGCCAACCCCGTCGAGGGCGTGGCGCTGCTGGTGGAATCGGAAGGCGGCGGCCAGCGCGCCCTGATGGTCGATGCCATCCAGGGTCAGCGCCAGGTGGTTATCAAGAGCCTGGAGGCCAACTACACCCATGTGCCCGGCATCGCCGCCGCCACCATCCTTGGCGACGGCCGCGTGGCGCTCATCCTCGATGTCGACGCGGTTGTCGGCGCCTCGCGCGGCCAGTCGCTCAAAGCGGAAATGTCGTTAGCAGCGGTAGGGTAAGGAATGTCGTACGCTGTAAAAAGTCTGAACCAGGGGGATCGCGAGCTGATCGCGTTCCGCATCGGAGATCAGGAATTTTGCGTGAATATCATGTCGGTTCGCGAAATCCGGGGCTGGACCCCCGCGACCGCGATGCCGCACTCGCCTGCCTATATGCTGGGGGTCATCAACCTGCGCGGCGCGGTGCTGCCGATCATCGATCTTGCCGCCCGGCTCGGCATGAAGCCGGCCGATCCCACAGCCCGTCATGTCATCATCGTCGCCCAGGTCCGTCGCAAGGTCGTCGGCCTCCTGGTCGACGCCGTCTCCGACATTCTGACCGTCACCGACGAGATCATTCAGCCGACGCCCGAAATCTCCTCCGACCTCGAGCGCCAATTTGCCCGGGGCATTCTCGCCATCGACAAGCGCATGATCTGCCTGATCGAACTTGAAGCCCTCTTTTCCGAGACCGAAAGCGAAGCCGCATGAGTGCAATGGGTGCAAAAGATCAGAGGCAGGGAGCCGATGAGGTGCTGGCGAGCGGAGAATATCCGCTGACGCGCCGCGACCTTACGGAAATCGCCGCCATGATCTACTCGGATGCCGGCATCTTCCTCAACGAGACGAAGGCCTCGCTCGTTTATTCGCGTCTGTCGAAACATATCCGCAATCTTGGTCTGTCCGGCTTCCGGGAATATTGCGAACTCGTCGCTTCGCCGGCGGGGGCTGCGGCGCGCCGCGAAATGCTCTCGCATCTGACGACCAATTTCACTCGCTTCTTCCGCGAAAACCATCATTTCGAGCATCTGCGCGATCATGTTCTGCCGGAGCTTCTGCAGCGGGCGAGATCGGGCGGCAGGGTGCGCATCTGGTCGGCTGCTTCCTCCGACGGGCAGGAGCCCTATTCGATCGCGCTGACCGTGCTGTCGCTGATGCCGAACGTCGCCGATTACGACTTCAAGATCCTGGCCACTGACATCGATCCGAAAATCCTCGCCATCGCCCGGGCCGGCGCCTACGACGAGAGCGCGCTCGAAACCGTTTCACCCGCCATGCGCAAGCAATGGTTCAGCGAAGTCGAGGTGCAGGGCCGGCGCAAGTTCCAGGTCGACGACCGCGTCAAGCGGCTGATCACCTACAATGAGCTGAACCTGATGGCGCAATGGCCGTTCAAGGGCAAGTTCGACGTCATCTTCTGCCGCAACGTCGTCATCTATTTCGACGAGCCGACGCAGATGAAGATCTGGCAGCGTTTTGCCGGCCTGCTGCCGGAAGGCGGCCATCTCTATATCGGCCATTCCGAGCGCGTCTCCGGTGAGGCGAAGCACGTCTTCGACAATATCGGCATCACGACCTATCGCTACACGACCAAGGGTCTCGGGAGGAAGGCATGAGCGCTCCGGCCAGAGTTCTCGTTGTTGATGACTCGCCGACCATGCGGGGTTTGATTACCGCGGTGCTGAGCTCCGACCCGGAAGTGAGCGTCATCGGCCAGGCCGGCGACGCGCTGGAAGCGCGGGAGGCAATCAAGCGGCTGAATCCCGACGTCGTGACGCTCGACATCGAGATGCCGAACATGAACGGCCTCGATTTCCTTGAAAAGATCATGACCCTGCGGCCGATGCCGGTGATCATGGTCTCGACGATGACGCATCGCGGTGCCGAAGCGACGCTTGCGGCGCTTGAGATCGGTGCCTTTGATTGCGTCGGCAAGCCAGGTCCCGGCGAACCCAGGCCCTTCGGCGATCTCGCCGAGAAGGTCAAGGCGGCCGCGCGCACGCAGCGTCAGTTCTCCCAACCGACCGCCGCCGTCGCGCCCCCGCCCTCCGTCGCCGATTTTCGCGTCGGCCGCAAGATCGTCGCGATCGGCTCGTCGACCGGCGGCGTCGAGGCGCTGATCGCCGTGCTGCAGAAATTCCCGGCAAACTGCCCACCGACCGTCATCACTCAGCATATGCCGCCGACTTTCACCAAGAGCTTCGCCGAGCGGCTGAACCGTCTCTGCGCGCCGGTGGTGCAGGAAGCGACCGACGGCGCCCGTCTCGAGATCGGCAAGATCTATCTGGCGCCGGGCGGCGAACGTCATCTTCAGGTCAGCGGCGGCTCCGCGCCGTGCTGCCGTCTCGTCGACCGGGCGCCCGTCAACGGTCACCGCCCGTCCGTGGACGTGCTCTTTGATTCGGTCGCGGAACTCGCAGGCCGCAATGCCGTCGGCGTGATTCTGACCGGAATGGGCCGCGATGGCGCCGCCGGATTGTTGAAAATGCGCCACGCGGGCGCCAGAACGCTCGGCCAGAACGAAAAAACCTGCGTCGTTTACGGAATGCCAAGGGTTGCTCACGAACTTGGCGCCGTCGAGCAGCAGCTGCCACTGACTGCCATCGGTGAAGAAATATTGAAATTGACAGCCGCCCGAAAGGAAGGGACCGAATAAATGTCGATCGCGGAGAAAATCAAAGTTCTGATCGTCGATGATCAGGTAACGAGCCGGTTGCTGCTCAGCGACGCGCTGACCCAGCTCGGCTTCAAGCAGATCACATCCGCAGGCGACGGCGAGCAGGGCATGAAGATCATGACCGAGCAGCCGCACCACCTGGTGATCTCTGATTTCAACATGCCGAAGATGGATGGCATCGGCTTCCTTCAGGCCGTGCGCACCAACCCGAACACCAAGAAGGCGGCCTTCATCATCCTCACCGCCCAGGGCGATCGCGCGCTGGTGCAGAAAGCGGCCCAACTCGGTGCCAACAACGTGCTCGCCAAGCCATTCACGATCGAGAAGATGAAAGCTGCTATCGAAGCCGTGTTTGGAGCTCTGAAATGATCATTGAGGGGGCAGCCCGCCGCGTGCACATCATTCAAGGCGAGTACAAGGTTCTGAGCGATCCGAATGCGGTTCTCTCGACCATTCTCGGCTCGTGCGTGGCTGCGTGCCTCAGAGATCCGGTCGCCGGTGTCGGCGGCATGAACCACTTTCTGTTGCCCGGCTCGGCGACGTCGCCGACATCAGGCGGCGATGCCACACGCTACGGCGTGCATCTGATGGAATTGCTGATCAACGGTCTCCTGAAGCAGGGCGCCCGGCGCGACCGGCTGGAGGCAAAGATCTTCGGCGGCGCCAAGACGATCTCGACTTTCTCCAACGTCGGGGAGCAGAATGCGGCCTTCGCCATGCAGTTCCTGAGGGATGAAGGCATTCCGGTGGTCGGCTCCTCCACAGGCGGAGAGCATGGGCGCAAGCTCGAATATTGGCCGGTCTCCGGTCGGGCCCGGCAATACCCTTTGACCGGCGCCGAAACGCAGAGAACCGTCGCTCTCGAGCAGCGTCCCGCCGCTCCGCAGAAGCCCGCCGAAACCAGCATCGAATTTTTTTGATGGCGAGGATTTTGATATGACATTTACTCCGGTGATGGAGCCGCCCGCGCCTGTCGAAGCGCTGAGCGACATCCTGATGCGCATCGTTTCGGAACTGCACGATGTGGCTTACCTGATCGAGCGCATCGAGCCGCAGCTTCTCGACCTCGGTGGCGCTGAAATTCTGAACTCGCCTGACGCCATGAAGGTCATGCAGGGCATCGACCTGGCCGTGCAGAAGTCACGCGGCCTTGCCGAATTCATCGACACCATCACCGGCGAAATCCCGCTCGGCTGGACGGTCGACGTCGCCACCGCGCTCAGCCTCGTCAAGCTGGCGGAGATGCAGAAGGCGCTGGGCGGCTCCACGCGCCACGGTCATTCGCAGCCGCTGAGCAAGGCCGCCGGCGACTTCGACTTCTTCTGAAGCGAACGGTTTTTCAACTCCGCTTCTCGCGCCTCGGGTCCTTTTCAAGCATGTCGTTCTCGCAAACTCGCCGCGCGACATGCTTCAGCCTTTCGCTCTCGCGCGCTCCTCACGAAACGCTCGCACAAGTTTCGCCTATTATTCGTCGGATGAGGCAATAAGCCTGCTTTGTCTTTGACGGATCGTGCGAGAACAGAATGAATCTGTTAAATCAATTAGTTCAGATTTTTAAGAACTTTGGCGCCCTGGGCCGGACACGCCTGATGATTCTGGGAGGCGTCGGCGCCGTTTCCATCGCAATCATCCTTGCGGCCGCCCTTTTCGTCAACAAACCGGCACAAGAAACGCTCTATGTCGGTCTCGACGCTCCCGATCTCAACCAGATCAGCATGGCGCTTGCCGAAGCCAACATCAATTTCCAGGTCGGCACGGACGGCTCCAGCATCACCGTTCCGGCTGGTATGACGGGCAAGGCCCGCCTGATGCTTGCCGAGCGCGGCCTGCCGAACAGCGCCAATGCCGGCTATGAACTCTTCGACAATGTCGGCTCGCTTGGGCTGACCTCCTTCATGCAGGAGGTGACGCGGGTTCGAGCGCTGGAAGGCGAAATCGCACGCACCATCCAATCGATCTCGGGCATAACGGCCGCGCGCGTCCATATCGTCATGCCCGAGGTTGGAAACTTCCGGAAGGCGGAGCAGAAACCGACCGCCTCCGTGATGATTCGCGCCAGCGCCGCCACCGGGCGCGGCGCGGCGACCTCGATCCGTCACCTCGTCGCCTCGGCCGTGCCGGGGCTTGATGTCGATGACGTCACGATTCTTGATTCTGCCGGCCAGCTTCTCGCGTCCGGCGACGAGGCGAGCAACAGCTCGCTGAACCGCTCGCTCAACATCGTCCAGAACGTTCAGCAGGAAGTCGAATCCAACATCGACAAGGCGCTGGCGCCCTTCCTCGGCATGGACAACTTCCGCTCCAGCGTCACCGCCGACCTCAACACCGATGCTCAGCAGATTCAGGAAACGGTCTACGATCCCGAATCCAAGGTCGAACGCTCCGTTCGCTCGACGAAGGAAGCCCAGCAGTCGCAGCAGAGGCAGTCCGACAACGCAACGACTGTCGAACAGAACATTCCCCAGGCGGCCCCCGATGCCGGCGGCGCAAGCGGTCCGGAATCACAGGACAAGTCGGACAAGCGCGAAGAGCAGACCAACTACGAAATCAACAGCAAGACGACGGCGACGACCCGCAACAGCTATCAGGTCGAGAAGCTTTCGATCGCCGTCGTTGTCAACAAGGGCCGCATCGCCAAGATGGTCGGCGAGCCCGTCGATCAGGCCAAGATCGACGCCTATCTCGCCGAAATGCAGAAGATTGTCGCTTCGGCAGCCGGCATCGACGCCAAGCGTGGCGATGTCGTCACCGTCACGGCGATGGACTTCCTCGAGAACCAGCTGCTGGAAGACGCCACCGGCGGTGTCCGCGTCATGGATATGCTGAGCCGCAACCTTGCCGGCATCATCAACTCGCTCGCCTTCGTGGCGGTCGCCTTCGTGGTGGTCTGGATGGGTCTGCGGCCGCTGGTACGCAGCGTCAGCGGTAACGGCGCGAGCTCGGTGCTTGGCGACGCCACGCCAGAAGCGGCCGGTCTCGAACTTCCGGACTTCGCGCCGGCGGCCGGCGCTCCTGGAGGCGCTCTCATGGACGGCTTCGGCTCCGATTTCGGCTTCGACAGCACCGAGGATCTGCTCAGCCTCGGCGACGACGACGGCAACTTCAACCGACGCGTCAAGGAGGGCCCGGAACGCAAGCTTGCCCGCATGGTGGAGATCAACGAGGAGCGCGCCGCCAAAATTCTCAGGAAGTGGGCGATCGACGACGCAGCATAAGAAAGAGGCCGGGCAACCGGCCCTTTTCATGTCTGTATCAGGCTTTTCACTGCCGGAGCAGGATTGTTATCGGTCCTCCGCGGGGGAGCCGACAGCTCCCCGGTTTGTATTCGGCTCCGGCTGTCGAACGGGAATAGAAACGGCCGCGTGAAGGATTTGAATAATACTGTTGAAGATCACTCGCGTAAAACGCGAATGAAGTTGCGGTACAGCCAGAATCATCTTAGCCTTCCCAGTATTCTGAGGGGCGCAAGTCGTCCTCGAATCACGGCATGAGCGACAGCGAAAGTAAATCCCTAGAAGTCGGAGATGGTGATTTACACCGGCTGGCTTACCCTTAGGTGATTCGAAATGGGATTCGAGCGGGGCTTGAATTGAATCCTTCACAAAAAAATCGCTGTTGCACCGAGTTTGATCGTTCCTCAGCCGCAGGAAATTGCCAATGGATATGACGATATTTCAGGCGAGCAAAGGCGAGAGGCAAATGGCGAATTTCGCGAGCGTGGTGGCGCCGGCTCTCTTGCCGCGCGACGAGCTGATTCGGCGCCTGCACGGTGTCGCCGACACTGGGAGGTTGCAGTCCGGTCTGCGCGCGCTGACGGACTATGTGGGTGCGTCGCACTATCTTCTGGCGCGCTGTGATCTCATCCAGGAAAGCGGTCTCGATTTCATCGTTTCGTCGGACTGGCCGTTCGATCTGGTTAAGGATATCGCCAACGATCTGGTCAGCACCTATGCCCGTTCGACCGAGCTGGAAAAATGCATGCAGGTTTTCCAGCCGAACTTCGCTCTTCTGCCCGATGACGCCGATGTGCCTGATGGCGCCAGCCGCCAATATTGCTCATTGACCTTCAATGTCGGCCGCTCGCGGCTCGCCTTGATGTTCCTGTTCGGCGAAGGCTTCATCCTGTCGCCGGAGCGCCTGCGGGATGTGGGACTGCTTGCCGGCTACGTCGCGAGCTTCCTTCGCTGCGGGGGCGCAAAGGTCGACCGCGATTTCGAACTGACCGACCGCGAGCTGGAATGCCTGTTCTGGATCGCCGAGGGCAAGACCAGCGATGAGATCGCGATGATTCTCGGAATATCCCGCAATACCATCAACAATTACATCACCAGCGTGATGCGCAAGACGGCGACCAAGACCCGGTCGGAGGCCATTGCCTTCGCGGTCCGCAACAATCTCGTATAGGGGAATCCATGGCACATCCATCAAGCAGGGCGATGAACGGCGCCGATCCGCTGCGCGTGGTGCGGGTGAACAGGATTTCCAGCCGTTCGGATCTTTTTCCGCGGCTGGTCGCGATGCAGAAGCTCGCCGACGCTCAAGGCTTCGCGATCTACCGTGTCAGCGGCTCGGGATTGCCGGCAAAGCAGCGCCTAGTCTGTGAGCTCGAGAACTGGGGGCCTTCGAATACCGGTTTTGCCAAGGCCTTCACGGATGCTTATGGCGATATTCTTCTTGACCATATCGAAAAGTCGCTGCTGCCGCTTTCATGGGCCGGCGCTCACGACCGAGCGGCCCCCGGTCCGGCGGATTTCGCGCCCTTCATGACACGCCTGAAGGATGGAATTCTGCCTTTCTCCGGCCTTGCCTTCCCGGTGCGGCTCGGCGCCCTCGGCAACGGCTTCATCCTTTTCACCGGCGATGATATCGATCCTCCAAGCGACACGATCGTCGAGCTGCACGGCCGCTGCTGCCACGTGATGATGGATCTGCTCTCTCTCGACGAACGCCGCTCGGCCGCCGCCGAAGCGCTGAGCGAACGCGAAATCGCCTGTCTCCAGCTCGCCGGCGATGGCCGTATCAGCGAAGAGATCGCCGAAAAACTCGGCCTGTCCGTGCACACGGTCAATGCCTATCTCGGCTCGGCGACCATCAAGCTCGATTCCGTCAACCGCATCCAGGCGATCGCCAAGGCGATCCGGCTCGGCTACATCAGCTGAACCGGTTCCTGCCGCCTTCATGAAAGGCGGCGCGAAAGCGAGGCTGGATTGTCCTGGGGGCAAATCAGCTGGCGAGCGCGCGCGGCGGTTTCACGCTGTAGCGAGACTGCTGAAGGCTCTTTTCCAGAAAGGTAGTGTTCTCGTCGGGGTCGGAGGAGGGGTCCTCGAAGGCGATGTGGTTGATTTCGATGCCGGCATGATTGTCGGCAAGGGTGAGCTGGGCGTAGACGGTGACGCCCCGCGGCTTGATTTCCAAGTCAAGAACGACTTCGGGCTTGCCGCCCCATTCCAGCGTATAGTTTCCACCGAGGCCGAAATTGACCGTGCCCGGATGAAAGAAAAGCTCCGCCGCCGAAGCGACGAGATCGGCCAGATTGCCGTAATACTCGAAGCGCAGCAGTGAAATGAGGTCAGAGGCATCCAGAAGGCGCAGTTCGGTGGCGACGGGGCTGATCGCGTCTGCGAGGATCTTTTCACGCTGGGCAGAGTGAGGGCATTTTTTCATTCGGCTTATCTTACCCGTTTGTTCTTGGCGTCTGCGGCGTAGACCCTGTGTATGAGCTCCGCAACGGCCTTATAGAAGACTGACGGTATGACACTATCGATCGAGACTTGCGCAAACATGGAGCGCGCGAGCGGCGGATCCTCGAACACCGGGATGCCGTTCTGCTCGGCGATCTCTCTGATTTTGAGTGCAATCAGGTCCTGGCCCTTTGCCAGAACCACAGGCGCGTCGTTCTCTTCACGCGCATAGCGCAGCGCTACGGCATAGTGCGTCGGGTTAGCGATGACAAGCGTGGCGCGGTGCACGTTGGCGATCATGCGCCGGCGCGCGCGGTCGCGCATCAGCGAGCGCTGCCGGCTTTTGACAAAGGGGTCGCCCTGCGCCTGCTTGTTTTCTTCCTTCACCTCATGGCGCGTCATCTTGAGCTCGGTGAACCAGTGATGGCGCGTCCAGAAAAGATCGGCGATCGCCACGATCGCGGTGGCGATCAGCATGACGATGATGATCTTGCGCATCGCCGTCATCATCCGCACGAGGATTGTCTGCGGATCGGAGAACATGGCGTCGATTGAGCTGAAATATTCGCTCCTGAGCACAAAAAACAGGACGACCCCGACGACGACGACCTTGAACAGCGACTTTCCGAACTCGACGAGGCCGGGCAGGCTGAAGAGCCGTGACCAGCCCTTGACCGGAGAGATGCGTGAGGCCTGAGGCCTGATGCGTTCGAGCACAGGCGTCGGCAGGTTCTGGAAGATCGAGGAGGCGATGCCGAAGACCATGAACAGGATGAGGGCGGGTGCCAGCAGCGCCGCGCTCGCCCAGCCGAGCCGGACGAAGAGCGCCAGAATGTCCGGTCCCGTCTCGATTTTCCATTGGTCGGGCTGCTCGAAAATGTCGCGCAGCGTTTCGCCCATGCGGCCGACGCTATCGGGAAGGAAGAACACCAGATAGATGAAAGTGGCGAGGATGGTCGCGAAGATCGACAGCTCGCGCGAAAACGGCACATTGCCTTTCTCCGCGGCGTCGGTTTGCTTTTTCGCGGTCGGGGCTTCTGTTTTGCTGTCCTTGTCATCATCGGCCAAGTCGCGGCCCTCCGTCAAAGAAACAGGCCGCAGCGAATGCATGCCACCCCGAACAGGGCAGCGATTCTGGGATGACGAGATGCGTCAAAACAAAAACCCAAGGCGCGGCGCAGGAGCCATGTGCTCTGCGACACGCCATAGAGTGCGGCCGATCGATGAAAGGTAGTCGCCCGCGGCGCGGCGATCAACAGCGGCCTGCTTGCCGGCCGGATTTGTCAACAGTCTCAGAGGGTCAGGCGGCGGCCGAGGCCTCGCCTTCCTTCTCCTTGAGCTCGATCTGGCCTGAGTTGGCCAGGCGAATCGCTTCCTGTGCCACGGCGCGGCGCGCAATGGCGATCTCACGCGGATTGACGCCGCCCATGCCGCTCTGCAGATCCGATTCGATCATGCGGCGCTGGCGCGGACTGATGGCGGACAGAACCGATTCGCGGATCTCGGCCGGCGAGCCGCGCAAGGAGACGGTGAGCACGTCGGTCGAAATATCGTTGAGCAGCAGGACGCGGCTGCGCTGCGGCATGTACATGAGGTCCTCGAAGAGGAAGATCTTCGGCCGAACCTTGTTGACCGCCTCGCGACTGATCGATTCGAGCGAGGTGAGCAGCGTGTCGACCTGCGGCTTGTCGAGCTCGTTCATGAGATCGGCGACCTTCGTCGAGCCGGCAGCGTTGCGCTCTGCCTCGATTTCGGCAAGCAGCGTCATCACCTGGTTCTCGATGATCTGCGCCGCCTTCGGGCTGACGGCCTTCATATTGACCGTCCGGTTCATGATGTCGGCGCGGCGGTTGTCGGGAAGCTGCAGCAGCACCTTGGCGCCGAAGGAGGAGGGCATCATCGAAAGGATGTAGGCGACGGTTTGCGGATGTTCACGCAGCAGGAACTGTGCGACGAATGCCGGCTCGGCTTCGCTGAGGCGATCCCAGATCGAGGTCTCGTAGGCCTGGAATGCCGTGCGGCGGCCGAGCAGGCTGTCCACCTCGTCGGGGGTCAGGCCTTCTTCCAGAATGGCCTCGATCGCTTTGGCATTGTCCATCAGTCCAGCGCCCTCGGTGAAGAGGTCCTCGAACTCGGAGACGAGCGACAGGAGTTCGTCCGGCGGAATGGCGCGCAGTGACTGGGCCGATGCGATAATGGTCTGCAGCTCGGCCTGAGTGAAATATTTCAACAGCCGGCCGGCGACACCCTTTCCCATGGCGAGAAGGACCGCCGCCGCCTTTTCAGCCTGGGTCAACGGTTTCCCGGCTAGCGCGCCGCCGAAATCGTCAAAGTCCATCATGGTCTAACCTCTCCGTCCCCACAGGGATCAGGCTTTTTTCGTACTCAAAACTTCTATCAGCTTCACGCCGAACCGGGTGTCGTCGTTATCAAGAACCGTAATCTCGCCGCGTGCAATCCTGCGGCCGTTCACCATGATCTCAACGGGTTCGCCGATTTTCTTGTCGAGGGCGATCGTCGCTCCTTCATTGAGATTCATCAGACTGGAGACCTGCATCCGGCTGGTGCCGAGCATGATCTGGACATCGATCGGAATGTCCATGATCAGCTCGAAATTCGAGGTCAGCGCGCTGCCGAGCGGCGCCGATGACGCCTCGAACGAAGAGCTGCCGCCGAAATCCATGCCTGCAGCCGGGCTGGCATTGCCGGCGCCGAAATCGCCGCCGAAATCATCGCCGCCGAAAGGGGAATCCGAAATCTCGCCGCCGAAGGCGGTCAGATCCGTTCCTGCCGCGAAGCCATCATTCTCCAGTTCGGCGCCAAACTGCGACAGGTCGCTATCGGCATCCTTCTTCAGCACGCCGCGCAGATCGTCGATCGCTTGGTCGAGATCGGCCTCGCTGCCCGGCATATCCAGGGAGAGGTCACTGTTCTGCTGTGTTTTCTTCGTTGCCATGAAATCACTATTCCAGTTGAAACTTGCCTCAAACTGCCTTTGCAGCCCGGAAGCCAGAGAACCGATCAATTCATTAAATGACGGATGAGTTCGTCATCCGAGTTCATCGTATCCTTGACGCGGACCATGTAGTTTTCGCCAGAACGCCCGAACTCGCATATATACAATTCCTTGCTGTTGGCGCTGACCTCGACGCGGACGTCGCCGCCGTCGCGGAACGGGATGACGTCGCCGACCATCAGCTTCGATATGGTGCGCAGCGTCAGGTCCTGTAGCCGGATCCTGGCCTCGAGCGTGACATGCGAGCGGCGGACCTGATCGCCAAGCTGTTCGGCCCATTCCGGCGAATTGCCGCCAGTCTGGCGCTTCGGCTTCGGCGGCGTCACCTTGGTTTTGAGCAGCGCCGT
Organism: Rhizobium sp. NLR8a; assembly: GCF_019685235.1. Lineage (NCBI taxonomy): Bacteria > Pseudomonadati > Pseudomonadota > Alphaproteobacteria > Hyphomicrobiales > Rhizobiaceae > Rhizobium > Rhizobium sp. NLR8a. The sequence goes on from NZ_JABDWI010000004.1 coordinate 418,237, forward strand.
CTGCGGAATGATCAGTGCGAATTCCGAAACAATGCCGGCGAGCGTGATCGACATGTTGATGGCGGCGGCAAATTCGTCCGGCTTGTCCTCCGCCGGCCGGGGGCTGGCGTCATGGGCGTGCGGGGCCGAAAGACTGGGCTCGAAACCGCCAGGTGCATTGACCGCCGAGCGCAGCACCTTGGCTATCTTGTCGAAGACCATGACCGCCAGATCGAGTTCGATGACCGAGAGCAGCCGCTCGGCCGGCTCCTCGATCGTATCGGCGGTGGCGCCGAGCAGGTGTTCCATCAGCGTGATGACGAAACCGTTGCCGCAGGCAAGCGTGACATTCTGAGACCAGTTGCGCAGCGTCGCGTCGACGAGCGTGACGTTGTGGCTGAGGTCGTCAACCAGGTGGTTCTTGTAGCCGATCTCGCAGCCGAGATAGCTGACGGTCACGTCGAGGCCGGTCTCGCTTTTGATGACGTCGGGAAAGAACTCGCTGTAGACCTCCCCGAAGGCGCTGCAGATCTTGGCGACCCTGCCTCTGTCTCCGAGCCCGCCGGTCAGCTTGGCGAGAAGGGCGGGATCCATTGCCGGTTTGTCATGCGAAGCATCGCTCATGGTCATTTAAGCCGCCTTGTTTTCGCCGCCTGGGTTCATCATTTCCTGTTCGACCGCATCGATGGAAGGACGTTCGTAGGCCGAGATCGTCTTGCGGCCGTATTCGAGAGCGACCTGCGGCACCGAACCGTTCATATAGGCAAGCAGCGTCTGCTTGACGATGACATAGAGGCGATGCTGCTTGTTGCGGACGACCTTGATCTGGGAAACCAGCGGCGAGCAGACGCAATAGGATAGGAGAATGCCGAGGAAGGTGCCGACGAGCGCCGAACCGATCAGATGGCCAAGCACCTCGGGCGAATCGTTGATGTGGGCCATCGCCTTGATGACGCCGAGAACGGCCGCAACGATACCGATCGCCGGGAAGGAATCGCCCATGATCTGGATCGCGTGATAGGGCTTCATCTTGTCGTGCATGATGGTGTTGAGCTCTTCGTCCATCAGCGCCTCGATTTCGTGGCTACGGGCGTTGCCGATAATGATCAGGCGCACATAATCGCAGATGAAGGCCGTCAGTTCCTTGTTCTTCAGAACCGTCGGAGCCTGCTGGAAGATCGTCGATTCGGCAGGATTGTCGATATGGGCTTCGATTTCGTTTCGCGACTTGGTGCGCAGGTCCCGCATCAGCGAGTAGAGCACGCCGAGCGTATCGAGATAATTGCGCTCCTTCGGTACGGCGTGCTTGAAGGCCTCTGCAAGCGCCTTACCGGAATCCTTCACCACCTTCATCGGGTTCGCCATGATGAAGCTGCCGAGACCGGCGCCGCCGATGATGAGAAATTCGAAGGGCTGGAACAGCGCATCCACTTCGCCGCCCATCGCCATGAAGCTGCCGACGATGCAGCCGCAGACAACAATAAATCCGATAATGATGTTCATCGTCAGCCCAATCTGAACGTTGCTTTTCTTCGAGACGGATAGGGTTTCTGCCTTGCGTGAGGCTGATGAAAGGGTCGGTCCCAGGCATTTCCACGTGCCAGCTTCGCGCAAGCATCTGCCGCCAATCTAAAGGAGACGAATGGGCGCTCGCGCCCGTTTCTGAGATGCCGCCTCAGCGAAATCCCGGCCGAACCAGATCAGACGACGCCCGGCTTTTCGTCCCGTTCATCGCCAATGCTTGGAGCTTACAGACATGCAATCCGGTCTTTACGTTTCTCTGTCGTCGCAGATGGCGCTTGAAAAGCGCTTGAACACCATCGCCGACAACATGGCGAACGTGAACACCACCGGTTTTCGCGCCACCGAGGTGAAGTTCGACGAGATGGTGGCGGCCACCAAGAACAAGCTGAACACCAAGGTCGCCTTCGTTTCCCAGGGCAACGACTACCTGAACGAGCAGAACGGCGAGTTGCAGCACACCGGCAACATGCTTGATTTCGCCGTCAAGGGCGATGCCTGGTTTGCCCTCGACACACCGGCCGGCCGCGTCCTCACGAGGGACGGCCGCTTTACGCTCAGGGATACCGGCGAACTCGTTTCGATCCGCGGATATCCGGTTCTCGATGCCGGCGGCGCACCGATCCAGCTCGACACGAAGGGCGGCGAGCCTGCTGTCGGTACCGACGGCATCATCTATCAAGGCGACCGCCAGGTCGGTTCGCTGGGCCTGTTCGAGGCCGATATCGGCAAGGGTTACCTGCGCTACGAAAACAGCGGCATCCTGACCACCGACCAGCCGCGCGCCGTCGTCGACCGCTTCAATGTCGGTGTCGAGCAGGGTTATCTGGAAAATTCCAACGTCAACGCCATGCGCGAGATCACTCAGCTGATCGAAGTCAACCGTGCCTTCGAAAGCATTTCCTCGCTGATGCGCGACAGCGAGGATTCGTTCAAGCAGGCCGTCCAGACGCTTGGGGGCAGCCGCTAAGCAATGAGCACGACGCTACTGTCCGAAGACGGCCTTTCTCCGAAGCTCGCGCATCTGGCGGGTCTCGTCGACCGATACGCATCGCCGGAATTCGCCGTCGCTCATGGCGGTCGCGTCCAGACCATCGCTGCCGGCCACTATACGGTTCGCGGTCTCTCCCGTCATGTTCGTCTCGGTGAATTCGTAGCGCATAAATCGGCGACTGGCATCCATCTCGGCGAGGTCGTTCGTGTCGAGCCGGACCTGATCTATGTCTGCCCGATCGAACCGGGCGAGCCGATCGGCATCCATGACACGGTCATTCGCAAAGGCGCCTTCCGAATTTCGCCATCCGACAGCTGGTGCGGGCGCACGATCAATTCGCTGTGTGAGCCGATCGACGGGCTGGGTCCGATCGGCCAAGGGCTCGATCGCCGCTCGATTTCCAACGCTGCGCCACCCTCGATGACGCGCCAGCGCGTGGCGACCGGCTTCAAGACCGGCGTGCGCGCGATCGACATCTTTTCGCCGCTCTGCCTCGGCCAGCGTCTCGGCATCTTTGCCGGCTCCGGCGTCGGCAAGTCGACGCTTCTGTCCATGCTTGCCCGCGCCGATGCCTTCGACAAGGTGGTCATCGCGCTCGTCGGCGAACGCGGCCGCGAGGTGCGCGAATTCATCGAGGATACGCTCGGCAGCAATATGAAGAAGGCGATTGCCGTCGTCGCGACCAGCGACGAAAGCCCGATGCTGCGCAAGATGGCGCCGCTGACGGCGGTCACCATCGCCGAGCATTTCCGCGACAAGGGCGAAAACGTGCTCTTCATCGTCGACAGCGTCACGCGTTTTGCCCATGCGATCCGCGAGGTGGCGACCGCCTCCGGCGAACCGCCGATCGCCCGCGGTTATCCTGCCTCTGTCTTCACCGAATTGCCGCGCCTGCTCGAACGCGCCGGTCCTGGCCCCGAAGGCGCCGGCACGATCACCGCCATTATCTCGATCCTCGTTGATGGCGACAACCACAACGACCCGATCGCCGATTCGACGCGCGGCATTCTCGACGGCCATATCGTCTTGCAGCGCAGTCTCGCCGAAGAAGGGCGCTATCCTCCGATCGATCCGCTCGCCTCGATCTCGCGTCTTGCCCGCAAGGCCTGGACTCCGGATCAGGAAAAGCTGGTGTCGCGCTTGAAGGTATTGATCCACCGCTTTGAGGAAACGAGGGACCTGCGCCTGATTGGCGGTTATCGCCAGGGGGCCGATCCTGATCTCGACATGGCGGTCAAGCAGGTCCCTATCATTTACGACGTCCTGAAACAGTCTCCGGGCGATCGCGACTCGGTTGACGCTTTTGCCGATCTCGCCGGCGCGCTCAAGGCTGCTGCCGGCATGGGCAATCAGGGCGCACCCATGCAGAGGAGATAAAAGTGGCTGATTTTGATGATGAACGCATCGCTTCCCTGAAGCAGCGCAAAAAGACCGCCACTCTGGATCGGTTTCTCACCTTCGCCGGCCTGGCGCTTGCCGGCGCCTCCGCCTTTTTCCCCTGGTATGTCTTCTTCAATGCGGACAAGTTCGGCATCAACGTCGCCACCAGCAGCAATTCGCGCGAACTGCCGGATTGGCCCGCCCGCAACGTCTTCAGCGTCTCACCGCTGGCCATGGTCAACAAGAACGAGGCAGCCAAGAAGGCTCCGCCGATCGATCCGCTGACGACGGCGACGGTCTCCGATCTCGGCAAGCAGCGTGACGGCGGCGTGATGCTGGAAGACCAGCCTTTCCCGGGCAAGTCTTCCTTCCGCCTTCTCCACGTGTCCAACGGCCGGGCGCTGATCGAGGATCCCTCGGGCATGTATGTGGTGCGCATCGGCTCGGTCCTGCCCGACGAAAGCCGCCTGGCGATGATCGAGCAGCGCGAGGGCAAGTGGGTCATCATCACCTCCAAGGGCGATATCTACAAGAACGACTGAATCCCTTCGCAACGGCTGAAGACAAGAGGGGCTCCGCCGCGAACCGGCAGGGGCCCTTTTCTATTGCGGTTTTCGGCGAGGCCTCGAAGGCCGAATTCCCGTAAGTCCCACGCAAGATTACCGCTCTAGGTTCCGGATAGTAAAAACGGAGAGTTCTCATGCAACCGATCCAACTTTTCGACTTGGCTTCGCGACAGGCGGAATGGCTGACGATCCGTCAGCAGGTTGTTGCCGGCAACATCGCGAATGCCAATACTCCGAAATTCCGCGCCAAGGACGTCACGCCCTTCGATGCCGTGCTGGACAGATCCGACATCACCATGGCGCGCACCAATCCGGCGCACTTCAGCGGCAACGATTTCAGCGACAGCGGCGATATCGACGTCAAGGAAGCAGCCCTCGACCAGGAGATCGGCATTCAGGAATCCGGCAACACCGTCGGTTTGGCCGAAGAGCTTTCCAAGTCGGGTGACATCAAGCGCCAGTACGATCTGAACACCTCGCTGGTCAGCTCCTTCAACCGCATGATGTTGATGACGGTCAGGAAGTAATTGTCATGGATCCGCTTTCCGCAGCTATGAAAATCGCCGGTTCGGGGCTCGAGGCGCAATCGACGCGCCTGCGCATCGTCTCGGAAAACATTGCCAACGCCCGCTCGACCGGTGACACGCCGGGCGCCGACCCCTATCGCCGCAAGACGATCACCTTCGGCCAGCAGATGGACCGCACCAGCGGCGTCGAGACAGTCAACGTCAAGAAGGTCGGCGTCGACGAAGGCGATTTCAGCACCGAGTTCGACCCCAGCAATCCGGCGGCGGACGCCAAGGGCGTCGTCAAATTGCCGAACGTCAACATCCTCGTCGAGATGGCTGACATGCGTGAAGCCAATCGCTCCTATGACGCCAATCTGCAGACCATCAAGCAGACCCGCGACCTCATCTCGTCCACGATCGATCTTCTGAAGAGCCAATAATCAATGATCAGCAGCGTCCAGAATGTCAGCAATCTTTCGATGTCCCGCGCGCTCGGCGCCGTCGACACCGAAAATTCCGCCTCGTCCTCCGCAACGACCATGCCGGGCACCGCCGGTGCGGCCAATGGCCTGAGCTTCGCCTCGGTCCTGGGCGGCATGGCGACCGACGCCGTCAACAGCCTGAAGGGTGCCGAAAACATGTCCTTCGCCGGCATCAAGGGCACGGCGACGACCCGTGAAGTCGTTGATTCCATGCTCCAGGCCGAGCAGACGCTGCAGACCGCGATTGCCATCCGCGACAAGGTCGTTTCGGCCTTTCTCGAAGTCACCAAGATGCAGATGTAACTGATTTGAGGACGAATACATGAGAGCGCTCGCCATCGCAGCAACGGGCATGGATGCCCAGCAGACCAATCTGGAAGTCATCGCCAACAACATTGCGAACATCAACACGACGGGCTTTAAGCGGGCCCGCGCCGAGTTCACCGACCTTCTCTACCAGACCGAACGCGCCAAGGGCGTCGCCAACCGGGCCAATCAGGCCGTCGTTCCTGAAGGCGCAAATATCGGCCTCGGCGTCCAGACCTCCGCGGTCCGCAATCTGCATCTCCAGGGCGAACTGACACAGACTGGCAACGACCTCGACGTGGCGCTGATCGGCAAGGGCTTCTTTCAGATTCAGTCGACCGATGGCACGACGCTCTATACCCGCGCTGGCGCTTTCAACAAGAATGACCAGGGCCAGCTCGTCACCATCGACGGCTATGAAGTCCTGCCTGGGATCACCATCCCTCAGGGTTCGACCGAACTGACCATCAGCCGCTCCGGCGAGGTCTCGGCGAAGCTGCCGGGTCAGACCGATCCGACTGTTCTTGGACAGCTGACGCTTGCCGACTTCGTCAACGAAGCGGGTCTTCAGCCGATCGGCGACAATCTCTTCCAGGAAACGCCGGCCTCGGGCGATGCGGTCGTCGGCAACCCCGACGAGGAAGGCTTTGCCTATATGAAGCAGGGTTATCTGGAATCCTCGAACGTCGACCCGGTGAAGGAAATCACCGAGCTGATATCGGCTCAGCGTGCGTACGAAATGAATTCCAAGGTGATCACGACCGCTGATGAAATGGCCTCCATCGTCAGCAAGAACCTGAAGTAAAGGGAAGGGCCGAAACATGATGTTTTGCCGGGCAGGACGCATCTCAGGATGGGTGGCGGCAGCCACGATCGCACTCGCGGGCGTGGTCTTGCCTGCGGACGCGGGTGCCGGCATGGGTTATGCCGTCGTCCCGACGACGATCATCTACCCCGGCGACACATTGTCGGGCAGCCAGCTTCAGGAGGTTGAGGTCACCAACCCCAACCTCGCCGGCGATTATGCCAAATCGATTTCGCAGGTCGAAGGTCTGGTTTCCAAACGCACGCTGCTACCGGGGCGCACAATCTCGGTTTCAGCCCTGCGCGAGCCCTATACGGTGACGCGCGGCTCTTCGATCCGCCTGGTCTTCTCTCTCGGCGCAATGACGATCTCCGCTGCCGGCACGCCGCTCGAAGACGGCGCGACGGGGCAGGTGGTCCGTGCACGTAATATGGATTCCGGCGTCATCGTCAGCGGCACGGTGCTTGCGGACGGCACGATCCATGTGAGGGCGAAATGAAATTGTTCTTCCGTATCGTCGCCTTTGCTGCGGTTGTCGCCATGAGTTTGGCCGACGTGGCGCCCGCCTGGGCGCTGACGTCACGCATCAAGGATATCGCCTCGCTTCAGGCCGGCCGCGATAACCAGCTGATCGGCTACGGTCTGATCGTCGGCCTGCAGGGAACCGGCGACGGCTTCCGTTCCTCGCCCTTCACCGAGCAGTCGATGCGGGCAATGCTCCAGAATCTCGGCATCTCGACACAGGGCGGCCAGTCCAACGCGAAGAACACCGCGGCCGTGATGGTCACCGCCAACCTGCCGCCCTTCGCAAGCCCCGGCAGCCGTCTCGATGTTACGGTGAGCTCGCTCGGCGATGCGACCTCGCTGCGCGGCGGCACGCTCGTCATGACCTCGCTTTCCGGTGCCGACGGCCAGATCTATGCTGTCGCCCAGGGCTCTGTTATCGTCTCCGGCTTTCAGGCGCAGGGCCAGGCGGCGACGGTGACCGAAGGCGTCACCACCGCCGGCCGCGTACCCGGCGGCGCGATCATCGAACGCGAACTGCCGTCGCATTTCAAGGATTCAGTCAATCTCGTCCTGCAGCTGCGCAATCCCGATTTCTCGACGGCGATCCGCATTGCCGACATCGTCAATGGCTATGCCTCCGCGCGCTTCGGCGGCCCGGTCGCCGAAGCCAAGGATTCGCAGGAAGTGGTGATCCAGAAACCGCGCACGGCCGATCTCACCCGGCTGATGGCCGACGTCGAAAACCTCATCGTCGAAACCGATACGCCGGCCAAGGTGGTTATCAACGAGCGCACTGGAACGATCGTCATCGGCTCCGATGTCCGCGTCTCGCCGGTCGCCGTCAGCTACGGCACACTCACGGTTCAGGTCACCGAGACGCCGCAGATCATCCAGCCCGAACCCTTCTCGCGCGGGCGGACTGCCGTTCAGCCGCAGACCGATATCGCGGCTGAGCAGACCGGCGGGCGCGTTGCCATAATCGACGGTCCCGACCTCAGGACCCTTGTTGCCGGTCTCAACAATATCGGCGTGAAACCGGATGGGATCATCGCCATTCTCCAGGGCATCAAATCGGCGGGCGCCCTGCAGGCGGAGCTTGTATTGCAATGATGACGATCCTGAATCCTGACATGACCGTGCTGCAGCTGCTGCGCCGCCTGGCGCTGCCGGCAGCCGGCCTCGTCCTGCTGTCGATCCCGGGTGCCTTCGCACAGGAGCACCCGGAGGGAGACATCACGTCTCAGGACGAGATCAAGCAATTCTGCACCAACATCGCCGATCCAGCCCGCGACCAGCGCTACCTGCTGCAGAAACAGGAGCTGGAAAGGCTCCGCGCCGACATCGACGCCCGGATGGAGGAGATGGACAAGCGCAAGGCCGAATACCAGGACTGGCTGAAGCGGCGCGACGACTTCCTGCAGCAGGCGGAAGCCGGCCTCACCGAAATCTATAAGAAGATGAAGCCGGATGCGGCGGCGCTCCAGCTGCAGGACATGAAGGTCGAAGTGGCCTCGGCCGTCATCATGCGGCTCGGTCCGCGTCAGTCGAGCCTCATCCTCAACGAGATGGACCCGCAGAAAGCCGCCATCATCGCCGGCATCATCGCCAGTGCGTCCGATCCCAATACGTCGAAGGATCCTTCATGAACATGCGTTTCCCGGCCGCGGTCGCCGCCCTCGCACTCCTAGCGGGCTGCCAGTCCCCGACGGCAGTCAGCGAGATCGGCCGTGCGCCCGCCATGAGCCCGATCGGCAGTGGACTTGCCTATGGCCAGACCCCGCAGATGGCGCTTTATCCGAAGCAGCCGCGTGCCGTGGCGCAGGGCTATTCGCTCTGGAGCGATTCGCAGGCCGCGCTCTTCAAGGATGCACGCGCGCTGAACGTCGGCGACATCCTGACCGTCGACATCCAGATCAACGACAAAGCCTCCTTCGACAACGAGACCAACCGCAGCCGCAAGAATTCGAGCGGCATGAACTGGGACGTCAATGCCCAGATCTTCGGCTGGACCCCGGAATCGAAGACCGATCTGACCTACGGTTCGGATACCAGCACCGACGGCAAGGGCAAGATCGAGCGCACCGACAAGCTGACCCTTCTCGTTGCGGCCGTCGTCACCGGTATTCTTGAAAACGGCAACCTCGTCATCTCTGGCTCGCAAGAAGTCCGTCTGAACCAGGAGCTGCGCATCCTGAACGTCGCCGGTATCGTGCGTCCGCAGGACGTCAACGCCGACAACCAGATCTCCTACGACAAGATCGCCGAAGCCCGCATCTCCTATGGCGGCCGCGGTCGCCTGATGGAAGTGCAGCAGCCTCCGCGCGGGCAGCAGGCCGTCGATCTTTTCTCGCCGCTTTGAGGCCCAACGACGATGGCAGACGAAGACGTAAGCGCAGGTCAATCGAAGAAGAAATCCGGCCTGATGACGATCATCGGCATTGCCGTCCTGACGCTCCTCGGCGCCGGCGGCGGCTGGGCGGTCGGCACGATCGTCGCGCCCCAGATCAAGGGCGCCAAAGAGGCAGAGCAGGCCAAGGAAGCCGAGGCCAAGAAGAAGGCCGAGGAGGGGCTGGCGCGCATCTCGACCGAGGCCAACAACGTCGTCCAGCTCGAGCCGATTACATCGAACCTTGCTTACCCGTCGGAAAACTGGGTCCGACTAGAAGTCGCGCTGTTGTTCAACGGGCCGCCCGACGTCAAGGTCGCCGAGGACATTCATCAGGATATCCTCGCCTATGTCAGGACCGTTTCCCTTCAGCAGATCGAGGGGCCGCGGGGCTTTCAATATCTCAAGGATGACATCCAGGAACGTGTTGACCTTCGCTCGCAAGGGCGGGTATCGAAGGTCATGTTCAGGACCTTTGTCATCGAATGATTCGTTTCATAGTTTTCCTTGCCGCCATGATGGCGGTGCCGGAACTGGCGGTGGCACAGCAGCTGCCGACCGACTTGTTGAACGTGCCGGTCGATGGCTCCGTCGCCGCCTGGATCATCCGCACCTTCGGCCTGCTGACCGTACTTTCGGTCGCGCCCGGCATCCTGATCATGGTGACGAGCTTCCCGCGCTTCGTCATCGCCTTCTCGATCCTGCGCTCGGGGATGGGCCTCTCCTCGACGCCTTCCAACATGATCCTCCTGTCGCTGTCGCTCTTCATGACCTTCTACGTCATGTCGCCGACCTTCGATCAGGCCTGGCAGAACGGCGTTCAGCCACTGCTTGCCAACCAGATCAACGAGACGGAGGCGGTGCAGCGTATCGCCGAGCCCTTCCGCACCTTCATGGCGGCCAATACCCGCGACAAGGATTTGGCGCTCTTCGTCGATCTGGCGCGTGAGCGCGGGCAGAACATCCAGACGACCGATCCGGTCGACTATCGCGTGCTGATCCCTGCCTTCATGATTTCGGAGATTCGCCGCGGTTTCGAGATCGGCTTTCTCGTCGTGCTGCCGTTCCTCGTCATCGACCTCATCGTCGCAACCATCACCATGGCGATGGGCATGATGATGCTGCCGCCGACTTCGATCTCGCTGCCTTTCAAGATTCTCTTCTTCGTCCTGATCGACGGCTGGAATCTGCTCGTCGGCAGCCTGGTGCGCTCGTTCAGCTGACCGGCTGGGGCGATGAGGAACTTCGGTTCCTCGATCGAGCGGTTTATGCTATGCGCGGCTCGCGAAATCCATCAGCAATGCCAGACCTTCCGGCCAGTCACCAGATCGCTTTGGCCATTGATGTGGCCGGCCGCGCCGATGATTTTCAACTCGCTACCCCATTGCTTTGCTCGCGTTTCGGCGTAGGGGAGCGAACCATAGGGATCGGTGGTGCTAGCGACGATCAGCGATCGAAAGCCGAACTGCACCTGCGGCACATCTGCAAAGCCTGCGGCGTCCGCAGGAAAGCTCGGAGAAAGAGGGTCTGGCACGGCGGCGAGGAACGCTCCCTTGATCGGCGAAGAGGTCCGCTGATGCCAATGTGCTACAAGCAGGCAGGAGAGGCTATGCGCCACGAGAACAGGTGGTGTTTTCGCTCTGCGCACCGCTTGCTCCAAGGCTTGGATCCAGTCGGAAAGATCCGGCTGATCCCAACTCGTCGGTGCAAAACGGCGTATGGCCGGATTGGCATTCTCCCAACGGCTCTGCCAGTGAGCGTTTCCGGAATTGCCGATGCCCGGCAAATGAATGAATTCGGTCATATCTCGCCTCTTCTTCGCTTCAGCGGGAGTATGGCGGTTTACACCTGCGAACCAAATTGGCATCTATCGGAAAAGCACCGGATAATCCGATAGATTGAAGGTTGATGGCAAAGCGCACCGATATCAGTCCAGATCTTGATCCAACCGACATCGCCATCATCGAAGTCTTGCAGGATGATGGACGCATCAGCGTCTCCGAGCTCGGAAGGAAGGTCGGTCTTTCCCAGCCGGCCACGTCGGAGCGTCTCAAACGGCTTGAAGAACGCGGTATCATTGAGGCGTACAGAGCCGTCATCGACCCCGCCGCAGTTGGGCTTGGCATGATGGCCGTCATTCGCCTGCGCACCACGCACGAGCATATCAAGACATGCTTGAAGCAATTTTCCGATATGCCTGAGATCATCGAGGTTCTAAGGCTGACAGGAGAGGATTGTTTTCACCTGAAAGTCATTGTTCCTACGCCGGGCGGCCTTGAAAGCATCGTCGATGCCATTGCGCGCTATGGCTCGGTCACGACGGCCGTCGTTCTGCGCAGAGAGCCGCCTAAACGCATCGGGCGTGAACTGATCGCAAAGAAGTAAAGACCCGCTGAAGCGAACAGGACCGCTTCGGCGGGTATTCCGTCTCGGAAAACATCACTCGGCTGCGAACGGTGTCGTGCGCGGCGGCAGCGCCGGAATATCCATGTGATCGGGTGCGAGGCCCTGCTTGGCGCGCTCTGCCATGATTTCATAGGCCTGCTCGAGATGATGGCAGAAGCGTTCGGCGTCGAAGAGCGGCGCGATATAGCGCCTCTCCTTGAGGTGTGCCTTGTATTCGGCGATCCGTCCCGGGTTCTGCGCCAGTTCGACGGCAAGGTCCTCATAAGCCTGCAGGTCGCTTGCGACGAGCTCGGGCAGATCGATCGCCCTGAGCAGGCTTTCGCTGACGCGTGAGGCGAAGTTGGTGCCCTTGACGGTCAAAACCGGCAGGCCGCCCCAGAGCTGCTCCGAGGTGGTCGTATGGCCGTTGACCGGGAAGGTGTCGATCCCGAGGTCGGCTGCCTGCTGGCGGCTGATGTGATCTTCGTAGGGCGCGCGCGGGCAGAAGATGATGCGCTTGGGCGCAATGCCTGATGTCTGGAACTGCTTCAGCAGGTTTGCCTGGTTGCGCGGCGAATTGGCCATCAGCCAGAGCACACTGTTCGGCGCCCGCTTGAGGATCCGGCACCAGCTGTTGACCACATCAGGCGTAATCTTGCGGTTGCCGTTGAAGGAGGCGAAGATGAAGGCCTCTTCCGGCAGGCCGAGCTGCTCGCGGGTGACCGGACGCGGCTTCGGGCGATGCATCGGATCATTCGGCTGGTAGCTCTCCGGAAGCCGGCAGAATTTCTCATGGAAGAATGGCTTGGCCAAGTCGGGCAGCACCGAATGGTCGCCGATGACGTAGTCGAGATCGATGTTGACGGTGCTGCCGGGAAAACCGAGCCATCCGACATGAACAGGTGCGAGCGGCAGGTTGAAGGCTGACGCGCGGCTGCCCGACGTATGACCCTTGAGATCGACCATGATGTCGATATTGTGCTCGCGTACGATTTCCAGCACGGCCTGGTCGGAGAAGCCGTGAATGTCGACGATCCTGCCCCAGCGGCTGCGGTCGGTGACGTTATGCTTCAGGTATTCGGGACCTGTATGGCAGAAGAGCGTCACCTCGAACCTGTCCCTGTCGTGCAATTCGAGAATGCGCTGCAGCAGCTTCATCGTCGCGTGGCGATCCCAGAAGTCCGATGACATGTAGCCGATGCGGATCTTGTTCGACCATGTGTGCGGCTGGTTGCGGCGGAAAGCGATGCGTTCCTGGTTAAGCGGGGCCGTGCCGATCGTCGCATACCGGTTGAAATCTTCGTTGCCGCACCAGTGCAGATGATAGAACGGGTTGTCCTTGCGCAGGATCTCGACATTGCCCTTTGCCAGCGCGTCGTCGATCACTGCCTGATGCTTGGCCGCCTCGTCGAAATCGTTGAATTCCCGGGCAAAAACGAGGTGAAGAAAGCGGAAGGCGTGATTGCCCGGGAAGCGTTTGAAGATGTTGCGGGCAAGCGTCTGGTTGGTTGCGTCGTTGAGATCGTCGCTGAGCAGCAGGGCCGCCAGGCGCATGTGATCGGGGTTCATGCTTTCCGACAGAACCGTCTTGAACGGGCGGATGATATCCCGCTGCTGGCGCTTCAGATAGATCGCGGTGATGATGAAGGCGAGTTCGGGATCTTCCTGCGCTCTGGTGAGGTTGCGCATGGCGATCAGCAGCGCTTCGTCCTCGTTGCCGGTTTCGTAGTGCAGCTTGGCAGCCTGCTTCTGATATTCGTAGGCGTTTGGTCCTTCGCAATTGCCGGCCAGACCATAGGCTTTCGCGGCATCGGCCTTGAAGCCGAGCTGCACGAGGTTCTTGGCCAGCAGCGCATAGGTCTTGGCGTCCTGCTGAGTATCGATGAGCTGGTTGAGCGTCGCCAAGGACTTTGTGTAGCGGCCTGCCTGGTAATCTTTGGATGCCGCAGAGAACGAAACTTTGCTGTTCAAAACCCAACTCCGTGAAGGAAATTTTCTCGCATGGCTGTCGATTGCCGAGCGCCCACGATCCGTCCTCCCGGACAACGGGTGGATTGATCCGATGATGCTATCCCGGCACCTGCCATGTTGCCATTCGAAGCTTGCTTGAAACAGGTGCGCCTCATGAAGACATTGTCTTGTCCGAGGGAAAACGGCTTCTTTCCCGATATGTTAGCATGCGAAGGGATAGATTCAGCCGGTATTAACTATGGGATGTAAGGAGCCGGAACGGAGCCTCTATTTTTAAGAAGTTGGCAAGCATTGGCTGCGAGATTGCCCTGGACATGACGGGTTTGGGCCAAACAAGCAGGCGCCGAGTAGCATGAAGCTGGTCCGTCATCGCCGGTATTACAGTCCGGTATGTCCTCCTTTTTGTATCTAGTTTCCAGGGGACAGATTTATGACAAGCATTAACACGAATTCTTCCGCACAGGCCGCTCTCCAGACGCTGCGCAGCGTCAACCAGGGCCTCAACAAAACGCAGAACCACGTTTCGTCGGGTTATCGCGTTGAAAAGGCTTCCGACAACGCTGCTTACTGGTCGATCGCAACGACCATGCGTTCGGACAACAAGGCACTGTCGGCCGTTTCCGACGCCCTCGGCGTTGGTGCTGCGAAGGTCGATACCGCTTACACCGCCATGGACAGCGCCATCGACGTCGTCGGCGAAATCAAGGCCAAGCTGGTTGCCGCAACTGAAAACGGCGTTGACAAGGCCAAGGTGCAGGAAGAAATCGGTCAGCTGCAGCAGCAGCTCCTGAGCATCGCTCAGTCGGCTTCCTTCAACGGCGAGAACTGGGTTGCCGGCGCTAACGGCACCAAGAGCGTCGTTTCGTCGTTCGTCCGTGACGGCTCCAACGCCGTATCGATCACCACGACCGACTACGTCCTCGACAGCGGCTCCGCCGGCAACGTTCTGTTCGGCATGAGCGCTGGCGCGGTTGAAACCTCCACGGGTATTCTCGGTACCTCGACGGGCGCGACCGGTTCGATCTACTCGATGGACATCACCAGCTTCACGGCCGGCCAGATCCAGTCGGCTCTGACGAACGTCGAATCGGCTCTGAAGTCGATGACCAGCGCCGGTGCTGCTCTCGGCTCGCTCTCCAGCCGCATCGACAGCCAGGAAGACTTCGTCTCGGCTCTCAGCGACTCGATCGACTCCGGTATCGGCCGTCTCGTCGACGCCGACATGGAGGAAGAATCCTCGAGGCTCAGCGCTCTGCAGACCCAGCAGCAGCTGGCGATCCAGTCGCTGTCGATCGCGAACTCCTCTTCGCAGAACATCCTGTCGCTCTTCCGTTAAAACGGTCGGCACAAGGCTTTCAAGTTTCGCGGCCGGCTCATCCCCGGCCGCGAAATGTTTTAACATAAGGTTAATGTAAATCTCTGTAAGTATCAGATATTTTTACGCAATTTCGATTTTGAATTTAGCTTTCCTTAACCATCTTGCTGTTTTCTAGGCCCATCGAAACGGCGAGTTAACCCTAACGAGAATGGTTAACAGGCATGATGCTGATCGCTGTGGGCCGGCCGAAAATCCGGAATGTCCCTTCTTAAAATCTGCCAACAAGGGGCAAACAAACTATGACGAGCATCAATACCAATAATGCTGCAATGGCAGCCCTCCAGACTCTGCGTGGCGTCAACCAGGGTCTCCAGACGACCCAGGCTCACGTTTCGTCCGGCTACCGCGTCGGCAAAGCTGCCGACAACGCTGCTTACTGGTCGATCGCAACGACCATGCGTTCGGATAACAAGGCTCTTTCGGCTGTTTCCGACGCTCTCGGCCTCGGCGCCGCCAAGGTCGACACCGCTTACTCCGCCATGGACAGCGCCATCGATGTCGTCGGCGATATCAAGGCCAAGCTCGTTGCCGCGACTGAAAACGGCGTCGACAAGGCCAAGGTCCAGGAAGAAATCAGCCAGCTGCAGCAGCAGCTCCTGAGCGTCGCTCAGTCGGCCTCCTTCTCCGGTGAAAACTGGGTTGCCGGCGCTAACGGCACCAAGAACGTCGTTGCCTCCTTCGTCCGCGACGGCTCCAACGCCGTTTCGGTCGTGATGACCGACTACGTTCTCGACAACAGCTCCACTGGCAACGTTCTGTTCGGCATGAGCGGCGGCGCGGTCGAAACCTCCACAGGTATCCTCGGTTCTTCGAACGGCGCGACCGGTTCGGTCTACGCGATGGACATCACCAACTTCACCCTCGGCGAGATCCAGTCCGCTCTGACCAACGTCGAATCGGCTCTGAAGTCCATGACCAGCGCCGGTGCTGCTCTCGGCTCGATCTCCAAGCGTATCGAACTTCAGGAAAACTTCGTGTCGGCTCTGAGCGACTCGATCGACTCCGGTATCGGCCGCCTCGTCGACGCTGACATGGAAGAAGAGTCCTCCAAGCTCAGCGCCCTCCAGACCCAGCAGCAGCTGGCTGTCCAGTCGCTGTCGATCGCGAACTCCTCTTCGCAGACCATCCTGTCGCTCTTCCGCGGCTAATAAGCGCCGGAAAATATGGCCCGCCGGTCTCCGGCGGGCACCTCGTGCCGAGCCGCGCTTCGACGAAGCGCGGCTTTCTTATTTCCGTTAACGATTGATTAACCATAATGTTGTCTTCTCAGCTCAACGAGACGGCGGGTTAACCGAAATTAACAACCGGTTAACAGGCATGAGGCTGATCCCCGTTCCCGGTAACATTCCGGAATGTCCCTTTTTCCCAGATGCCAACAAGGGGCAATCATTTCATGACCAGCATTTTGACGAACGTCGCGGCAATGGCCGCTCTTCAGACACTCCGCGGAATCAACGACAGCCTCGAAGACACGCAGAACCACGTCTCGTCGGGTTATCGTGTTGAAAAGGCTGCCGACAATGCCGCCTACTGGTCGATCGCAACGACCATGCGTTCGGACAACAAGGCGCTTTCGGCCGTGTCCGACGCTCTCGGTCTAGGCGCCGCCAAGGTCGACACCGCTTACTCCGCCATGGACAGCGCCATTGACGTCATCAGCGAGATCAAGGCGAAGATCGTTGCCGCAACCGAAAAGGGCGTCGACAAGACCAAGGTCCAGGAAGAAATCGGTCAGCTGCAGCAGCAGCTGCTCAGCATCGCACAGTCGGCTTCCTTCTCCGGTGAAAACTGGGTCGCCGGTGCCGACGGCACCAAGAGCGTCGTGTCGACCTTCGTCCGCGACGGAAACGGCAACGTCTCGGTCAAGACGACGGACTACGTCCTGGACACGAGCTCTACGGGCAATGTTCTTTTCGGCATGACCTCGACCGGTACGATCGAGACGAGTTCCGGCATTATCGGCACGTCCTACGGCACGATCGGTTCGATCTACTCTATGGACATCAGCACCTTCGGTTCGGCTGAGATTTCCATGGCCCTGACCTCGATTGAGGCCGGCCTCGAAGCGATGACCAAGGCTGCATCGCAACTCGGTTCGATTTCGACGCGTATCGAATTGCAGGAAAACTTCGTCGGAGCGCTCACCGATTCGATCGATTCGGGCGTCGGCCGCCTCGTCGATGCTGACATGGAAGAGGAATCGAGCAAGCTGACGGCGTTGCAGACCCAGCAGCAGCTGGCGATCCAGTCGCTGTCGATCGCCAACTCCAGCGCTCAGAACATCCTCACGCTGTTCCGCAGCTAAATCAGCCGCTGAAGCTGGACCGAATCTTGCGCCGCCGTTCGGCCGCAAGCAGAAAACCTTCCGGACCGCGCCCGAAACGGCGCGGTTCTTTCTTTGACAACAATGGTTTGACTTGCGAGGCAATCCGAATGTCGCGCTCGCGGCGCCGCTCTTGCCCAACAAGTTGATATCGAGTTAACTTCGCCTTGAGTTGATTTGCTTTTGCGACGCGCCGGTGAAATTTCGCCGGAGGCATGAGGCCACTTCAGTCGCCGCCGGCAATCCGGCCTGCCCTTTCATCTTATTCCGAGACCCTGTCGATGACCGTTAAGATTACCAGCGCGGCCGCGGTGAATGCACTTGCGGTGCTGCGCAGCATCAACAAAGAAGCCAGTCAGACCCAGCAGCAAGTTTCTTCGGGCTATCGGATCGAGACGGCCGCAGACGATGCCTCCTACTGGTCGGTCGCCACTGTCATGCGCTCGGATAGCACCAATCTCGGCACGATCGGCGATGCGCTGGGTCTCGGCGCTGCCAAGGTGGATGCGACCTACACGGCAATGAATTCGGCGCTCGATCTCGTCAGCCAGATCCGCGCCAAGCTGGTTGCTGCAAGAGAGCCCGGCACCGACAAGGACAAGATCAATGCCGAGATCAGCGAATATAAGGAGCAGCTGAAGACCGTTGTCGAATCAACGTCGTTTGCAGGCGAGAACTGGTTGCTGAACAGTGACAAGACCGCGCCGCCGGCATGGTCGGTCATTTCAGGCTTCGTGCGCGCCTCGACGGGCGAATACCAGGCCCAGACCATCGACTTCCCTTCGTCGCAGACCATCCTCATCGACAAGAACAATGCGAGCGGTGGCCTGTTCACCAAGGCGATTGACGCCCAGGCGATCAACAACAGCGGCACCGGACCGCGGAATTATTACCTGCTGGACGCCGGTTCGACCACGCCGGCGACGGGCAGCGAAATCGCGATCGGCAAGAACACCACCGACGCCCAGCTCGTCGACATGCTCGATGTGACCGACTCCCTGTTCTCCTCACTGACGACGACGGCAGCCTCCATCGGTGTGATGAAGACGCGTATCGACGATCAGATCGATTACGCCGCTGATCTGTCGGATTCGATCGACAAAAGCGTCGGCGCGCTCGTCGATACCGATATGGATGAGGCTTCGATCCGCCAGAAGGCGATTGAAACCCAGAAGCAGATGGCCGTCGAAGCGATCTCGATCCTCAACACGGCAGCGAGCAAGATCCTCATTCTGCTGGAATAGAGCTGGGCGTGATCACTGATGGCGGCGGCGCCATTCATCTTCGCGCAAGTTTGACTTCCTAGTTTCCGGCATGAAGGCATCGTCCGAAAATCGTGCCGGTGCAAGGTCAAGCCCTTGTTCGCTGCGAAGGACATGTCGCGCACAAGGTCATTTTGAACGGGGGCGGGCATGCCGCACGTCTCCCGGACGCTGGATGGTTTCTATGAGCATTTCGCTTTCTCGGTATTTGAAGGACTTCGGCGAACCGAAGCCGTCAGGGCCGATCATCGATATCGACGATTTGGCCGGAGATGTTTTTCCGGAGCCGCCGAGCGAACCGCCGGTCGACCTCGAGGCGGAGCGGCGTGACGCCTATGCGCAAGGCCATGCCGCGGCGACCGCTGATTTGGCCGAGAAATACGAAAGCGAGGCGCGCGCTCTGGCCGAGGCCCATGCGCGCGCGCTCGAGGAACTGAAGATTCGCTATGAAGTGGAGGCGGCGGCGGTCATTGCATCCCGCGTCCGCGATATCGCCGAAGAAGTCGCTCAGCTGGTCAGCGCTGGCGCAGCCACGGCCATTGCGCCCGTCGTGACGGACGCGCTTGCGGCGAAGGCTGCCGAAAGTCTCGCCGCTTTGCTGCGTGAAGCGATTCTCGAAGGCGCGGCCGGACCGATCGTCGTCAGGGGTCCGACCAGCCTCTTCGACATATTGAAGGCCGAGCTCGGCGAACATGCTGCCGCGGTTCGGCACATCGAGGCAGACGATGTCGATCTAGCCGTCGAAATCGGTGAATCCGTCATCGTCACCCGAATGTCCGCCTGGGCGGCCAGCTTGAAGAAAGTTCTCGAATGAGCGACGGCGAAAACCATCACCACGGCAGAAACGAGATCATTATCGTCAAGCGGCATGGCGGCGGTGATCACGATGGTGCCCACGGCGGTGCGTGGAAAATTGCATATGCCGACTTCATGACAGCGATGATGGCATTCTTCCTGGTCATGTGGCTGGTCAACGCCGCCAACGAGGAGACCAAGGCCGCGGTCGCGACCTATTTCAATCCGATCAAGCTTGCCGACGAAAAGCCGACCGAGAAAGGCCTGAAGAAGCCTGTCGACCATGCCGAGGGCGAGGAGAAGAAGGAAAAGTCGAAACAGAAGGAAGATAATCCGACCGAGGGCAAGTCCGCCGCCGATGGTGACGACCAGACATCGACCTCAGGCGACCAGACCAATTATTCCGAGGCCGATTTCTTCGAGAATCCTTATTCGGTACTCGCCGAGATCGCCCAGGAGGTCGGCCAGCAGGCCAATGTCAGCGCCAAGGGCGATGGCGGCGCGGCCGATTCCGGCCCTGCCACCGGCGCCGATGGCGGTCAAGCCTATCGCGATCCCTTCGATCCGGATTTCTGGACGAAGCAGGTGGAGGTGACAACGGCCGGAAAACCCCTGCCGCCCGGCAAGAGCGAGGAGCAGGCGGCCGAGAGCGAGACGACGGAGATCGCCAAGGCAGAGGATATGAAGCCGGTGCCTTTGGCGAGCGATCAGAAGCCCGCTAAGGAAGCGCCCGCCAAGGAAGCCAAGCAGACCAAGGAAACGACCGGCCCCGCCGAGACCAGGGACGGCAAGGCGACGGATGGCAGGGCGCCTGAGGAGAAGAAGGCGGAAGCTCGGAAGGACGTCGAGCATCAGAAGGAAGCCGACAAGAGCGCGGCTGGGACCGAGCAGCAGAAGAAGGAAGCCGAACAGCTTCAGGCGGAGATCGCGCAACAGATCGGCGGTGTTGCCGGCAAGCTCGCCGAAGGCCTGACAGTGACGGCAGCCGAAGGCGGCCTGCTGGTCAGCATCTCCGACCAGAACGACGATTCGATGTTCAATATCGGTTCGGCCGTTCCGCGCCAGGAGATGGTGCTCGCCATGGAAAAGATCGGGACGATCCTGAAGGAGAGGGGGGGCGCAGTCGCCGTCCGCGGCCACACGGACGGGCGCCAATACAAGGGCGGGCAGAACGAGAACTGGCGGCTTTCGATGGATCGCGCCCAGAGCGCCTATTACATGCTCGTGCGCGGCGGGCTGGACGAGACGCGCGTCTCCCAGGTCTCCGGTTTCGCCGACCGTCGGCTGAAGCTTCCCGCCGACCCGTTCAATGCGGCCAACCGTCGGATCGAGATCCTGGTGCAGGCGGAATAGGGATAGTCGGATGGCGCGTCGGCAGCATCGCTACGTCGGATTTATGGCCCTCGGCCTGGCGATGCTTTCGCCTGCCGCAGGCAAAGCGCAGGATCCGGACGATCTTGCGCCGTACAAGATGCTGCGGTCGCTGCAGTTCGTACAGGATTCCGTCGTCGCCGGCGATCATTCGGCCGGCGAAATGCAGCGCTTCATGTTGGGAACCATCGACGAACGGCTGCGAACGGCCGATACAAAGATTTTCGATGACGACCGCAATGTCGATGCGGCGCTGATCTATACGATGAGCGGCGGCAATCCCCAGACGCTCGAATATCTGATCGCCCATGACGTCAACGGCTATTTCGACAACCGCGTCACCGATGTGCTGCGCAAATATCTGACGGGCAAGGGGCTGCTCGTCGCCAAGACGCTGGAGGAAACCGCTAAGGAATATCGCGACAAGAAGATCGGTCCATACCTGGCGCTGATCGGCGGCAACGTGATGATCGCCAGCAAACCGACAGATGCGCTTGGCCTCTACGACCAGGCACGTCTGGCCGCGCCGGGCACGATTGTCGAGGAGGCGGCCTTGCGCCGTTCCCTCGCCATCTGCGTCGACAAGGGAATGCTCGACAAGGGGCTCGCCTATTCGCAGCGTTATGCCAGACGCTTCCTGCATTCGCCCTATGCTAGCCAGTTCGCCGATCTTTTCGTCAAGCTCGTCGTCGCCCATGATCACGATGTGAAACCGCATGATGTCGTCGATATCCTCTCCTTCATGGATGCCCCGCGCCAGCGCGAGGTCTATCTGCGCATCGCCCGCGCTGCAGCGATAGCGGGCAAGCCTGAGCTGGCGCGCATGGCGGTCGAACATGTGCAGCTGCTTAGCGCGGGTACCGACAATGCCTTCGGCCCGCTGGCAGATTTTTATGGCGGTATGGCCGGCCTTCCGACGGACGATATCGACCAGGCGGCGAAGAACGTCAGCGACATCGATGGTGAAACGCTTTCGCCGCGGGATCAGGCGCTGCAGGCGGCGGCGCGGTCCGTTGCCGAGCAGATCCTGCGTGCGCCGGATCCGGCAAGCTTGACGCAAGCATCCAATCCTAACACTTCTCATCAAGAAATCACTTCTGAAAAGGCTGCTGCGATAGCCACGCAACCGGGGACGCCAAGCGCGCCTCCCGAGCCTGTTCCGGGAGGTGTGGCATCGACTGGCCAGAGCCAGGATACCGACTCCTCATTCAACGCATTTGTGACGACCAGCCGGTCCAAGCTCGACGAGATCGATGGTCTGCTGGCGCAGGAAGGCAACGAACAATGATGGATTTGAGCGTCTCGGGCGGAGCCTCTGGTGCGGAGGCGGCTGCGGCCGCGAAATCCGCCAAGGCTGGAAAGGGCGATGCCACCGGTCAGCAGGGCGGCTTCTCCGATGTGCTTGCCAAGACAGGCGGCAGCGCCTTCGACGACGCGCCCGACGATGCGCAGCCGGATCAAAGTGTCGCCGATGGCGATCCAGGGAAAGTGACACGAACGATCCGCAGCCGCAGCGGCGCCAAACCGCTGATCGATCTCGGCGGCGCCGCGCTCAAGGCACAGGCCGAGGTGCAGCCGGAGACGATCGCCAATGTCGAAAAGGCCGCGGCAAGACCTGCAAAGGATGGGCTCAAACCGCCGGTCGGCGTCGGCAAGCTCGATGCCGAGGATCAATCCGCCGACGAGGCCGCGCAGGCGGCCAAGGGCGTCAAGCGCGTCAAGGCGGAGATCCCGAAAACAGATGCGGATACGGACAGTGAGGCCGATGACGGCGGCATTTCCGATGTGCTCGGGCTGCTGAAGCAGGAGGCCGCCAATGGCACGGCTTCGCCAGCCGTGGCAGCCGTCCATCAAGCCCTCACCAAGACCGGCGAGGCCGGATCTGCCGAGAAGACGACCGTTGGTGTCGACGCCAAAACGAGCGGGCACGCATCCGACGCCCTGGCGGTCGTCAGCGGCAATGTCGAAAGCGTCAAGGCTGATGATATCAGGGTTCCCGGCGCCGAGAACACCGAAGCCGCCGACGGCCGGACGTTCCGGATCAGTCGCGCCGATGGCCGCGGCGTGTCGATGGACGTTCACCGCGGCGCGGAACAGGCCGGGCCGAAGGACGGTGCGAAGAAGACCGATGTCGAAAACGTCTCGGTCCTCGAATCGCGCCGCTATATCGGCTTGGCGCAGAACACCAATTCCGCCGCGGTCACCGCGGCTCTCGCTGGTGACTCCGAATGGGCGCGCGCCATGCAGCCGAGTTCGGCGCTCTCCAACGCGGCGGAATGGACGAGCACCGGCAAGGTGGTCAATACGCTGAAGATCCAGATGAACCCGATCGATCTTGGCCTGGTGACGGCGACCATGCGCCTGGCTGGCGACGCCCTGAACGTCGACCTCAAGGTCGAAACCGGCACAGCCTACCGGCAGCTGAAGGAAGATCACGGCAAGATTCTCGAATCTCTGCGCAGCCAGGGCTATGCGGTCGAAAACGTTACCATCAGCCTGGCCCCCGTCGAGCGGGCCGACGTTGGCAACCAGGCCGACGGCCAGGGGCAGGCCTCCCAGCAGCAGTCGCTGCCGCAGCAAGGGCAGGGCAGCGAGGCGCGCGAGCGCCACAATCAGGTGGCGCAGCGGACGGATGGAGGCTTCAATGGCGCAGGCGAGACCGGTATCGAAGACGTCTTTGCTGGCGGTGCTCGCAGCAGCAGCGCTGGCGGCGTTTACCTCTGAGGCAGCCGCTTCCACCGGTGCCTGCGAACGCGAAATCCAGTCGGCTGCGGTCAAATACGGCATCCCGGAAGGCATCCTCTATTCGGTTGGGCTGACGGAGACCGGTCGCAAGGGCTCACTTTATCCCTATGCCATGAACGTCGAAGGCAGGGCGATTTTTCCGCCTTCGGAAGAGGATGCGATGAGGCAGTTCGATGTCGCCCGAAGAAGCGGGGCGAAGCTAATCGACATCGGATGCATGCAGATCAATCACTATTATCATGGCGAGAATTTCGCCTCCGCCGAAGATATGTTCGATCCGCATCGCAACGTCGAATATGCGGCGAAGTTTCTCCGCAACCTGCATGACCGTCATGAGACGTGGACAATGGCGGTAGCCAGATACCATGCAGGGCCAAATAACAACCCGGCGCAGAAGCAATATGTCTGTCGCGTCATCGCCAATTTGGTGGCCACGGGCTATGGCAAATGGACTCCCAATGCGAGTAACTTCTGCCAAAATTAATTCAACCAAAAATGGAAGTGCCAAATTGTGACGGAACTGTGTCATAATGTGGCAGGAATCCGGCGTCAAATCGACGTGCAAGTCACATTTAACTGCTCGTTAACTTTTCCACGAAACTTTTGTGTGGATATCCGAGCCAGGCCACTAGATGTAGATCAAATCGCAACGCGGGTCTTAATCAATTATTAATTTCCGCCATTCACTTTAACGAGTTGTCGCCGATTCGTGCGATTCGTACCCATAGATCATCGAAGTGCCACACTGATTCGGAGGCGGACGAATGATCGTAGTGGTTGATGAGCGTGAGCTCGTGAAAGACGGATACACATCCCTGTTTGGCCGGGAGGGCATTCCCTCCACCGGCTTTGATCCATCGGAATTCGGCGAGTGGGTACAGACCGCTGCCGATTCGGATATTGCGGCGGTCGAGGCCTTTTTGATCGGTCAGGGCCAACGCAGCTTCGAGCTGCCCCGGGCGATCCGGGACCGCTCGATGGCGCCGGTGATCGCGGTCAGCGACCAGCCCTCGCTCGAAAACACCCTTGCGCTTTTCGATTGCGGCGTCGACGACGTGGTACGCAAGCCTGTCCATCCCCGCGAAATCCTCGCCAGGGCGGCCGCGATCCGGCGCCGGCTGAAGGCGATCGCCAACTACACCGATATCGGCGGCATCCGTGTCTTCTCGGATGGTCGTGACCCCGAGATCAACGGCGAAGTCTTCGCGCTTCCCCGGCGCGAGCGCCGCATCCTCGAATATTTGATCGCCAATCGCGGTCGCCGGGTCACCAAGACCCAGATCTTCAACGCCATCTACGGCATCTTCGATGAGGAGGTCGAGGAGAACGTCGTCGAAAGCCACATCTCGAAGCTGCGCAAGAAGCTGCGCAAGAAGCTCGGTGTCGATCCGGTCGATTCCAAGCGCTTCCTTGGCTACTGCATCGACTGGGCCTGATTTTTCCGGCCGGACAGCGGCGTCCGGCTGAACCTCGAGATTGGCCTCGCTGCTCGCCATCACAGACAGCTTCACGCAAGGCCCGACAAATACTCTCGAGTTTAACAGGTAAAACGAGGTTTTCAGATGAGCATTTTCGGCAGCATGAAGACGGCAGTGTCGGGCATGAACGCGCAGGCAAACCGCCTCAGCACCGTCTCCGACAACATTGCCAACGTGAACACCACCGGTTACAAGGCCGTGTCGACGAGCTTCTCCTCGCTGGTTCTCCCCTCCTCGGGCGGCAATTACAACTCCGGCGGCGTTCAGACCTCCGTGCGCCAGGCGGTCTCCGACCAAGGCGATATTTCTTACACGACCTCCTCCACCGATCTTGCGATTTCGGGCGACGGCTTCTTCATTGTCCAAGGGCCTGACGGCACACCGGTTCTGACCCGCGCCGGCGACTTCCAGAAGGACGACGAAGGCAATCTCGTCAATGCCGCCGGCTTCCAGTTGATGGGCTATTCCTACGACTCCGGCGCTCCTGCCGTCGTCGTCAACGGCTTCGACGGCCTCGTCCCCGTCAACGTCAATCAGGATGGTCTGACCGCAATCGCGTCGACATCAGGTGTCTTCAAGGGGAACCTTGATTCCAACGCCAACGTCGCGCCGGTTGCCCCGGCGACCCTTCCAAGCGCAAACCTCGCGACCACCACCGCCGACACCAAAAAGGTCTCGATGGTCGCCTATGACCGTCTCGGCAACAAGGTGATGTACGACTTCTACTTCACGAAGACCTCGGTGGTTACGCCGCCGCCGGCAACCGGTACCGCTGCGACTTGGGAGGTTGCAGTCTTTCGCAACGCCAACGCGGCGACGGGTGGCACAACTTCATTTCCGTACAGCGCCGGTGGCGCTGTCGGATCGGGATCGCTAACCTTTGACCGTGACGGCAAGATGCTCACTGGCGGCACCCTCAGCATCAACGATACGACCACCGGCCAGACGATAGCAATGGATCTCTCCGGCTTTACTCAACTCGGCGCCGCCTTTTCCGGCACCGGTACGCCGAACGGTCAGGCGGCGACCCCGGTCAAGGACGTCACCATCGACGGCGACGGCATCGTCTACGCCAAGTATGAAGACGGCAGCACCAAGCCGCTTTACCGCATTCCGCTCGCCAACGTTGCAAGCCCCGACAAGCTGACGCTGATGAGCGGCAACGTCTACAGCGCCAACGGACAATCGGGCGTCACCGTCACCGGCTTCCCGCAGACCAACGGGCTCGGCACGATCAAATCAGGTGCTCTCGAGGGTTCGAACGTCGATCTCGCCGGCGAACTGACCGAGATGATCGAAGCGCAGCGCAGCTACACCGCCAATTCGAAAGTGTTTCAGACGGGGTCCGACATCATGGACGTCCTCGTCAACCTCAAGAGATAAGTAAGGTAACGGCTAAGCCATGTCGCTCACGTCCGCACTGAATACCGCGCAGAACATATTCAACAATACCGGCACGCAGAGCAGTGTCGTATCGAACAATATCTCGAATGCGGGCAACAAGGATTACGTGCGCCGACAGGCGATGCTCACCACGTCACTCAACGGCGCGCAGGTGGTCAAGATCAACCGGGCACAGGAAGATGCCCTACTGCGTCAGTATCTGAAGACCTCCTCTCAGGATAGTGCCCAGCAGACCCTGCTGGGCGGTCTCGAAGACCTCAAATCGATCATGGGCGGCAACGACTACGAAACGTCGCCGTCCACTTATCTCGGTGTTTTCCAGCAGAAGCTCCAGGCGTTCCGCACCACGCCCGGCAGTACAGTCGCCGCGCAGGGCGCCGTCACCGCCGCCCAGGACGTCGCCAACTCGCTGAACAATGCCTCGCAGTCCGTTCAGGACGTTCGCGCCAACGCCGACAAGGAAATCACCACCGCCGTCGATACGCTGAATACGCTCCTCAGCCAGTTCGAGAAGGCTAACAATGCGGTCAAGACCGCCACCGCCTCCGGTACGGATGCATCCGGCGCTCTCGATGAACGCGAGAAAGTTCTGAAGCAGATTTCGCAAATCGTCGGCGTCAGCGCGACGACGCGCGACAACAACGACATGGTGTTGAGCACGCCGGACGGAACGATCCTCTTCGAGACGATCCCGCGCAAGGTGACGTTCAAGTCCCAGGATATCTATACCGCCACCACGGTCGGCAATTCTGTCTATATCGACGGCGTGGCGCTGCCGCTCGGCAAGGGTTCGACAACGACGGGGCAGGGAAGCCTCCAGTCGCTCCTGCAGATTCGCGACGAGATCGCCCCCAACTTCCAGAAGCAACTCGACGAAATCGCCCGTGGCCTCGTCTCGCTCTTCAAGGAGCAGAACACGGCAGGCCCCCCGGCCTATGTGCCTGGCCTCTTCACCTGGAGCGGCGGCACGGTAGATACTGGCGCCACCGCGGTCGCCGGCATGGCGTCGACCATCACGGTCAGCACCCGCGTAATCACCTCACAGGGCGGCGATCCGATGCGTCTGCGCGATGGTGGCGTCAACGCCGCCGGCGTCGTCCTGAATACGTCAGGCGTCAGCGGTTATACGGCTGAGCTCGACCGCCTTTATACGGCGATGACATCCGACATGGATTTCGACCCGGCAGCTGGAGCGCCGGTCGGCTTCGACGCCACGACGGGCATCGATTCCAACGTGAGCATCATGGAATATGCCACGAATTCACTCGGCTGGCTCGAGCAGTACCGCAGCAACGCAACGACGGCGGCCGAAAACACTTCGGCGGCACTGTCGCGCTCCGACGAAGCCTATTCCAATGAGACCGGCGTCAACCTCGACGAGGAGCTGACGCTGCTCCTCGACATTGAGCAGTCCTACAAAGCGGCGACCAAGATTCTGAACGCCGTAGACGAAATGTTGAAGTCATTGCTGGATATCGCGAGTTAAGCCATGAAGAGCTCATTTATTTCAAGTTCGGCCATTCAGAATGCGATGCGGTTGACGATCCGTCAGGCGCAGAACCAGATGACGAAGGCGACGATGGAAGCAACGACGGGAGTCTATGCAGACATCGGCATCTCGCTCGGCGGTAATGCGGCCAGGAGCGTGGATTTCACCCGCGAGACCGACAGAATAGACTCGATCAAAGCAAGCAATTCGCTCGTCAGCGCACGCATGGAATCCTCGCAGCTCGGTCTTTCCAAGATGAAGGACGTTGGCGATGGCCTCGTTTCGAAGCTGACGGCGCTGCAGGGCAGCCACGATCCGGGCAGCATAACCGTCGCCATTCAGTCGGCCACCAGCGCACTTTCGACCATGATGGATACGGCCAACACCATGGTGAACGGGGAATATCTGTTCTCCGGCATCAACACCGACGTGCAGCCGCTGACCGACAAGACGACCGCAACCAGTACGGCAATCGTTACCGCTTTGAACACTTATGCAGCCGGCCTTATCCCGCCGAAAGCGGTCAGCGACCTCACCGGCGCTGAAATGGAGACCTTCATCACGTCGACGGTCGAACCGATGTTCAGCGAAGCGAACTGGACGGCTGCGGGGACCGGCTGGTCGCAGGCGTCGAGCCAGAACATGACGAGCCGCATCAGCAACTCGGAAGTGATCGAATCTTCGACCAATGCCAATTCCGAAGGCATGCGCTATTTGGCGCTTGCTTCGGTCATGACCACCGCGCTGCTCGGCCAGAACCTCAGCACCGATGCAATGACGACGGTGTCCAAGCAGGCCATCAGCTACACGGCCAAGGCCACGAGCGGTCTCGTGACGCAGGCAAGCCAGCTCGGCCTCTCCCAGGAGCGCGTCAAGAAGTCCAACGACGCTCTCGACGCTCAGTCGAACATTATCAAGAACAAGCTGGTCGATCTTCAGGGCGTCGATCCGTACGAAGCCTCCACTCTCGTCAAGACTTTGGAAACGCAGCTTGAGACCGCTTACACGATCGTCTCGAAGATCCAGCAGTTGAGTCTCGTGAACTACCTTTGATGAGCAAAGGCGCGCAATAAAGAAGGATGCATGAATGTATCAGTTCTCATATGCCGAAGTCATGCAGGACTCGGTGGCCGACGCGAAAGAGCGGGAATGGCAGGTTCTTGACCGGTCCATAGAGCTGCTGTCGTTGGCGCGCGACAAGGAAAAATACGGCCGGGAAGCCATCGAAGCCCTGTTTTATACGCGCCGGGTGTGGATCAGCTTTATCGAGGATCTGAAACATCCGGAAAACCAGCTGGATGTCCAGCTCAGGGCCAACCTCATCTCGATTGCGATCTGGATATTGAAGGAATGCGACAGGATCAGAAAACGTCTGTCTAATAACTACCAGGGCATCATCGACGTTACCACCATCATCAGGGATGGACTTAAATGAAAAGTACACTACGCATTTCTCTGAAAGCCGGGGAAAGAATCTTCATCAACGGCGCCGTCCTGCGTGTCGACCGCAAGGTCGCGCTGGAATTCCTGAATGATGTGACGTTCCTTCTCGAAAATCACGTCCTCCAGCCGGAAGGTGCGACGACGCCCCTGCGCCAGCTCTACTTCATCGCGCAGATGATCCTCATCAACCCCGAGGGCAAGGAGCACTCGACGGCGATGTTCCGCAAGTCGATCACCATGCTGCTCACCTGCTTCAAGAACGAAGAGATCCTCGCCGAACTGAAGCGCATCGACGCACTTGTGTCGACCGGCCGCGCCTTCGACGCGCTGAAGGCGATCCGCGGTCTCTACGCCATCGAAGACAATATTCTCAACAACCACGAACTGCCGCCGACGATGGTCGAGCAGATCCGCAGGGAGATCGCACCATGGCGGTAGATGCAACGTCAAAAGTGACGAGCTCGACCTCGACCGGCACGTCAAGCTCGACCCAGAAGGCGACGCTGAACTACGACAATTTCCTTCAGCTGCTCATTGCGCAGATGAAGAACCAGGATCCGACCGATCCGATGGATGCAAGTGAGCAGGTCGCTCAGCTTGCGACCTTCTCGCAGGTCGAGCAGACGATCCAGACCAACACCAAGCTGGATACGCTTCTGGCAAGCTCGAGCCTGACCCAGGCCAGCAGCTATGTCGGCAAATATATGGAAAGCGCCGACGGCACCGTCAAAGGCGTCATTGATTCCGTCAAAGTTTATTCCGACGGCATCATTGCGACGACCACGGATGGCGATAAGATACTCGTGCAGGCGGGAATCACTGTTGCCGACGAGGCGCCGAGCAGCGGCTCCTGACGCAAGGGGCGCCAGGAGCGCGCTAATGCCGATCAATCGCAGCCCTGTTATAGCGGGGCTGCTTCGAGGCGATATGAGGTTGCCTTCAGATGAATGAAGCTGATGCATTGGATCTGTTCCAGGCCGCAATCTGGACGGTCCTGATTGCCTCCGGTCCGGCGGTTCTCGCCGCGATGGTGGTGGGTCTCGTCATTGCCTTGATTCAGGCGCTGACCCAGGTGCAGGAAGCGACACTGACCTTCGTGCCGAAGATTGTCGCCGTGCTGGTCGTGGTCGGAATCACCGCCCCTTTCGTCGGCTCGCAAATCTCCATTTTCACCAATCTCGTCTTTTCGCGCATCCAGACCGGCTTCTAAGCAATTCCCGCAAAACTGCGCAGCGGTTCTACGCCTCATGAAAAGCTGAACCGCTTTGAGCCACCTTCGCGCAAGCTTCGCCATTTAATTCTCGATCCGAATTGGGCGGACCCATGTCCGCCTCCTCTCATGAAGAGACGGAATCGTCATGGCGCAACCACCTGCACTCCCCCTTCCGAAAGTCGCCCCGAGCCTGCGCGATATCGGTTTTGCCCTCGGCATCATCGGCATCATCTGCATTCTCTTCCTGCCGATCCCGCCGTTCCTGATCGATATGGGCCTGGCTTTCTCGATCGCTTTCTCGGTGCTGATCCTGATGGTCGCGCTGTGGATCCAGAAGCCGCTCGATTTCTCGTCTTTTCCGACCATTCTGCTGATCGCGACGATGACACGGTTGGCGCTCAACATCGCGACGACCCGCGTCATCCTGTCCCACGGCAATGAAGGCCACGATGCGGCCGGCGGCGTCATTGCCGGTTTCGCCAGTCTCGTCATGTCCGGCGACTTCGTCATCGGTCTGATCGTCTTCCTGATCCTCATCACCATCAACTTCATCGTCATCACCAAGGGTGCCACGCGTATCGCCGAAGTCGGCGCGCGTTTCACCCTCGACGCCATCCCGGGCAAGCAGATGTCGATCGATGCCGATCTCTCGGCCGGCATTATCGACGAGAAGGAAGCCCAGCGCCGGCGCAAGGAGCTCGAGGAGGAGAGCTCCTTCTTCGGGGCGATGGACGGTGCGTCGAAATTCGTGCGCGGCGATGCCGTCGCCGGCCTCATCATCACCGCGATTAACGTCTTCGGCGGCATCATCATCGGCTATTTCCGCCACGCCATGCCGATCGGCGAAGCGGCCGACGTCTTCGTCAAGCTCTCCGTCGGCGACGGCCTCGTCTCGCAGATGCCGGCCCTCATCGTTTCGCTCGCGGCCGGCCTTCTCGTGTCGCGCGGCGGCACGACCGGCTCCACCGACCAGGCGGTGGTCAACCAGCTGAGCGGCTATCCCCGCGCGCTCTCCGTCTCGGCCGTGCTGATGTTCGTTCTCGGCCTGATGCCGGGCCTGCCGACCATTCCCTTCACCGTCCTCGGCGGTCTTCTCGCCTTCGGTGCCTGGTTCATTCCGCGGCAGGTCGAGGCTGAAAATAAGCTTCGTCGCGAACAGGAGGAAAAGAAGGTCGTCCAGAGCAAGGAGCTGGAGAAGGATTCGGTCAAGTCGGTGCTACGCACCTCGGAGATCGAACTCGCACTCGGCAAGATGGTGTCGACCCGCCTGCTCGGCGCTCACCAGGAGCTGGCGTTCCGCGTCGGCAAGATGCGCAAGAAGTTCGCCACTCAATACGGTTTCGTGGTGCCGGAAATCAAGGTCACGGACGACATCGCCATCGCCGAGAAGTCTTATCAGATCCGCATCCACGGCACGACGGTCGCCTCCAATCTGCTGCGCGTCGGCGAAGTCCTCGTCGTCACCGGCGCCGGTCGCAAGCCCAGTATTCCCGGCGACGAAATCCGCGAACCCGCTTTCGGCATGCCGGCCGTCTCGATCCTCGAAAACTTCGCCGACGATCTGAAACGCGAAGGCTTCCAGCCGATCGACAACGTCTCCGTCGTGCTCACGCACATGAGCGAGGTCATCCGCAACAACCTGCCGCAGCTTCTGTCCTACAAGGACGTCAAGGTGCTGATCGATCGACTCGACCCGGAATACAAGAAGCTCGCCGATGAGATCTGCTCGTCGCACATGTCCTATTCCGGCCTGCAGGCGGTGCTCAAGCTCCTGCTTGCCGAGCGGGTGTCGATCCGCAACCTGCATCTCATTCTCGAAGCGGTGGCCGAGCTAGCCCCGCATGTCAGGAAGACCGAGCAGATCGTCGAGCATGTCCGCATCCGCATGGCCCAACAGCTCTGCGGCGATCTCGCCGATAATGGCGTATTGCGTGTGTTGCGCCTCGGCAGCAAATGGGATCTCGCCTTCCACCAGGCGCTGAAGCGCGATGCCAAGGGCGAGGTGATCGAATTCGACATCGATCCGCGCAGCCTGGAGGAATTCAGCGAGCAGGCCAGCAAAGTTATCCGTGAGTTCATGGATCGCGGCCTGCCGTTCGCCCTTGTCACGTCGCCGGAAACACGCTCCTATGTGCGCATGATAATCGAAAGGCTGTTCGCCACGCTCCCGGTCCTGTCGCATGTCGAATTGGCCAAGGGCATCGAAATAAAAATTTTGGGCTCGATTTCATGATAACAGACCCGCAAGGGACGGTTCTCGCGTTGTTTCTGGTTTTCTGCCGGATCGGCGGCTGTGTGCTGGTCCTTCCGGGTTTTTCCTCGGCGCGCGTGCCCGAGCAGCTGCGCGTCTTCATTGCCCTCGCGCTGTCGATCGCCGTCATGCCGCTGCTTTGGGACACCGTCTATCCCGCCGTCCACACCGGGTCCGCGACCTATATCGGCCTAATCTTCAGCGAATCACTGATCGGCGTGATGTACGGCATGCTGGCCAGACTCTATACGCTCGGCATGCAATTCGCCGCGACGATCCTCGCCATGATGGTCGGCTATACCCAGCCGGGTTCGGCCGATGTCATCGAAGATACGCCCGAGACCAGCCTTTCCGCCTTCATCACCTTTGCCGGCATCATGATTCTCTTCATCATGGATTTCCATCACATCGTCTTCCGCGCCCTGATCGATTCCTACACGACCATGCCTTTCGGCGGCCTGATGCAGATGCGCGCGACGCTGATCTCCTTCACCGACACGCTCGAGCAGACGACCTACATCATGCTGCGGCTGTCGAGCCCCTTTCTGATCTACGGCATGATCTTCAACGTCTCGATCGGCTTCATCAACAAGCTGGCGCCGCAGATCCCGGTCTATTTCATTTCCACGCCCTATCTCCTGATGGGCGGGCTCTTCCTGCTTTACATCTCGATTGCGGCGCTGATCAGCCAGTTCGGCCAAGCCTTCGGTTCGATCTATATCGGGCGATGAGGCTGTCATGATCGAGAAGAGCCGTTCCCAGAAGCTCAAGCGTCTCCTGTCGGTGCAACGGCATATCGAAAGGATGGCGGAAAACGATCTGGCGGAAACCAGCCGTCAACGCATCGAGGTCAATGCGGCGATGGACGACGTCATCGTCGCGCTCGGCTCGATGGATCCCGTCCACCACGCTTTCTCACAGAATTATGCCGATCGATTCGGCAGACTCACCATCAAGGATCAGCAGCTGACCGGCATGCAGCAGATCCACGAGATGCGGCTGTCGCGGGAGCGCGCCAAGGCCGATCGGCTGGAAGAGGGCTTGAAAGAGGCCTTGGACGCCGAGCGTCGGGAGGCCGACGACAATGCCGTTTACGATGTGATCGACCAGCAATTCGCAACGCCAGCCTCCAGCAAGCTTCAAAAACCATAATCGTTGCGATCTTAATTCAGAGGATTGTAACGTGGCTATTTCGCCCCCCAGTGATCTGGTCCTGGACGTGGTCAAAGCTGCCGACCCCATGGAGGTTCAGGCAGCCCAGGAAAAATTGAAGGCAAATCGCGCGGCCTTTGCCGCGACGAGCCTCGCCGAGAACGGCAAGGGCTTCTCCAATGCGGTCGACGTTCTCGATCATGTCGGCCAGAAGAGCGGCCTCTCCAATATTCAGAACCGCACCAAGACTGAGGAGGTTCCGGAAAGCTACCGGAAGTTCGAGGCCATGGTGCTGCAGAACTTCGTCAAGTCGATGCTGCCGAGCGAGAGCGAAGACGTCTACGGCAAGGGCGCGACCGGCGATATCTGGAAGGGCATGATGGCCGAGCAGCTCGGCAACACCATGGCGAAGGGCGACGGTATCGGCATCGCCAAGCAGATGTACAGCGAGCAGCTGCGCCGTCAGGAGGGCAAGATCGTCAATGCCGCGACCGATGATCGCGACCGCAACACCGCGCTCAGCATGATCGATGACTTCCAGCGCAGGACCTTCGGCACGCCAACCGCCGACTCCAAGACAGCAAGCGACGCATAATCGAGGATACAATGGAAATAGTTTCGAACGAATACAGGATCAAATCCGTTCTCGGACGCCTCGAGATGATCATCGACAATGAGAACACCCGGATCGGCAACGATCCGCAGTTCGACCTCAAGGTCTCCAACGCCCACAAGAGCCGTTGCCTCTACGAGCTGTCGATGCTTTTCCGCGACACCGATCCGGCCGAGCTTGCCGCTGCCCATCTCGATCAGCTGCACGGCCTGAAAAAGAAGCTGGTTCTTAACGCCCGGCGTGTCGAGGCGCATCTCGAAGCAGTTCGTGCAGTGGCCGACCTCCTGAAGAATGCGGTTCAGGACGCCGACGCCGACGGCACCTATTCCCAGGAACAATTCGCCACGCGTGGAAACTGATGGTCAAGCTCGTCCTCACCGGTATCTGGGTCTGCGCCATCACCTTGGCCTCGGTCTATTTTTCGGTGTACCTGGCGACGGCGCCGGCACCCGCGGCAACGGATTCCAAGCAGAGCGCGCTCGAACTGGTGAAGGGTGAAACGATCACTGTGCCGGTCATCGGTGACGGCGCGATCACCGGTTATTTTCTCGGCCGCATTTCCTTCATGATGAACAAGGACATGCTGAAGGGCGTGACCTTGCCGCTGACCGAGATGACGACCGACGAGCTTTTCAGCCTGCTCGTCGGCAACAAGATGGTCGATCTTGCCCACATCAAATCCTTCGACCCGAAAGCCTTTCGCGAGGAGATCAGGAAGGGCATGAACGAGCGCCTCGGCGGCGAGTATGTCGCCGACGTGATGCTGGAGCAGCTTGATTATCTCTCCAAGGAAGAGGTCAAGGAAAATTCGGCCGGTCAGCCGAAGAAGCTCGGCGCACCGGTGAAGATCATCGAGGGCGCGCCAGCTGAGGAAGCATCGGCCCCGCTCGCCCATTGAACAACCGACCATCAATGCACAAACGGCGCCTTCGGGCGCCGTTTGTCGTTGGGCCGTCTTTGGTTAATAAACTACTTATACGAGCATCAAAATCCAAGGAATTTTCCTAAGGGTTGTTTGAAACCGTCCTGTTATATCAGGTGGCACAGCTTGGCATGCGCCGTTTCCGCTATCGGGGCGACGCCTTTCCATGCGTGACGCGACCGGTCCTTTCGAGACCTCCGGGGTGCGGAATATGGGCTTGTTTTCCGGGATGTCGGGCGCATGAAGCACCCTCGGCAGGAGGTAGGAATGAATTTGATTGCAAACTTCGCGGTGCTTGCGTCGCGGCGGACGATCTTCGATCTGCCGGTCTGCGATCTCGGCTGGGACGATGCCCTCGTTTTCATCAACGAGCTCGCCTCCATCCCCGTCGGTCAGACCGTGGTTTGCTTCGTCAACGCCCATAACATGCTGACGGCCCTGCGGGACGATGAATATTACCGGATCATGTCGCACAATCTGGTGCTGCCTGATGGTATCGGCCTCAACATCGCTTCGCAGATCGCCCATGGCGCGCCATTTCCCGCCAATTTGAACGGCACTGATTTCGTCCCGGCCTTCCTCACCTTCATGGAGGCCCCGCGCCGCATCGGTCTTATCGGCGGCAAGCGCTCGGTCGTCGAGGCGGCGGCAGAAAATTTCCACAAGCACACGCCCTGGCATGAATTTGTCGTTATTTCCGACGGTTTTTTCGACAAGGTCGACTCCACGGATGTCATCGAGGAGATCGAGCGCCAGAAACTCGATATTCTGATCGTCGGCATGGGGACACCGCTGCAGGAGAAATGGGTTCACGACAATATCCGCGCCGACCATGCGCGCCTGGTGCTGACGGTGGGCGCTCTCTTCGACTTCGTCTCCGGCGCCGTGCCGCGGGCGCCGAAGACGGTGCGGATGATGCGTCTTGAATGGGCCTATCGCCTGATACAGGAGCCCGCGCGCCTCTGGCGGCGCTATATCGTCGGCATTCCGGTCTTCCTCTTTCATGTGCTGCGCTACCGCTTCCGCCGGCGCGAAAGAATTCTCGGCCATCCCGAAGAGCCCCGCAGCATCGTGCAGCCGGCGGCCGATCGCAAGAAGGCGAGCTGAGCCTGAATTGCCCGCGCGTTTGACGCGCAGGCAGCGCTATCGAGAACCGGACCGCAATTCTTGCCGGTCGCGGTTAACCATTTCTTTGCCATGAATATTTAGAGTGGCTTAATCATCTGCATCGCGTGCGGATGAGTAAACTTGGCCATCATGTGCATGAGATGTGGTGCAAATGTACGATAGCAGGGCCAGAAGCAGTTTTCTCGATCGCGCAGCCGCAAGGCCGCGCGCCCATGACGATCACTACCGGCAGTCCCGATCGAACGGAGCGAATATCGCCCCGCCCGAAGCCGACCTGCTGCGCGCCATCGGCCGTGTGCTGGAAGAGCAGCGCGTGAAGGCGGCGCCCGAGGCGCCGCTCGTCGACCGCATCGAAACCATTCTCGGCAACCGTCTCCGGGCTGCCAATGATGTCGGCCATCGTCTTCCGACGGAACCAGCACGATATGGGGAGCCGGCGGTTCCCGCCGGCGAGACGGCAATTTCGGTCGAACTGCCGGCCGCAAGTCATCAGGAACCGGTCGAGCCCCGCCCGGCGGCACCGCAACCCCGCGCGGGCAGGACCGGCTTTGCGGTAATGGTCGCTGCCGCAACAATCCTGGGCGCCGGTCTGCCGATGCTGATGCCGGCTGCGCCTGTCCACTACCGCGCCGAAACGACGCTTGCTGTGAAAACGGATGCCGCAAGCCGCGCCGCTTTCACGCAGGCTGCGGCAAAGGGGCTAGTGTCCGCGCGCACGGTGGCCTCGACGGTCGCTGCGTTGAAACTTGATCGCGATCCTGAATTTGCCGGTTCCAGCACCAATGCGCTCGGCATTGCATTCGATCTCCTCTCGGGAACCGGTGCCGCCGCCGATCCGGCCTCGCGCGCCGAAGCCACGCTGAAACAAGCGATTGAGATCGTGCCCGATGCGGCCGCCGGCACGATTCTCGTCAGGGTGACGACCGGCGACAGTGGCAAATCCATGCGCATCGCCGCGCGGCTTGCCGAAACCGGTTCCACAGGCAGCGGCCAAGGTCGGAGCGCTGAGACCGACGCCACCCTGCGTAAGGCCTATGACGAGGCTCAGGCCGAGCTTTCCGCCTTCACGGCAAAGAGCGGCGATGGCAATGTCAAGGTAGCGATCGACCTTCGTCGTCAGATCGACCGGCTTGATGCCGATCTGAAAGAGGCAGACCAGAACATTCTCGCGGCCAAGGCGCAGGCCGACCGGCTGAAGGCGGCGAAGCTTGCCGACGTGCTGGATGGTTCGTTGCCCTCCGGCATGCTCTCGCCGGCGATGCAGGACTGGCGCGACAAATATGCGGTCGCAAGGACGACGTTTGCGCAGCTTTCGGCTGAGCTTGGCCCACGCCATCCCCGCCTGTTGCAGCAGCAGGCCGAAACGGATGGGCTTAAGGAGAACATGGGCAAGGAGCTTGCCCGGCTCGCTCAGGTCGCCAATGCCGCTGCCAAGGCTGCGGTCGATGCGCGCAAGGGACTGAACGAGCGCCGCAACATGCTGATCGCCCAGAGCCGGGATACCGGCGTCGATCTGTCGCGGCTGACCGAACTGCGCGAAAAGGCGAATGCCGCCCGCTCGCGCCTGGATGATGCGGCATCCGTATCGGCGGCGGCAGGCGACGGCCATATCACCGTTTTGAAGCCGCCGCTGGCATCGGCGACATCGGCAAAGAGTGGTCTGACCGGCCGCGCTCTGGCCGGCGCCGCCACAGGCCTGGCAGTCGCTGTCGCACTGGCTTTCCTGCTGTCCTTGCGCAAATCCGTCGCGGCTCCGGCAATGGATGTGCCGGCGTCCGCGTCCGTCCCTTCTCCGCCGCCATCGCCCGTGCCGGCCTCTGCTGCGGTCGACGAGGTCGAACTGCTGCGCTCCCAAATCTCAGGCCTGCGGGACCGGCTTCGTGTTCATGTGATGGAAACGCGGCAACCGCGGCGCTGAACCAACCATTTCCTTGCAAATTTGATATTGCCTTGCCGCTTTCCGACAGGATAGGGCGTTAGCGGGCATTTGACGCTCGTCAACTATCCATAGATTGACGCTAAACAGGGCGGAGAGACGCGTGACGACAGTAATCGACGGCAAGAACGTAGCTGCATCGGTAATTCAGACGGTCAAGAGTGCGACGGCAGCGCTGGAAAAGAGCAGCGGCGTCACCACCGGCCTTGCGGTCATCATCGTCGGCGACGATCCGGCAAGCCACGCCTATGTCGGCTCCAAGGGCCGCATGGCCAAGGAATGCGGCTTCAAGTCGGTCCAGCACACGCTGCCGGCCGAGACCAAGCAGGAGGATCTGGCAGGCCTCGTCGCCACCCTCAACGGCGATCCGTCGATCCATGGCATCCTTGTGCAATTGCCCTTGCCGAAGCCGCTCGATAGCGAGCCGATCATTCAGTCCATCCTGCCTGAAAAGGATGTCGACGGCCTCAGCGTCGTCAATGCCGGCAAGCTTGCCACCGGCGACCTGAAGACCGGTCTGGTCTCCTGCACGCCGGCCGGCGCCATGGTCTTCGTCCGCCGCACCCATGGCGAGG